>NZ_JABWRY020000001.1:953035-1270714 GCF_014269205.2 Pseudomonas kermanshahensis
AGCCTAGCCAGCGGCTGGCGGGCAAAGTTGGACGATAAAAGGGACGGTTTGGATAAAAACGGGGGATCTGCGGTGGCGCTTCCGGCACTCACCGCGCCTGCTTATGCCGCGGTCTTGAGCTCGATCCGGTACAGCTTGCCGAGCAACAGCGAGTAGGACAGCGTGCCCATCAACGCCACCCCGCCGATAAACCAGAACGCCAAGGCGAACGAGCCACTGGCCTGCACGATCGCGCCAATCACGATCGGGGTGACGATGCCGCCAATGTTCGCGGCCAGGCTGGTGACCCCGCCGGTCAACCCGATCAGTTGCTTGGGTGCCACTTCCGAAACCGCTGCCCACGAGGACGAGGCGATGCCCTGGGCAAAGAACGCCAGCGTCAGCACGGCGATACACAGCACGTTGGAGTCGGTGAAGTTGACCAACACGATCGACATGCCCAGCATCGACCCCACCACCAGCGGCAGCTTGCGGGCAAAGGACAGCGAGTAGCCCCGGCGGATCAGCAGGTCGGAAACGATCCCCGCCAGCAAGATGCCGACCGTGGCGCCAATGAACGGCATCACCGCGAAGATGCCGACTTTGATCAGCGTCAGCTGGCGCTCTTCGATCAGGTAGGTGGGGAACCAGGTGAGGAAGAAGTACAGCGCTGAGGTGCTGGCGAACTTGCCCAGGCAGATGGCCCACACCTGGCGGTAGCGGAACAGTTCGGCGACCTGGCGCCAGTCGAAACGGGTGCGCTCCTGGCTGCTTCTGACCAGCCCGCCGCCGTCCTCGATGTAGGCCAGTTCTTCCTTGCTGACCTTCTTGCAGTTGAGCGGGTCGCGGTACAGGAACAACCACACCACGCCAAACACGATACCAATCAGGCCGGTGCTGTAGAACACATGGCGCCAGTCATAGGTGGTCGCCAGCCACAGCAATGCCCCAGTGAACAAGGCCGTGCCCAGGTACTGGCCGCACACGTAGATGCTGCTGGCCATGCCCCGTTCGCGGGCAGGGAACCACACGGTGACGGCGCGGCTGTTGGCGGGGAAGGCCGGTGCCTCCATGGCACCGACGGCCAGGCGCAGGCCGAACAGCGAGGTGAAGCCGCTGGCCAGGCCCTGGGCGACAGTGACAGCCGACCAACTGATCAGCGAGACGCCGTAGGTCAGGCGCGAGCCGAAGCGGTCGGCAATGAAGCCGGCTGGCACCAACGCCAGGGCGTAAGTCCAGGCGAACGCGGAGAAGATCAAGCCCATCTCGACTTTGTCCAGGCCCAGGTCCTTGGCCATGAAGGGCGCCGCGATGGAGATGTTGACCCGGTCGACGTAGTTGATGATGGTCGCCAGCAGCAGCAGCGAGAGCATGAACCAGCGACGGCGGGTGGGTAGGCGTTGCGATGCGACCGCGTCCACTGCGAACGCAGGCGCCGCAGTGCGGGAAGTAGGCGTGCTCGACATGAGTCGACCTCGTTTGTTGTTGTTGGTAGAGGTTGGGCTGCAGTCCCTTTTTTAAGGTGGTCGTACAACATCGGAAAATCAACGGCGGTTTTAGACCGTTTTTTTCACTCGGAACGGGGTAGGGCTGCGCTGTCCAAAAAACTCAGCGGGCGGGGTTTTGGCAGCTTTTTTTGCTTTGGGTGGCGGTTTTAAAGGGCTGCGTCGATTTTTGCCGGATACGTTTTTTGCAGTGGGCTTCAAAATTATGAGTTTCGACGTCGTACAACTCATTGCCAGGCAAGCCGCTTGCCGTTCAGAATTCCCGCATGGCAGGCAACGTCAGCGCCAAGCCCCCGACCGGAGACCCCCATGCCCCCCAAGCGCGAAGTCCCGACCTACGTCATGCAACAGCGCAGCGAGCTGATGGATTTCTACATCCGCGACCAGCGCGGCCGGCCGGCCGAAACCGCGCCACACCGACACGAGTATTTTCAGATCCAGGTCAATTTTGGCGGCGATACGGTGCAGCACATCGGCAGCGTGCAGCGCCCGTTCAAACGCAACACCCTGGCCTTCATCCTGCCGCACCGGGTGCATGTCATCCCGCACCCGGACGACAGCGATTTCGTGGTCATCAACTTTTCCCAGACATTCCTGCTGCCGCACCTGCCTTGCGACCCCATGGACCTGGAAGAAGTGTCGATACTGCAGGCCCCTGAACTGTCACCGTTCCGCTTCCAGGAGCACCTGGATTTTCACCTCGCCGAGGCCGATTTCAGCGAGGTGCGGCGTATTCTCGGGCAGATGCGTGAACTCGATGCCAACCGCCGCTTCGGCAGCCGTGAAATCCTCAAGGGCCTGTTGCTGCAACTGATCGGCCAGGTGTGCGGCTTGTACGCCGACCCCCTGCGCGAGCTGGCCGAGAGCAATGCTGCGCAACTCAGCCGGCGCGCCGCGTTGGGGCGCATGAGCGAGTACCTGCGCAGGCACATCGACGACCCCGACCTCAACCTGCAGAAGGTCGCCGCCGCCACGTACCTGTCGCCCACCTACCTGACCCATTGGCTGCGCAAGGAAATCGGCAAGACCTTCAGCGAATTGGTGCTGGAGCGGCGCATGCACGCCGCGCGCAATTACCTGCTTAACGGCAGCCGCCCGGTCGGTGAGGTGGCTCGGCTGTGCGGCTTTGCTGATGAAGCGTACTTTTCGCGGCGCTTCCGGCAGATCCATGGCTTGCCGCCGGGGCAGTTCCGCCGCCAGCAGCGCGACCCGGATACACCGCAGGTAGCCATGCGGTAAGCTTGAGGCCATGAACCTCGACACCCGCATCAAGTACCGCCACCTGCTGTGCTTCCTGGAGATTGCCCGGCAGGGCAGCCTGGCCAGGGCCGCAGACATCCTCGCCATCAGCCAGCCCGCGATTTCCAAGACGCTCAAGGAACTCGAAGCGCTGCTGGAAACACGCCTGTTCGAACGCAGCCGGCAGGGCGTCGAGCTGACCCCGGCCGGCACCCGCTTCATGCGGTATGCCGGGCCCAGCGTGCAGGCGCTGCGCGATGGCGTCAGCAGCCTGCGCGGCGAGGCGCGGGCACCGTCGCAGGTGCGCATTGGCGTGCTGTCCACGGTCGAGGGCTTGTTGATGCCCGAGGTGCTGTGCCGCCTGCATCAACGCCATGAGGCGTTGCTGATCAGCGTGGTGACCGGTGCCAGCGCGCAGTTGCTGGGCCAGCTACGCCTGGGTGAGCTGGAGCTGGTGGTGGGGCGCATGACCGACAGCCCCCAAATTCAGGGCCTGTCGTTCGAGCACCTGTACAGCGAATCGATGAGCCTGGTCGTGCGGCCGGGGCACCCGTTGTTGGCCAACACGCCTGTCGAGCGGGCACAGGTGGGGCGTTACCCCTTGGTGTTGCCGCCCCCAGGCACCACCATTCGCCAGCACGCCGACAGCCTGTTCGTCCAATGCGGTATCCAGATGCCCGCGCAACGCCTGGAAACCCTCTCGCTGGCCCTGAGCCGCCGCTACCTGCTGGGCAGTGATGCGGTGTGGGTGGCGCCACGGGATGCGGTGCTGATCGACCTGGGCCGTGGTGAGCTGGTCGAGCTCGACTTGGGCGTGCGCGAGCCGGGCGGGTCGGTGGGCCTGTGCCGCAATGCGGCGCTGGAGCAGAGCGTGCCAGGGCAGTGGGTGTGCGAGGTGCTGCGTGAGGTGGCGGGGCAGTACCGTGAGGGGCAATACCCCTGACAACTCAGAACGAAGTGAAATTTTTGGCGGGTAAACCCAGGCGAATTCGGCATAAAGGGTCAATACTGGCCAGTGGCTCTAATGTGTCAGATGAATAACCCTTTAAGTACTGAACTTCCTTAGCAAAACCCGCTCCTATGCCGGTAGCCATTGGTCATGGCCGCCTGCTAAGCTCGCGGCTTTACCCTGATTGCCCTTATGGCGCATGAACAAGGAAATAGCATGAAACAGCATCGTTTGGCGGCTGCGGTTGCCCTGGTAGGCCTGGTATTGGCTGGCTGCGACCAACAGGCCAGCAGCCCCGAGCTGAAGACTCCGGCACAGAAAGCCTCCTACGGTATCGGCCTGAACATGGGCAAGAGCCTGGCTCAGGAAGGCATGGAAGACCTTGATTCGAAAGCGGTCGCCCTCGGCATCGAAGACGCCGTCAGCAAGAAAGAGCAGCGCATCAAGGACGAAGAGCTGGTAGAAGCCTTCACCTCGCTGCAGAAGCGCGCCGAAGAGCGTCTGGCCAAGGCCAGCGAAGAAGCCGCCTCCGCCGGCAAGAAGTTCCTCGAAGAAAACGCCAAGAAGCCGGGTGTTGTCACCACCGCTTCGGGCCTGCAATACGAAGTGATCAAGAAGGCCGACGGCCCGCAGCCTAAGCCGACCGACGTAGTGACTGTTCACTACGAAGGCAAGCTGACCGATGGCAAGGTGTTCGACAGCTCCGTCGAGCGCGGCAGCCCGATCGACCTGCCTGTCAGCGGCGTGATCCCAGGTTGGGTCGAAGGCCTGCAACTGATGCACGTCGGCGAGAAGTACAAGCTGTTCATCCCGGCCGAACTGGCCTACGGTGCCCAGAGCCCGAGCCCGCTGATCCCTGCCAACTCGGTACTGGTGTTCGACCTTGAGCTGATCGCCATCAAAGACCCGGCCCAGCTGCAGGGTGCCGAGCCAGAAGCGCCAGCAGAAGAGCCTGCCAAGTAACACTGGCTGGTTTGCGTAAAACGCCCCGTCTTGACGGGGCGTTTTCGTTTGGGGCCAGTGGCTGAGAAGAACCTCTGGCGGCTGATACTGTCCGAGCAATAGCAGCGTGATGAAGTAGGATGCTTCTGACGCAAATCGTTTGCGAATCTGAAACGACTGTGTAAAAAACGCCCGATCTGACCGGGACCCTTGCCTAGTGGGCACCTGACGTCAGAAACTTCGCCCTGTTCACAAGGTTATCCACAATAAATGTGGATAACCTGTCCCTCTCGGAGGCTCCATGAGCGCACCCTGGAATTTCGCCCGTTTTCTGCCGTTGGCCGAGCGCTTGCTCAGCCGCGGGCGGTTGCCGGCCTTGCTGTTCGCCGTGGCCCGCAAAGGCCCGCGGATCGGCCAGCTGCGCGAGGATGTAAAGCTGCTGCAGTCGCTGTGCCTGGCCTGGTGGCGCGGCGAGTACCGCGCCATCAGCCCCAAAGCGCTGGTGACCATCGTTGCCGGCCTGTTGTACTTCGTCAGCCCTATCGACGCCATCCCCGACTGGCTGCTGGGCGTGGGCTTTCTTGACGACATCGCCGTGCTGGGTTGGGTGTTGAAGACCGTGGCCGATGAGCTGGCGCGTTTCAAAGCCTGGCGCGACAGCCAAGCCCCAGAGCGCTTGCGCGTGGTGGAACGCTTGCCGGATACCCCCGAAGCCTTGCGCCTGGAACGCAATACGCAGTGAAATCAGCCTGAGCTGCACAGACTCCCGTACTTGGTAATATAATTGGCATAAGGATTATGCCTACGGATTACATGCCGTAATCCTAAGTAAGGGGGTTGTAATGGGTATTCAGGTTATTAGCCGGGACGGTCAGCCCGAGTACGCCGTCGTTCCCTGGGAGCAATACCAGGCACTGCTGAAGGCAGCGGGGCAGCCGCCCGTCGAGGCGGGTGTCAGTGAAGTGCAAAGCGATGCTGCCAGTGCTGCACCTTTACCGGCATTCAGCGAGGTGGCACACATTCGCCAAGCGAAGGGCATCGCCCCTGAGCTTTTGGCGCGCAATGTGGGTGTGAGCCCCGCGTACCTGGCCATGATCGAGTCAGGCGAGCGACAGCCGGACGCTGCCATCCGCCGCGCCCTGGCCTGGCACCTGGGTGTGGCGGGTTGGAGCGAACCCTCATGAGCCAGGTCAGGATCAGCCGCCAGCACTGGCAGAGCCTGCTGGACGAGCTTGACCTGGCCCGTCGTCAACGTCATCTGCTGACGTACCGTGCGCTTATCGAGCGCTTGCAATTGCCCAGCCCGGCCATGCAGACGCTGACCGCCGCGCTGGAGTACCTGGCGGTGCTCGACGCCCGTGCCGAGCAGCCTTTGCGCAGTTCGCTGGTGATCAGCCAGGGTGCCAGCCGCTTGCCGCGCACCGGTTTTTTCGAGTGTGTAGAGCGGCTCGGGCGTTTTGCCGGGCCGGTCGATGGCATGGAAGCGGCGTCCTGGCATGCCTCGGAAGTGGTGCGGGTGTTCGAGTACCGTTACCCCGAAGAAGCCTGATTCAGCCGAGCGCAGGACGTTGTAGGAGCAGCCTTGTGCTGCGAAGAGGCCAGTGAAAACACCAAAGATCTGCGGTGTTTTCACTGGCCTCTTCGCAGCACAAGGCTGCTCACATACAAAGAAAAGGGCCGGGTGCTTTCACACCCGGCCCTTTTGGTTAACGCATGCCTAACCTCAGTGCTTGGCCACCTGCGAGCTTGCGCTCAGGTAGTCGAGCAGAATGCGCCCTGTCTCGGACAGGTAGGCGTCGTCTTCCGGTTTGGTGTTTTCATCTTCAGCCGGCAATGCGTCTTCATCTTCCTTCTTCAGCTCTTTGAGCGGCTCTTCACCTTTGGCCTTGCGGCGGATGTTTTCCAGGGCCAACTGCTTGCCCTCGATCTCATCGTGGCGGGCACGGCGTTCTTGCTCGTTGAGGCTGACGGTCTTCTCGTTCATCAGCTTCTGGGCCAGTGCCAGGCGGTCGCGGATGTAGGTGAACTCGGCATCCTTGACGCTGCGCGCTTCATGCTGTGCCTTGAGCTGGGTCAGGTACGGCTTGAACGGGTCGGCCGCTGGCTTGACCACCGGGCGGATGGTGTCCCACGGCATCGCCTCGGGCAGGGCGCTCTCGCCGATTTCCTTGGTGTCGATGATCGATGGGTAGTCGATGTCCGGCAGCACGCCCTGGTGCTGGGTGCTCTGCCCAGACACCCGGTAGAACTTGGCCAAGGTCAGTTTCAGCTCACCATGGTTGAGCGGTTGGATGGTCTGCACGGTGCCTTTGCCGAAGGTCTGGCCACCGACGATCAGTGCCCGGTGGTAGTCCTGCATGGCACCGGCGAAGATCTCCGAGGCCGAGGCCGATAGGCGGTTGACCAGCAGTGCCAGCGGGCCTTTGTAGAAGGCGCCCGGGTTTTCGTCCTCGAGCACGTCGACGCGGCCGTCGCTATTGCGCACCAGCACCGTCGGGCCCTTGTCGATGAACAGGCTGGTCAGCTCGGTGGCTTCCTGCAGCGAACCGCCGCCGTTGTTGCGCAGGTCGATGACTACGCCATCGACTTTCTCTTTTTGCAGTTCGGTGAGCAGCTTTTTCACGTCGCGCGTGGTGCTCTTGTACTCCGGATCACCGGCACGGTAGGCCTTGAAGTCCAGGTAGAAGGCCGGGATCTCGATAATGCCCAGCTTGTAGTCACGGCCATCCTGCTTGAGCTTGAGCACCGACTTTTTCGCCGCCTGCTCTTCAAGCTTGACGGCTTCGCGGGTGATCGAAACGATCTTGCTGGTCTGGTCGCTCGGGGCATTGCTGGCCGGGATGATCTCCAGGCGCACCACCGAGCCTTTCGGGCCACGGATCAGCTTGACCACTTCGTCCAGGCGCCAGCCGACCACGTCGACCATTTCCTTGTTGCCCTGGGCCACGCCGATGATCTTGTCGGCCGGGGCGACCTGCTTGGTCTTGGCGGCAGGGCCTGCCGGCACCAGGCGGACGATCTTGACCTGGTCGTTGTCGCTTTGCAGCACCGCGCCGATGCCTTCGAGCGACAAGCTCATGTTGATGTCGAAGTTTTCTGCGTTGTCCGGCGACAGGTAGTTGGTGTGCGGGTCGTAGGACTGGGCGAAGGTATTGATGTAGGCCTGGAAGATATCCTCGGCACGGGTCTGGTCCAGGCGCGCCAGCTGGTTCTTGTAGCGCTTGGTCAGGGTTTCCTGGATCTGCTTGGGCTCTTTGCCAGCGATCTTCTGGCGCAGCACTTCGTCTTTGACACGCTTGCGCCACAGGTCGTCGAGTTCGGCCTGGTTTTTCATCCACGGGGCGTCCTTGCGGTCGATCAGCAAGGTTTCCTTGGTGGTGAAGTCGATCTTGTCGACGCCTTTGTTCAGCTCGGCCAGGGCAAAGTCCAGGCGCTGTTTGACGCGGTCAAGGTAGCGTTTGTAGATGGTGAAGCCCGGGTCGAGGTTGCCGCTTTTGAGGAAGTCGTCGAACTGCGTCTTCCACTTGTCGAACTCGGCGATGTCGGCCGCGGTGAAGTAGCTGCGCGCAGGGTCCAGCAGCTTGATGTAGCTGTCGTAGATGATCACCGAGCGGGCGTCATCGAGCGGTGGCTTGCTGTAGTGGTGGCGCTTGAGCAGTTCCACCACATTAAGGCTGGCGACGATTTCGTCGCGGTCCGGCTGCAGGCTGTCCCACTTGTTGGCGGCCGCCGCATTGCCGCCGAGCGTAAGGCTGCCGAGGCCAATCATCAGGGCCAGGGCGGTGCTTGGGAGGAAATGCTTCATGCTGATTCGACGTGGAGGCAATTGATCACGCATAGTAGGCCGTCTTTTCCGTTGCCGGTTCCATGGAGCCGGACAAATACTGCAAAAAGCCCGGGGCGAGGGTTCCCCAGGCTCAGTCATGATTCAACTATGGAGGCACTGTGAAGGCATTGCAAGGCGAAGACGGACATGTGGAGTGGGTCGAGGCCGAGCGCCCGGCCCTTGACGCGGGCCAGGTACGCATTCGCGTGGCTGCTGCGGGGCTGAACCGCGCCGACCTGTTGCAAATGAAGGGGCTGTACCCGCCACCGCCTGGCGCCAGCCCTTATATGGGCCTGGAGTGCGCCGGCATTATCGAAGAAGTTGGGCCGGGCGCCGATTGGCGTGTGGGCGAGCGGGTGTGTGCGTTGCTGGCCAGTGGTGCGATGGCTGAAGAAGTGGTGGTCGATGCCCGCCATGTGCTGCCGGTACCTGAAGGCCTGAGCTTGCACCAAGCGGCGGCACTGCCTGAGGTGTACGCCACGGCGTGGTTGAACATCTTCCAGTTGGGCGCCGTCAAAGCCGGCGAGAAAGTGCTGGTACACGCAGGGGCCAGCGGCGTGGGTTCGGCGGCGATCCAGTTGTGCAAGGCGTTTGGCAACCCGGTGTATGTGAGTGTTGGCTCGCAGGATCGCCTGGCCTACTGCGAAGCGCTGGGTGCTGCCGGTGGCGTGGTGCGTAACGAGAACCTCGATGCGCTGGAAGGCGTTGGGCCGTTCGACGTGATTCTCGACCCGGTGGGTGCCAGTTATGGGGAACTCAACCTCAAACTGCTGGCGCGTGACGGGCGTTGGGTGATCATCGGCCTGATGGGCGGACGAAAGTTCGAGCTGGACCTGGCACAGGTGCTGGGTAAGCGCCTGGAAATCACCGGCTCAACGCTGCGCAACCGTGACGATGGCTTCAAGGCCGAGTTGCTGCGTGAGTTGCTGCAGCAGGTGTGGCCGCTGTTCGCCGAAGGGCGGTTGTCGGCGCAGTTGGTGGATACCTACCCGGTGGAATTTGCCCAGGCGGCGTATGCCGAGCTTGAGACTAACCAGGTGTCGGGCAAGCTGGTGATGGTGATCGATCCGAGCCTGGTGTAAGCAGGCCCGGCCTCTTCGCGGGGCAAGCCCGCTCCTACAGGTAAATCACTGATCCTGAGCCTGTGATATTCCTGTGGGAGCGGGCTCGTACCGCGAAGAGGCCAGTATGATCAGCGCCAAGTCAGAATCGGCCAGCCATTGATCTCGGCATGCTCGCGCAACACGGCATCTGGGTTCACCACAAACGGATGGTCCACCTTCAACAACAACGGCAGATCGTTCCGCGAATCGGAATAGAAACTCGCCCCTTCCAGATTCTCCTGCTCCTGATCCAGCCACTCCAGCAACCGGGTGATCTTGCCTTCACGGTAGGTCAGCACCCCATGGGTCTTGCCGGTGTACACCCCATTCACCGCCTCCAGCTCGATCGCCAGGTACTCGTCCACGCCCAACCGCGCCGCAATCGGCCCAACCAAGTGCGTACCCGAAGCGGAAATGATCAGGATACGGTCGCCACGCTTGCGATGCTCAGCGATGCAGCGGCAGGCGTCGCCGAAAATGATCGGCTCGATAACGTCCTCCACCCACGGCTCCACCAGGTGCTCGACCTCTTCCAGGGTGCGCCCGGCAATCGGCTCCAGGCTAAAGGCCATGTAGTCCTCCATCGCCAGGTGGCCCTTGCCATAGGCCTCCATCAATTCATGGTCGCGACGCAGGAAGTCCTTGCCGTCGACCCAGCCCAGCCGGGCCATCTGCTCGCTCCACAGTGACGCGCAGTCGCCGTGGATCAGGGTTTCGTCCAGATCGAAAATTGCCAGTGCCATTGTGTTGAATCTCCTTAAGCCACTTCCCGCAGCGCCGTGGGGTCGATCGACAAGGATACCCGCTGGCCGTCCGGATGCAGGTCGGCAGACGAGCGGTTGAGCACGTCGACTACCAGCTCCACCTCACGCACCCGCACCCGGTAACGGATGACGTTGCCCAGCAGGCTGTGGCTGCGCACTTCACCGTCCAGCTCGCCATTCAGGCCCAGGGTGATGGATTCGGGGCGAATGGCCAGGCGGCTGGCCACCGGGCGTTGCAGCAGGCGGCTGGCGCTTTCCGGGTCGAGCAGGTTGTAGTTGCCGATGAAGCCCGCAGCAAACAGGTCCACGGGGGCGGTGTAGAGGGTTTCGGCATCGCCGCTCTGGACGATGCGGCCCTGGTTCATCAGGAAGATGCGGTCTGACATCGTCAGGGCCTCTTCCTGGTCGTGGGTGACGAAGATGGTGGTCAGCCCCAGTTCACGCTGGATCGCGCGGATCTGCTCGCGCAGGTGCTTGCGAATGCGCGCATCCAGCGCCGACAGCGGCTCGTCGAGCAGCAGCAGGCGCGGGCGGGTCACCAGTGAACGGGCCAGGGCCACGCGCTGGCACTGGCCACCCGACAGCTGGTGCGGATAGCGCCCGGCGAAGCTGCCCAGCTCCACCAGGTCGAGCACCTCACGCACCCGCGCCTGGCTCTCGTCGGCCTTGACCTTTTGCATGCGCAGGCCAAAGGCAACGTTCTGTTCCACGGTCATGTTGGGGAACAGCGCGTAGCTCTGGAACACCATGCCGATGCCTCGCTTCTGCGGGCTCAGTGGCACGATGTCCTGGCCATCGAGCAGGATGCGCCCCCCGTCCACCGGGGTTAGCCCGGCGATGCAGCGCAGCAGGGTGGACTTGCCGCAGCCGGAAGGGCCGAGCAGGGTGACGAACTCGCCGCGTTCGATCTGGCAGTCAATGTTTTCGAAAACCGGTGTGCCGGCATAGCGTTTGTGCAGTTGCTGTACGCTGACGAAGCTCATGTCAGGTCTTGTCCTTGTTCAGGCGGTTGGCGACCCAGGTGAGTACCAGCACGAAGGCGAAGTAGGAGATCACCAGCGCGCTGTTGAAGTGGCCGCTGCTGTTGCGCATGTTGTTCAGGTAAACCTGCAGCGTCTCGTAGCGGGTGCCGACCAGCAGGTTGGCGAACACGAACTCGCCGAACAGGAACGAGAACGACAGCAGCAGGGCCACCATCAGGCCTTTGCGCAGGTTCGGCAGCACCACCAGAAACGCCGCTTGCCAGGTGCTGGCCCCGAGCAGTTGGGCGGCGTCCATCAGGTCGCGCAGGTTGATCGCCTGCAGGTTGTTGGTGATTGCCCGGTACATGAACGGGAGGGCGATGGTGAAATAGCAGCCGATCAGAATCCACGGGGTGCCGACCATGGCCATGGGCCCGCTGCCATACAGCTGCAGCAACCCTACGGCGGACACCACCGGCGGCACCGCGAACGGCAGCAGGATGAGGATGTTCATCAGTGCGTCGAGCTTGGGGAAGTGGTAGTGCACCACGAACAGCAGCGGCAGGATCAGCACCACCGACAGTATCAGTGCGCCCACGCACACCAGCAGCGACTGGCCGAACGCCGCCAGAAAGCGCGGCTCGCTCCACAGCGCCACGTACCACTTCAGGGTCAGGCCGCTGGGCAGCAGGCTGGCCGACCAGCTGGTGGCCACGGAGTAGAGCAGGGTGCCGGCCAGCGGCAGCAGCAAAATCAGGAACAGCAGGTACACCACCAGGCGGTGGTAGAGGCTGCTGGCGTTGGTTTCAGCGCGCATGGTAGCTCCTTTTCAGCAGCCATTGATGGACCACCGTGACCAGCGTCATCAGCCCCACCAGCACCATGGCCAGGGCACTCGCAAGGTTAGGGTCGAGGCTGATGTCACCGGCCACCAGGCCAGCGATGCGGATCGGCAGCACGTTGAAGTTGCCGGTGGTCAACGCATACACCGTGGCATAGGCGCCCAGGGCATTGGCCAAGAGAATGACGAAGGTGCCGAGCAACGCCGGGGTCAGCACCGGCAGGCCGATATGGCGCCAGAACTGCCAGTGGTTGGCGCCGAGCAGGGCGGCCGACTCACGCCAGTCTTCACGCAAGGCATCGAACGCCGGGTACAGCAACAGCACGCCCAAGGGGATTTGGAAGTAGGTGTACACCAGGATCAGCCCGCTTTTGGAGTAGATGCTGAAGTCTTCCAGCAGGCCGATCTGTTTAAGCAGCAGGGTCAGTGCGCCGTTGAAACCCAGCAGGATGATGAAGGCGAAGGCCAGTGGCACGCCGGCGAAGTTGCTGGTCATGTTGGCGAAGGCACTGACGAAGTCGCGCAGCCGCGAATCCACCTGGCGCAGCGAGTACGCCCCGAGGGTAGCGATGACGATACCGAACAGGCTCGACCAGAAGCTGATCTCCAGGCTGCGTTGCAAGGCCTGCAGGTAGAACTTCGAGGCGAACACCTTGCTGAAGTTTTCCAACCCCCAGCCCGCCTCGGACTGCACGCTGTTGATCGCCACCCAGGCCAGCGGGGCGATCTGGAAGATGATGAAGAACACGGCGAATGGCAGCAGGCAGAGCAGGGCAAGGTAACGGCCGCGATGGCTGGCATTCACTTGAGCAGCTCCCGGCACACGGTCTTGTCGTGGGCCACGCCAAGCAGCTCGCAGATGGTGCCGCACAACTCGGTTTGCAGCGGCTTGGCAGCAGGGTCGAGGCTGAAGCCATCACCAAAGACAAACAGCGGGACCTCGCGTTCCTCGGCCAGCAGGCCATTGTGCGAGCGGTCGTTGTTCATGCCGTGGTCGGCGGTGACCAGCACCTGATAGCCCTCTTCGAGCCAGCGCGGCAGGTAGTCGGCCAAAAGGATGTCGGCGCTGCGTGCCGCGTTGCGGTACTGGCTGCTGTCCAGGCCATGGCGGTGGCCGACGTCGTCGATGCTCATCGGGTGCACCAGCAGGAAGTTCGGCGCATGCCGGCGGCGCAGGTATTCGGCGTCGGCCAGCAGGTGTGAATCGGGGTAGCGGTCGTCCCAGTAGAACAGGCCGTGCTGGATCGGCAGCTTCGGCGCATGGGTGTGGCGGTCGCGCTGCGCATCGAACGGCGAGCGGTTGTACAGCTCGCTCATCCAGTGATAGGCCGCCGCCGCAGTACCCAGCCCCGCTTCGCGGGCGTAGTGGAACACGCTGCGCTGGTTGGACAGGCGGTTGACATTGTTGTGCACGATGCCGCTGTCGATCGGCGTGACGCCGGTGAGGATGCATTCGTACAGCGGGCGTGACAGCGACGGTAGCTCGCATTCCACGCGGTACAGGGCGGCGCGATCGGCCTCGACGTAGGCGTGCAGGTGGCCCATGGCATGGTGGGCAACCTGGTGGTTGAGGCCGTCGAGCAGGACCAGGATGACGTTGTGTTGCATGGTGGCTCCGCTGGGGTATCAGTCATTACCGCGTCGTCCCATTCGCGGGGCAAGCCCGCTCCCACAGGTACAGCACAGCAACGGCACCTGTGCTGTACCTGTGGGAGCGGGCTTGCCCCGCGAAGAGGCCGGATCAGGCACTAGAAAATCCAGGCCGTTATTCCATGTTGATGATCACTTGCTCCTGCCACTTCTGCGGCAGTGCCTTCGAGGTCGCTTCCCAAGCAGCGGCATCCTTGATCGGCTGGGCAGCACCATATTGCTCATTGGGCAGCAGCTTGGCCTGCACATCGGCCGGCAGCTTCAGGTGCTCGGCGCGGATCGGCCGGGCGTGACCGATGGCAAGGTTAGTCTGCCCGGCATCGCTGAAGATGTACTCACGCGCCAGCTTGGCTGCGTTCGGGTGCTTGGCGTACTTGTTGATGATGGTGGTATAGCCCGAGATCACCGAACCGTCCGAGGGGATCAGCACTTCGAAGCGCTTGGGGTCGATCTGCTCGCGGTAGCTCAGGCCGTTGAAGTCCCACACCACACCCACTTCCACTTCACCTTTTTCCAGGGTCTGGATGGTGGGGTTGGCGAGCGACAGGCGCTTCTGCTGGGCCAGCTTGGTGAACAGTTGCAGGCCTGGCTCGATGTTGCTTTCGCTGCCTTTATAGGCGATGGCTGCGGCCAGTACACCGTTGGCGGCCTGGGCCGCGGTGCCGACATCGCCGATGGCAACCTTGTACTTGCCTTTCTCCAGGTCATGCCAGGTTTTCGGGCGTTCTTCTTCTTTCACCAGGTCCTTGTTGATGATGAAGGCGATGGTGCCGGTATAGGCCAGCGCCCAGTGCCCGTCCTTGTCCTTGGCCCATGCGGGTACCTGGTCCCAGGTGCTCGGCTTGTACGGTTGGCTCACGCCCTTGGTCACGGCAATCGGGCCAAAGGCGGCGCCGACGTCGCCGATGTCGGCACTGGCGTTGTCTTTCTCGGCCTCGAACTTGGCGATTTCCTGGGCCGAACTCATGTCGGTGTCGCTGTGCTTGAGGCCATATTTATTGGCCAGGTCCTCCCAGGTGCCTTTCCAGTTGGCCCAGGCATCGGGCATGCCCACGCTGTTGACGGTGCCTTCCTTGCGGGCGGCGTCTTCCAGGGCCTTGAGGTCGGTGCCGGCGGCCATGGCCGTGGTACACAGGGCGATGGCCGAACCGAGCAGTGACGCCATGAAGAACTTTTTCATCCGAAGCTCCTTGGGTGGGTGCCTGTTGCGATCGTTGTCGTGAATGAGGCAGTTGTCAGCGACCTTTGGTCTAGGTCAGCAAACCTTGAGCCAAGGTAGGCCGCTTGCGTGACAGTTTGATGTAGGGGGAGGCTTCAACCGGGGGTTCCGGCTGCCTGAAAATACAGCGTAGACCAGATCGCAGGCCCTGATTTAGCGGGCTTGGCCCGAAACTGGCAAAGCCCGTGTGGTGCCTTTGTCACAGGATGTTCATCAGCCCTGCCTAGGCTTGCACTACTCTCCAATTGCCCCGTCATGGGGCTGGCCTAGTCCAGATAGGTAACCTTTGATGCAACCGATGCCCCCGCGTGCGGTAACAGCCATCTGCCACGCCCTGCAGGAGCAGATCGAACACGGCCTGCTGGCGCCGGGTGGCAAGCTGCCGGCCGAGCGCAAGCTCAGCGAGGTGTTCGATACCACGCGCATTACCCTGCGCGAGGCCTTGGCACAGCTGGAGGCCCAGGGGCTGATCTACCGGGAAGAGCGGCGCGGCTGGTTCGTCGCGCCCCAGCGGCTGACCTATGACCTGATCGAGCGTAGTCACTTTCATGCGATGGTGCGTGACCAGGGGCGGGTGCCGAGTACCGAGCTGTTGTCGGCTCGGCTGCAGCCGGCTTCTGCCGTTGTCTGCGCGCGGCTGCAACTGCCGGCGTTGTCCAGTGTGGTGCGAATCTGCCGGCTGCGGCGTATCGATGGGCGGGCGGTGCTGTATGCCGAGCACTACCTGAACCCGCGGTATTTCCCGGGCATTCTCGAACAGGATCTGGCGCAGTCGCTGACCGAGATTTATGGGCGGGTCTACGGCATCGGCTATGGGCAGGTGTGCTTCGAGATTCTGCCGACGGCGTTGCCGATCGAGGCAGCGGCCGCGTTGAAGGTGTCGGTCGGCAGCCCGGGGCTACACATCACCCGGGTCAACAGTGACCAGCAGGGGCACCTGATCGACTGTGACCTGGAATATTGGCGGCATGATGCAATCCGCATCCGCGCCCAGGCGGGGTAATGGGGTGGCTTCTTCGCGGGCAAGCCCGCGAAGAGGCCCTAACTGGAGGAACTGGTTTCGCTCATACCGCCCCCGCCCGCCGTCACCACCTGCACCGACAACCGCGGCGTCGCCAGGTCCAGCCCTGCTTCATCCAGCTGGCGCTTCAACGCCAGGTTGAACGCCCGCGACACTTCCCATTGCTTGATCGGCGCGGTCTTGAAGCGCGCCCGCAAAATCGCCGAGCCCGACTCGAAGCTCTCTACGCCCTGCAGTTCCAGCGGCGACCAGATATTACGGCGCATCAACGGGTCGTTACGCAGTTTCTGCCCCACTTCGCGGATCAGTGTGATGGCCTGGTCGATGTTCATGCTGTGCGGGATCGCCACGCGGAAAATCGCGTAACCGAACTCCCGCGAGTAGTTCTTGATGCTCTTGATCTCGCTGAACGGGATGGTGTGCACGATGCCGTCGATGTCGCGCAGGCGCACGGTGCGGATGGTCAGGCCCTCGACCGTCCCCAGGTGCCCACCGACATCCACGTAGTCGTCGATGGCCAGCGAATCCTCGATGATGATGAACAGCCCGGTGATCAGGTCAGCTACCAGGGACTGGGCGCCAAAACCGATGGCCAGGCCGATCACACCGGCACCGGCCAGCAGCGGGGTGACGTTCATGCCCATGTTGGCCAGGGCAACGATCACCGCGATGATGAAGATGGCCACGAACATGACGTTGCGGATCAGCGGCATCATGGTTTGCGCGCGGGCGTTGGCCAGCCCGCGGCGCGAGCGCACCAAGGCGTGGTGCACGGCCGTGTCGGCCAGGATCCACACCAGCCAGGCGGCGATCAGCGTGCCGGCCAGGCCCAGCAGGCGCAGGCTCACCTCGTGGCCGTCGCCTTCGGCGAAGGTGATCATCGACAAGCCCCACACGCGCAGCCCCAGCTCAATGAACAGCAGCCAGATGAACAGGTGCACCAGGGCATAGGCGAAGTTGCGCAAGCGCTCGGTGTACACCGCTTGGCGCTTGTTGGCGCGTTTGGGGTTGGCCGCGTGGCGGCGCACCAGGCCGTTGAGCACCATGCACACCACCACCAGCACTGTGCACATCAACGACTGGCGCAGGGCGGTACTGGTGTCGCCGGCCGAGACGAAGGTCGCGAACAGCGAAATACCCACCAGAATCAACGCGGGCGCGAACCAGAAGCTGCCGAGGATCTCGATCGTGTCGCTCAGGGTGCGCCGGGTCAGGCGTCGGTCCAAGGGTTGGTTGCGGATCAGGTGGGCGATCGGGCGGCGGAACCGCAGGATGAACAGCCCGGTGCAGATCGCCGCGATGACGTTGGCCAAGGTGGCCAGGGCATGGGCCAGGTGGGTGCCGAGGGCGACGGTCAGTCGAGGGTCGCTCATGGCCTCACCGAAGGCGGCAAAGCTGCCGATCAGCCACAGCGGGCGGAAGGCCTGGTGCCGCAGGATATGCAGGGCGCGGTGGCGGTGTGGGCCGTCGAGCAGCGAGAAGGCGATCACGCAGATGGCCGAGAAGCAGGTGCCGACCACCAACGCATACGCCAGCACCATGGCCATCGACTTGCCCAGCGACGAGGGCAGGGCGAAGCTCAGGTACACGGTGAACACCAAGGCCACTAGCCAGGGCCCGAGCTTGCGCAAGGCAAAGCGCACCAGGTCCCAGGTGCGCGGGTGCTGGGGCAGCTCTTCGGTGAGGCCGAAGCGTAGCCGTACCCGGTGGCCAATCCAGTTGAAGGCGTATGCCAGCAGGCTCCAGACCGCGATGATCGCGGCAAAGCCGAACAGGATCGCCGGCCATTGGTGCACCGGGACCACCAGTTCGGTCAGTTCTGCCTGGGCTTGCTCGATTTCTGCCGCCCAGCGGTGGAAGGGGCTGGCATCGCCGCTGAACTGCTGTTCGAAGTCATGCAAAGCACCACCGATCAGGCCTAGCACGCCCTGTTCGACGGTGGGTTGTGATTGCTTGGTGGCGTCGCGCAGTTTTTTCAGGTCGGCCAGCAACTTGGCGCGTTGCTGGTCGTTTTCGAGGTTCTTGATCACCTCGTCCAGCGACTTGCCCAGTGGCTCGGTGGCCTCAGGCTGCGCAGGCGCGCTGGAGCCGAGCAGGCTCGGCAGGCCCGCGGCATGAACCGGGGTGATGAACAATAACAGCAGCAGGGACAGGCAACGCAGAAGGGCAGGCACCGGGAAATCTACCTCAGGTCAAACGATGGACCGAGTGTAGAGGTTTATGTGGGCAGTTTCTCCAGGATCTTCCAGCAAGTAAGGCCGAAGATGCCCAGTGTGCCGATCCACATCATCAGCACACCGATGTTGCGCTCGCGCAGGCTGAAGCCGATGGTCAGCAGCAGCAGGAACAGAAACACCGGCACGAACAGGGACAGAAAGGGGGACATGGACAGCAATCCTTTTGCAGTGGGGCCATGTAACAAGCATAGCGGGTAGCAGGCGAAGCGGGTTGATCCGTGGCACTAGTAGTGCCTGTGCGGGCCCATCGCCGGCAAGCCGGCTCCCACAGGTACGCCACAGTTCTTGAGGCTTGTGCTGTTCGTGTGGGAGCCGGCTTGCCGGCGATGAGGCCAGTGCGGACTTACGGCAGGTCGCGGCTGCGGTAGAACGCCGTCAGCACTTTCACCAGGTGCGCCAGGTCATGGCTGCCGCACAACTCGCGGATCGAGTGCATGGCAAAGGTTGGCAAGCCGATATCGACCGTGCGCACACCCAGGTTGCTGGCGGTGATTGGGCCGATGGTCGAGCCGCAACCCATGTCGCTGCGCACCACGAAGCTCTGCACCGGTACTTCTTCGGCCATGCACAGGTGGCGGAAGAACCCGGCGGTTTCGCTGTTGGTGGCGTAGCGCTGGTTGTTGTTGACCTTGATCACCGGCCCGGCGTTGAGCTTGGGCCCGTGGTTGCCGTCGTGCTTGTCGGCATAGTTGGGGTGCACGCCATGGGCGTTGTCAGCCGACACCATCAGCGAGCGCTGAATGGTCCGCACATAGCTGTCACCCTCGGGCAGCAGGCGTTGCAAGGTCTGCTCGAGCATGGGGCCGTCGGCGCCACAGGCCGAGCACGAGCCGACTTCTTCGTGGTCGTTGCACACCAGCACGCAGGTTTCGTCGCTGTCGGCAGCCAGCAGCGCTTGCAGGCCGGCATAGCACGACAGCAGGTTGTCCAGGCGGGCACCGGCGATGAAGTCGCGGTTGATGCCGATCAGCGCGGCATCCTGGGTGTCGTAGAAGCTCAGCTCGTAGTCCAGCACCACGTCGGCGTTGAGCTCGTGCTCACGGGCCAGCTGTTCGGTGAGCAGCGCGCGGAAGTCGATGCGCTCGTCGCCGGCGACCTGGGCCAGGATGGGCGGCAGTTCGTTCTGCGGGTTGATCTGCCAGCCTTCGTTGGCGGTGCGGTTGAGGTGGATCGCCAGGTTGGGGATCACCGCGATGGGCAGCTTGAAGTCGATCAGCTGGCTTTCGACCTTGCCGTCACGGCGGAAGGTGACTCGGCCGGCCAGGGACAGGTCGCGGTCGAACCAGGGCGCCAGCAGCGCACCGCCGTAAACCTCGACGCCCAGCTGCAGGAAGCCTTGGCGCTGCAGTTCGGGTTGCGGCTTGACGCGCAGGCACGGGCTGTCGGTGTGGGCACCGACCATGCGGATACCGCCAAGCAGGGGCGCTTGCTTGCCCAGTTTGATAGCGATGATCGAGGAGTCGTTGCGGGTGACGTAATACCGACCACCCGGCACCGTTGACCAGCTGTCGCGCTCGTCCAGGCGCTGGTAGCCGGCGGCCTCGAGGCGCTGGGCCAGGCTGGCGGTGGCATGGAAGGGCGTGGGGGAGGCCTTGAGGAAATCGATCAGGCCAGTGTTCAGTGCTTCGCGCATAACTCACTCCAGACAGCAGTGGCGCGAGTTTAACGCAGATAGATCACAAATTGTGTCGGCCTCTTCGCGGGGCAAGCCCGCGCCCACAGATACCTCGCAAACCCTGTGGGAGCGGGCTTGCCCCGCGAAAGGGCCCGCTAAGCCCTAGCGTCATCAGAACGGTGCCGGGCACTCGAACTTCAACCGCTCCCCGCTGACCGGGTGAGTGAAGCTGAGCATTGCCGCATGCAGGCACAGCCGGTCATAGGCCGCCAAGGCTTCAGGGTTGGCATACAAGCGGTCACCCAGCAGCGGGTGGCCGATTGATAGCATGTGCACGCGCAGCTGGTGCGAGCGCCCGGTAATCGGCGTCAACTCGACCCGGCAGTGGTCGCCGCAACGCTCCAGGACGCGCCAGAAAGTCAGGGCATGCTTGCCTTGCTCATGGTCCACCACATGCCGTGGCTTGGTCGGCGGGTCGTAGCGCAGGGGCAGGTCGATGCTGCCGCTGTCCAGCGCCGGCTGGCCCCAGCACAGGGCGGTATAGGCCTTTTCGGTCTCGCGGTCGTGGAACTGGCGCGACAGCTCGCGGTGGCTGTCGGCATCGCGGGCCAGCAGGATGATGCCGGAGGTTTCCCAGTCCAGACGGTGCACGATCAGCGCATCGGGGTAGCCGTTTTCCTGCAGGCGGGTGATCAAGCAGTCCTTGTTGTCATCGGCACGGCCGGGCACTGACAGCAGCAGGGTTGGCTTGTTGACCACCAGGATGGCGGCGTCTTCGTGGAGGATCTGGACGTTTGACAGCGGCATTGCGTGGTCTCGGTTAAATCGGGGAAAACCATTGGGGCCGCGTTGCGGCCCATCGCCGGCTAGCCAGCTCCTACAGGTACAGCGCGGACCCTGTAGGAGCTGGCTTGCCGGCGATGGGCTGCAACGCAGCCCCAATGATCACGCCAGAACGCTGAATCAGCGATCAGGCAAGGTAATGTTCAGCTCCAGAATCGAGCAGCTGCCCTGGTTTTCCAGCTCGATGTGCACATCATCGTTGCCGATGTTCACATACTTGCGGATCACTTCGAGCAGTTCTTTCTGCAGTGCCGGCAGGTAGTCCGGTTCGCTGCGCTGGCCGCGCTCATGCGCCACGATGATCTGTAGACGCTCTTTCGCCACCGACGCGCTGGTCTGTTTCTGTCTGCCACGAAAGAAGTCAAAAAGGTTCATGGTTTACTTGCCTCCAAACAGGCGCGCGAAGAATCCTTGCTTCGGCACTTCGATGAACCGCAGGGGCTTTTCTTTGCCCAGCAGACGGTCGACGGTATCGCTATAGGCCTGGCCGGCATCGCTCTGGTCGTCGAGGATGACCGGGATGCCCTGGTTGGAAGCCTTGAGCACTGCCTGGGACTCAGGGATCACGCCCTTGAGCTTGATCGCGAGGATGTCGGTAACGTCGTCGATGCTCAGCATCTCGCCTTTCTCGACGCGCTCAGGGTGGTAGCGGGTGATCAGCAGGTGTTCCTTGATCGGCTCTTCGCCGTTCTCGGAGCGGCGCGACTTGCTCGACAGGATGCCCAGCATGCGGTCCGAGTCACGTACCGAGGAAACCTCAGGGTTGGTCACGACGATGGCTTCGTCGGCGAAGTACATCGCCAGGTGCGCGCCTTTTTCGATACCGGCCGGGGAGTCGCAGATGACGTACTCGAAGTCATTCTTGAGTTCCATCAGCACTTTCTCGACGCCTTCCTGGGTCAGCGCGTCCTTGTCACGGGTCTGGCTGGCGGCCAGGACGTACAGATTCTCGAGGCGCTTGTCCTTGATCAAGGCTTGCTGCAGGTTGGCTTCGCCGTTGACCACGTTGACGAAGTCGTACACCACGCGGCGCTCGCAGCCCATGATCAGGTCGAGGTTACGCAGGCCCACGTCGAAGTCGACGATGACTGTCTTGTGGCCGCGCAGTGCGAGGCCGGTGCCGATGGCGGCGCTGGTGGTGGTCTTGCCCACACCCCCCTTGCCGGAAGTAACGACGAGAATCTTGGCCAAGGTGTTTCACCCCTAAATAAGTCGGGACAGGTGTCCCAGCAATATGCAAAAAACGGCAACAGGTAAAAAAGTTGCTCTAAAAATGACGGCAAGTATCCGTTAAAGACGGGTGATGTTCAACACGTCACCAGACAGGCTGACTTGCACGCCGAAGCCCCACAGCGGGTCGCGGCGCAGGTCTTCGCAGACCTTGTACTGGCCTGCGATCGAGACCATTTCCGCCGTCATCTGCTGGCAGAAAATGCGTGCTTTGGTGTTGCCTTTGATGCCCGCCAGGGCGCGGCCGCGCATGGCGCCGTACACATGGATGTTGCCATCGGCCAGAAGTTCCGCACCTGGGCTGACCGACGCGGTCACCACCAGGTCGCCGCCTTGGGCGTAGATCTGCTGGCCGCCACGCACCGGCGAGGTGATGATGCGGGTCGGGCGGATTTCCGGTTCGGCTGCAGGCGCAGGCGCCGGCTCGGGCTTTTTCACCTCGGGCTCGGGTTCCAGCGGCCGTTCGCGCGCGCCGGACGGCGGCAGCACCGGCAGGTCGATGGCGATCGCCGCGGCGATGTCCTCGATGCGGTTGGCGCGGATCGCCAGGGTACGCAGGCCATGGTGGCGGCAGATACGCATCAAGCCGGGCAGGTCGATGGCGCCTTCGCTGGCCGGCAGCTTGTCCAGCGCCAGCACCAACGGCGTGTTGCTGAAAAAGTTGGGTGCCTGCGCGACTTTGGCCGCCAATTGGCGGTCGAGGGCTTCAAGGTCATTGCGCGCCAGTTCCAGCACAGTGATGGCGAGCATGCTGCCCTTGAGCTGGAACACGGAGGCGGTGTCGGGGGTCTGGTTTAGGCTCATGGTCTGCATAGACGGCTTGTTGCGAAAAAAGTGCCCTGACTTATAACGAGAACACCCGTTGCCCGCAACATGCGCTGATCCGTTGTAGAATGCGCGGCCTTTGTCTTTCCGGAAGCTTCAATGGAACGCCCGCGTTTTCGCCCCTATTTCCTTCACCCCAGATTCTGGGGCCTGTGGCTGGGCCTGGGCCTGCTGTGGCTGATCGTCCAGCTGCCTTACCGGGCCTTGCTGTGGGTCGGCACTGCCCTGGGCGCAGTGATGTACCGGGTTGCCGGCGAGCGTCGACGCATCGCCGCGCGCAACCTTGAACTGTGTTTCCCTGAAATGTCCGACGACGAACGGCAGCGTTTGTTGAAGGCCAACTTCGCCTCCACCGGCATCGCCTTCTTCGAAATGGCCATGAGCTGGTGGTGGCCCAAGGCCAGGTTGGCACGCCTGGCACATATCGAAGGCCTCGAGCACCTGCAGGCTGCCCAGCAGGCAGGGCAGGGCGCGATTCTGATGGCCGTGCACTTCACCACCCTGGAAATCGGCGCCGCGCTGCTGGGCCAGCAGCACACCATCGATGGTATGTACCGCGAGCACGGCAACCCGCTGTTCGACTTCATCCAGCGCAGCGGCCGTGAGCGGCACAACCTCGACTCGCTGGCGGTGGAGCGTGAAGACGTACGCGGCATGCTCAAGCTGCTGCGTTCGGGCCGGGCAATCTGGTATGCGCCCGACCAGGATTACGGCGCCAAGCAGAGCCTGTTCGTGCCGTTGTTCGGCATCCCGGCGGCGACCGTGACCGCCACCACCAAGTTCGCCCGCCTGGGCAAGGCGCAGGTCATCCCCTTTACCCAGAAACGCCTGGAAGATGGCAGCGGCTATCGTTTGGTGATCCATCCGCCGCTGGCGGACTTCCCCGGGGAGAGTGAAGAAGCGGACTGCCTGCGCATCAACCAGTGGATCGAGGGTGTGTTGCGTGAGTGCCCCGAGCAGTACCTGTGGGCGCACCGGCGCTTCAAGTCGCGGCCCGAGGGTGCGCCTAGGCTGTATGACAAGAAGAAACGCTGATTTTTGTAATGCCAGTGCTGGCCTCTTCGCGGGGCAAGCCCGCTCCCACAGGACCTCTAAAGTGCCAGAAGCCAGTGGAGTACGGAGCGGGCTTGCCCCGCGAAGAGGCCGGGCCTGACAGCCGATAACCCAGGGAGCAATAAATGGCACCCGCCCCAGTAACCGGTCTGATCCTCTCTGGCGGCGGCGCCCGTGCCGCTTATCAGGTCGGCGTATTGGCCGGTATCGCTGAACTGCTGCCCCCGGGCGCGCCCAACCCCTTCCCGGTCATTGTCGGCACGTCGGCTGGCGCTATCAATGCGGTCACCCTCGCCAGCGGTGCCACCCGCTTCACCGAAACCGTGCGCAACCTCACCGCTTTCTGGCAAAACTTTCGCAGCCACCTGGTGCTGCGCAGCGACTGGCCGGGGGTAATCCGCCAGGCCAGCCGCTTCGTCAGCCACAGCCTGCTGGGCCTGGGTGGCCATGCACCGGTGGCGCTGCTCGACAGCAGCCCTTTGCGCGGCCTGCTGCAAGCGCACCTGGACCTGGACGGCATCGACCACGCCCTGGCCACCGAACAACTGCGCGCCGTGGCGGTGACCGCATTCGGCTACGAGTCGGGGCAGGCGGTGACCTTCTACCAGGGCCGCGGCACCATCGAGGCGTGGTTGCGCCACCGCCGCATCGGCGTACCCACGCCGTTGACCCTCGACCACTTGCTGGCCAGTGCGGCGATCCCGCTGTTGTTCGCGCCGGTCAGGCTGGGCGACGAGTACTACGGTGACGGCGCGGTGCGCCAGTCGGCACCGATCAGCCCGGCGTTGCACCTGGGGGCCAGCCGGGTGCTGGTGGTCGGGGTCAGCGGCAACCCTCAGCGGCCATCGCCGCCGCGGCCCACCCAGCGAGTGTTCAGTGGCCAGCAGCCGAGCCTGGCGCAGATTGGTGGGCACATGCTCAACAGCACCTTCATCGACAGCCTGGAAGACGACATCGAACTGCTGCAGCGGCTCAATCACCTTAGCCACTTGCTGCCTGCCCACCTGGATGCACGGCGCCTGGGGCTGGCGCCGGTGGAAGTATTGGTGGTAGCGCCCAGCCAGCCGCTGGACGAAATCGCTGCGCGGCACCGGCGTGAATTGCCGGCGGCGTTGCGGCTGTTCTTGCGTGGGCCGGGGGCGACGCGAACCAGTGGGGCGGGGGTGTTGAGTTACTTGCTGTTCGAGGCGAGTTATTGCAGTGAGCTGATCGAGCTGGGGCGCAGGGATGCTTTGGTCAAGCGGCGGGAGCTGGAGCAGTTTCTGGGAATTTGATGCAAGCAGTACTGGCCTCTTCGCGGGCAAGCCCGCTCCCACAGGGGTATCACTGGCCTGAGCGCAGTGGGGTACCTGTAGGAGCGGGCTTGCCCGCGAAGAGGCCAGTAGCTATTTACTCAGCAATCTGCAGCTTGCGCGCCTGGGTATACACATACCGAACCTTCTCATACTCGAACGGCGAGTTGAGCTGGCCATAGCGGAATTTGGTGGTATAGCGCTTGTCCACCACTTGCAGGGCAAAGATTTCCGGGTGATCGGTACTGGTTTCCGGCACATTGAGGAAGTTGACCGCCTGCTCGCCCGCATAGTCCACCACCAGCCCGGTGGTATCGCGCAGGTTCGAGGGGCCCAGCACCGGCAGCATCAGGTACGGCCCGTCCGGCACACCATAAAAGCCCAGGGTCTGGCCGAAGTCTTCACTCTGGCGCGGCAGGCCCATCTTGGTCGCCGGGTCCCACAGCCCACCGACCCCGATCAGCGTGTTGAACATCAACCGTGCGGTGATTTCCGCCGAGCGCTTGGCTTTCAGTTGCAACACGCTGTTGAACAGGTTCGGCACATCGCCGAGGTTGTTGAAGAAGTTGCTCACCCCGGTGCGCACGAAACGCGGTGTTACATACTGATAGCCGCTCACCACGGGCAGCAGCACCCATTGGTCGAGGCGGTAGTTGAAGTGGTATATGCGCCGGTTGATTGATTCCAGTGGGTCGTAGACGTTCAGCGCCTCCAGGGTGGAGCGTTCGAACTCGCGCTGGTCCAGGCCTGGGTTGAATTTCAATGCCCGCAACGGGTCGATGAAACCATCGGCCTCCGGTGGCAGCGGTGCGGCGGTAACCTGCGGGTCGGCCTCGACCACGCTGGCGCGCGGTGCGACCTCCGCGGCCAGGGCGTTGCCAGCGACGAGCAGGGCAGTGGCGAAGAGGAGTTTGTTAACCACGGAAGAACTCCAGCATGGCGTCGCTGTTGACGCGGTAGTTGAGGTTGCCGCAATGGCCGCCATGGGGGTAAAGGGTCAGGCGGTCACCGAACACCTTGCGCAAGAAGCCGATATCGCCTGGGCCGAGGATGACGTCGTCGGCGTTGTGCATCACGGCAATTTTCGGGCTGTCGCGCAGGTAGTCTTCCAGCGCATACAGGCTGACCTGGTTAACCAGCTGCAGGATGCTGTTGCCATCGGTGCGGGCGCGCCACATCGGGATCACCTGCTCGGTCATGTAGCAGTCGAAGTCGCACTGCAGGGCACGCTTGAAGAACGGCGTGAGGCTGCTGCCCTCGGTGATCGGGAACTTCGGCGGAATGATAAGGCCGCGGCGGTTGATCAGGTCGGAGGTAAAGGCGATATCGGCTGCCGAGAAGCGGAACGAGGTGCCGATCAGCATGGCCATCTGCTCGTTGGACAAGTGCTGGCGCGACTGCTGGAAGTCGTACAGCAGGGCTTCGTTGAGGTCGATATAGCCCTTGTCCTGGAAGTAACGGGTCAACTTGGTGAGCATCAGCTCGTAGAACGTGGTGCTGCGGTCGATGCCTTTGACCTGGGTTTGCACCAGTTTGTCGAGGTTGTTGATCGAGGTGTACAGGTTGACCGGCGGGTTGAGCAGCAGCACACGCTTGAAGTTGAAGCTGCGCCGGGTCTCGTCCAGGTGGCTGACGAACGCCGCGTCCAGCGCCCCGAGGCTGTAGCCGGTGAGGTAGAACTCGCTGATCGGCAAGCGCGGGTGCTGGGCGCGCACGGCCTGCATTACCCGGTACATGTCTTCAGCGTCTTCCTGGCTGATACCCGGGGTGGCGAAGCGCGAGGCCGCACTCATGAAGTCGTAGCTGGTGGGCGAGGACAGTTGCACCACGTGGTAGCCGGCTTGGTAGTACAGCTTTTTCAGGTATTCGTTGATGCTGCTGGAATAAGGGGCACCGGTGCCAGCGATCAGGAAGATCAGCGGCGCCTTGTGGTCCTGACGGGCCAGGCGGTACTTGAGCTTTTTTACCGACCAGAAGTTGTCGGGCAGGGTGAACTCACGCTCGGGTCGCAGGTTGAGGCTGTAGTCGTCCTGGTCGATGTCCTCATCGCTGGGCAAGGTTGGGCGTTGCTCCGGCGGCGTGGTGGCGATGGTCGCCTCGAACGGGTTGGTCAAGGGGTAGCCATAGCTCGCGGCGTCGATATCCCGCGCCGAAGCGGCCACAGCCATGAGCAGGCCGCCGAGCAGGGCAGCGAGGCGCAAAGATCGATGCATGTAACCCCCAAAAAGAAATACAAGGTGTTGCGGTGTGCAGGCTAGGACCACGGCAGTATGGGCAAAGTTGCCAAGTGCGGTGGTCTTTGGTGTGCTTGTTATCTGCAACATAGCTGCAGGAAGGTGATTTTGCCTTACAACCGGCCTTGGGCGATCATGCACGATTTCGATTTCCGCTATTGGAGAACTGGATGTCTCGTTCGCTGCCGGTCATTGCCTTGCTGTTATTTCTGCCTGCGTGGCTGGCCGCCAGCTATGGCGTGCGTTATGGGTTGATGGAAGACGCGCAGTGGGTGGGGCTGTGTGCGGCGCCCGAGGCGTTCTGGCAGTGCCAGGTGCGCTCGCTGCTGGGGCTGGGTATTCATTTTCAGGTCATCGCCTGGAGTGGGCTTGGCCTGGCGCTGGTGGCGCAGGTGGTTGCGGGTCGGGTTGGGTGGTGGCTGGCAGGTTTGGCGTTGGTGTTCGCGATACCGGCGCTGGTGCTGTATACCGCCAGTATTGCGGTGTTTGCCGTGGTGCTGGCGGGGTTGCGGCTGGTGCGGCAAGCGCGTCGCGGGTGATAGGGGCTGCTTTGCAGCCCATCGCCGGCAAGCCAGCTCCTACAGGTACAGCGCAGACCTGTAGGAGCTGGCTTGCCGGCGATGGGCCGCGCAGCGGTCCCGGCAATATCAACCCGCACGCAGCCTCAAGCTCCGCCACAACGCCGCGGCCATCAAAACGCTCACCACCGCCCAGCCCCAGGCCTGCTGATTCTCTAGCCCTTCCAGAAACAACTGCGGCGCCACCCCCGCCCCCACGATAAACGCCAGCAATGCCACCTCGGCCCGCCGCGCCAGCACTGGCCGCACCAGGTAAACCACTGCCGGCAACGCCAGTGCAGCTGTAGGGAAACTGCGATAACGCGGGTCGAACACCAGCGCCAGCATGCTCACTGCCGCCGCAAAGCCCGCTGCAAGCAACAGCCAGCCAGCACGGGCCTCAAGCCAGGCATAAACACGCTCACGCCAGCCCTCGCGGCGGGCCAAGGCCAGGGCGGCGTGGGCCAGCACCAGCAGGTTGAGCGCCGCCAGCAGCCCGGCCCACAGCCACTCCCCAGCAAAGCGTGCGTGGCTGCGCATCAGCTCGCCCCACAGCCCCAGGCAACCCGCGCCAAACGCGGCCAGCAACGGCAACAGCAGGGCCGCCATGGGGGTAGCGGGCTGCCCGGCCACCAACAGCATGACCAGCATCAACACCGCGCTGGCCAGCAGCCACTGCGGCCAGTAGTGCAGGTTGCTGACGGGCCCTTCGAGCACGCCTTTGTCCTGCCGGTCGGCGTCGTAAAGCCCCCAGTAACCGCCCACGGCGCCTTCGCTGGCGCGCTTCCACGGCTGGTCGAAGGCCTCGATCAGGTTGTACCGCCAGCCATTGCTTTCGGCCATCGCCACAAAGCCACGGATAAAGCGCGCCTCGTTGGCCCGGCTGGGCACGGCGGTTTCCCGTTGGCGGCCTTCGCTGGGCCAGCCGGTCTCGCCGATCAGAATGTCCTTTGGCGCAAAGCGCGTCCCGAACTCACGGCGCACATCGGCGACATGGGCCAAGGCATCGTCGATGCCGCGCGGGTCATCCTCCCAGTAAGGCAGCAGGTGGATGGTCAAAAAGTCCACCTCCGGGGCCACCTGAGGGTGCTGTAGCCAGAATTCCCAGACGTCGGCATAGGTGACCGGCACCTTGACCTGGCGCTTGACCTTGGCGATCAGCTCGGCAAGGCGTGTGCCGGTGACTTCCTTGCGCAGCAGCGCCTCGTTGCCGACGATCACCGCGCTGACGACATCGGGGTTGGCGTTGGCGGCGGCGATCAGCAGGTCCACTTCCTTTTCGGTGTCCACCGGGTTGGCGTTGACCCAGGCACCGAGCATCACCTTCAGGCCATGTTTGCGTGCCAGCTGCGGAATCGCCTCAAGGCCGGTCATCGAATAGGTGCGGATGCACTGAAAACGCTCCGCCAGCAAGGCCAGGTCGGCATCCATGCGCGCCGGGCGCAGACGAAACGGCTGGTCGAACGGCGACTGGTCCTTGTCGAAGGGGGTGTAAGAAGCGCACTGCAGTTTGTGCGTGGGGCTGGCCGCATCGGGCAGGTGCACTGGCTTGCCGAGCCCGTACCAGAGCGTTGCCAGCCCGATCAGGGCAAGCAGGCAGGCTAGCAGGTACAACGGCAGGTGCAGGCGGGTGGGGCTGGGCATCGGGCGGTCCATCGTCAGGCGCAAAAGGGTAGATAGTAGCCCGGCGCCAAACCTTTGGCATGCAAGGATCGCGCAGACTGGCGTGAGCCCATGGCGCTAATGGCACAGTGCTGTCGTATATGAGTGGTTACATGTCGTACAGGGAGCAGGTCACAAGTTGTTGCAGGAAGATGATGCAATCTCCGAGACCTGACGAGGGGATGCTTTGATGGCAACTTTGAACAAGATGCGACGTTTCCTGGGTGTGGGCACCGCCCTGGTAATGGCCATGAGCGCTGCACAGGCAATGGCCAAAGAAGTAAGCATTGGTTACGTGGATGGTTGGGCCGACAGCGTGGCGACCACCAACGTGGCCGCCGAAGTGATCAAGCAGAAGCTCGGCTACGACGTGAAGTTGCAGGCCGTGGCCACGGGCATCATGTGGCAGGGCGTGGCGACCGGCAAGCTCGATGCGATGTTGTCGGCCTGGTTACCCGTGACCCACGGCGAGTACTGGACCAAGAACAAAGACAACGTGGTCGACTACGGTGCCAACTTCAAGGATGCGAAAATCGGCCTGATCGTCCCTGAATACGTGAAGGCGGTAAGCATCGCCGACCTCAAGACCGACAGCAGCTTCAAGCAGAAGATCGTCGGCATCGACGCCGGCTCCGGGGTCATGCTCAAGACCGACCAGGCCATCAAAGACTATGACCTGACAGGTTACAAACTGCAGGCCAGTTCCGGCGCTGCGATGACCGCCGAACTGGGCCGTGCCTATGCCAAGCAGCAGTCGATTGCCGTGACCGGTTGGGTGCCGCACTGGATGTTCGCCAAGTGGAAGCTCAAGTTCCTCGAAGACCCGAAAGGCGTGTATGGCGCTGCCGAAACCGTCAACAGCATCGGCAGCAAGGAACTGGCGACCAAGGCGCCGGAAGTGGCGGAGTTCCTCAAGAAGTTCAGCTGGCAGTCCAAGGACGAGATCGGCGAAGTGATGCTGGCGATCCAAGAAGGCGCCAAGCCTGAAGCGGCGGCCAAGGACTGGGTGGCCAAACACCCGGACCGGGTCAAAGAGTGGACCGGTAAGTAACTGATTTATTCGTTCTAAAGCGGGGCTGCTGCGCAGCCTTTTCGCGACACAAGGCCGCTCCTACAGGTATTACGCGATTCCCTGTAGGAGCGGCCTTGTGTCGCGAAAGGGCCGCAAAGCGGCCCCGCTTTGTTACTTAATCGGTAAAACACTGTTGCATCTAAGACTAAGGTCGTCTGGTTGGCGTCCAACGGCAGCATAAAGTGAGGGTGTGGGTTTCATCCCCTATCTGTGCTGCTAGGACAAAAACAATGAACGACAGCATTTACCTCTCGATACAAAACAGCCCGCGCTTCAAGGAGCTGGTTACAAAACGCGAACGGTTCGCCTGGATTCTCTCGGCGATCATGCTCGGTCTCTATTGCGCCTTCATCCTCCTAATCGCCTACGGTCCTCATGTACTGGGCGCCAAGCTCAGCCCAGAGTCGTCGATTACCTGGGGCATCCCCCTGGGCGTCGGCCTGATCGTTTCGGCATTTGTCCTGACCGCCATCTACGTGCGCCGTGCCAACGGTGAGTTCGATGAGCTGAACAAGGCCATCCTGAAGGAGGCGCAGCAATGATTCGCCACGCCAAAGCCCTGGCCGTTCTGGCCTGCGGCGTTTTCGCACCCGCCGTGTGGGCCGCCGATGCCCTGACCGGCGAGGTGCAGAAACAGCCGCTGAACGTGTCGGCGATCGCCATGTTCGTGGCCTTCGTCGCCTTCACCCTCGGGATCACCTACTGGGCCTCCAAACGCAACAAATCGGCGGCGGACTACTACGCAGCCGGCGGCAAGATCACGGGCTTCCAGAACGGCTTGGCAATTGCCGGTGACTACATGTCGGCGGCCTCGTTCCTGGGGATTTCCGCCCTGGTGTTCACCTCGGGTTACGACGGCCTGATCTACTCCATCGGCTTTTTGGTCGGCTGGCCGATCATCCTCTTCCTGATCGCCGAACGCCTGCGCAACCTGGGCAAGTACACCTTCGCCGACGTGGCCTCGTACCGCCTTGGGCAGAAAGAAATCCGTACGCTGTCGGCCTCCGGTTCGCTGGTGGTGGTGGCGTTCTACCTGATCGCGCAGATGGTCGGCGCCGGTAAGTTGATCGAGCTGCTGTTTGGCCTCGACTACCACGTGGCGGTGATCCTGGTCGGTATCCTGATGTGCCTGTACGTACTGTTCGGCGGCATGCTGGCCACCACCTGGGTACAGATCATCAAGGCCGTGCTGCTGCTGTCCGGTGCCAGCTTCATGGCACTGATGGTGATGAAACACGTCAACTTCGACTTCAACACCCTGTTCTCCGAAGCCATCAAGGTGCACGCCAAAGGCGAGGCGATCATGAGCCCTGGCGGCCTGGTCAAGGACCCGATCTCGGCGTTCTCCCTGGGCCTGGCGCTGATGTTCGGTACCGCTGGCCTGCCGCACATCCTGATGCGCTTCTTCACCGTCAGTGACGCCAAGGAAGCGCGCAAGAGCGTGCTCTACGCCACCGGCTTCATCGGCTACTTCTACATCCTCACCTTCATCATCGGCTTCGGCGCGATCCTGCTGGTCAGCACCAACCCGGACTTCAAGGACGCCGCAGGCGCCTTGCTGGGCGGTAACAACATGGCTGCGGTGCACCTGGCCAATGCCGTGGGTGGCAGCGTGTTCCTGGGCTTCATCTCGGCGGTGGCCTTCGCCACCATCCTGGCGGTGGTTGCTGGCCTGACCCTGGCCGGTGCCTCGGCGGTGTCCCACGACCTGTACGCCAGCGTATGGCGCAAGGGCAAGGCCAACGACAAGGACGAGATCCGCGTGTCGAAGATCACCACCATCGCCCTCGGCGTGCTGGCGATCGGCCTGGGCATCCTGTTCGAGAAGCAGAACATCGCCTTCATGGTGGGCCTGGCGTTCTCGATTGCTGCCAGCTGCAACTTCCCGGTACTGCTGCTTTCGATGTACTGGAAGAAACTGACCACCCGCGGCGCCATGATCGGCGGCTGGCTGGGCCTGGTGAGTGCAGTGGGCCTGATGATCCTTGGCCCAACCATCTGGGTACAGATCCTCGGCCACGAGAAGGCGATCTACCCGTACGAGTACCCGGCGCTGTTCTCGATGCTGATTGCCTTCGTCGGTATCTGGTTCTTCTCGGTCACCGACAAGTCCAAGGCGGCTGAGAACGAACGTGCACTGTTCTTCCCGCAGTTCGTACGTTCGCAAACCGGCCTGGGCGCTTCCGGTGCGGTTTCGCACTGACCGCTGAGGCCTAAAAAAAACCGCGATACGGGTGATGCCCGTATCGCGGTTTTTTCATGCTTGGCCGGCTAGATCATGCCTAGCAGCAACAGCACCAGCAGAATCACCAACACCACGCCGATAATGCCGGAAGGGCCATAGCCCCAGCTGCGCGAGTGTGGGAAGACGGGTAAGCCACCAATCAGCAGCAGGATCAGGATGATGATGAGGATCGTGGTCATGGCGGAGTCCTTGCGTGGTTAGGGGTCAAGGGCCTCGGACTGCTGGCCTCTTGTTAAATCGGACCGGTGCGCTTGGCTAAAGATTCCATTTGTTCGGTACTGACCGCTTGGTCATGCCCCTTCATTCACTACCCTGATGAACCCTCCCTCACGGCAATGCCTTGATTAGACTCGCCTGACAACCCATCAGCACAAGGCCTGCCACCATGCATAACCGCATCATGATCACCGGCGCCGGGTCCGGCCTCGGCCGCGAGATCGCCCTGCGCTGGGCACGCGAGGGCTGGCGCCTGGCGTTGGCCGATGTCAACGAGGCCGGCCTGCGCGAAACGCTGGAACTGGCCCAGCAAGCCGGTGGCGACGGGTTTATCCAGCGCTGTGATGTGCGCGACTACAGCCAGCTCACGGCGTTGGCCCAGGCCTGCGAAGAGCGCTTTGGCGGCATCGATGTGATCGTCAACAACGCCGGCGTCGCCTCGGGCGGCTTCTTCGCCGAGTTGTCGCTTGAGGACTGGGACTGGCAAATCGCGGTCAACCTCATGGGCGTGGTCAAGGGCTGCAAGGCCTTCCTCCCGCTGCTGGAGCGCAGCCAAGGGCGGATCATCAACATCGCCTCGATGGCCGCGCTGATGCAGGGCCCGGGCATGAGCAACTACAACGTCGCCAAGGCCGGTGTGCTGGCCCTGTCGGAAAGCCTGCTGGTGGAATTGCGCCAAGTGCAGGTGGCGGTGCACGTGGTGTGCCCGTCGTTCTTCCAGACCAACCTGCTGGATTCGTTCCGTGGCCCCAACCCGGCCATGAAGGCACAGGTGGGCAAGCTGCTGGAGGGCTCGCCGATCAGCGCGGTCGATATCGCCGAGTACATCCACCGGCAAGTGGCTGCCGGCGAGTTCCTGATCTTGCCCCACGAGGCCGGGCGCCAGGCGTGGCAGCTCAAGCGCGAGGCACCTGAGCGGCTGTATGCCGAGATGGCGGACATGGCGGTGAAAATGCGTGCCAAGGCGCCTGCGCGATGATCTGTCTGTAGGGGAAATTACCCATGGATGTAGGTTGCTTCTGAATTGCCCTGGAACTATTGAGTAGCCTTAAGTACCCGAGGCAGTCTCCGGTTTTCCCTTACGCTGGAGGATCGGATCATGCTGGTAATAGGGCGCGAAGTAGGCGAAGTCATCACCATTGGCGATGACATCCGCATCATGGTGGTCGAGACGCGGGACGGGATGGTGCGTTTTGGGGTAAGTGCCCCCCGCGAGGTGCCGGTGCACCGCGCCGAGGTGTACAGGCGCATCAAGGAGGGGGAGGTGCGCAAGGGGCGTGGCGCGTGAGGGCGTCAGTCGAGCAGCTCGCGTGGCACATCATGTTTGGCCAGGAGCTGGCATTGCTGGCTTTCCGGGTCGAACAGGATGAACGCCTGGCCCTTGGCCAACGCCTGGCGCACCCGCAATACGCGCGTTTCGAGGGGGGTGTCGTCGCCGTTGTCGGTGCCGTCGCGGGTGACGAAGTCCTCGATCAGCAGGGTCAGGGTGTCGGCTTGCAGTTGGTCGTAGGGGATTAGCATGGCGGGCGATTCTGGGGGTTGAGTGTGGGCATGCTACGCGAAACGTTCGCGCATTTGGGGCCGCACAGCGGCCCCAACTATCAGCCTTTATTCCCAACCAGGCTATCCACCGCCGGCACCCGCGTATCGCTCTCCATCTGCGCATCGTGCTCCAACTGATGGCTGAAGCGCTCGAGCGAGGCATTGGCCGGCTGCGAATCACTGGCAAACACCGGCGGGCTCAACAAGTACGCTGACAGCAACCGGCTCAGCGCCGCCAGGCTGTCGATATGCGTGCGTTCGTAACCGTGCGTGGCATCGCAGCCAAACGCCACCAACGCGGTCCGGATGTCATGCCCCGCCGTCACCGCCGAGTGGGCATCGCTGAAGTAGTAACGGAACAGGTCGCGCCTGACCGGCAAATCGTGGTCGCCGGCCAGCTTCAGCAGGTGACGCGACAGGTGGTAATCGTAAGGCCCCGAAGAGTCCTGCATGGCCACGCTCACCGCATGCTCGCTGGAGGCCTGGCCTGGCGCTACCGGGGCAATGTCGATACCGACGAATTCGCTGACGTCCCAGGGCAGGGCACCTGCCGCGCCGGAGCCGGTTTCTTCGGTGATGGTGAACAGCGGGTGGCAGTCGATCAGTGGCTGTCGGCCACTTTCCACCACTGCCTTGAGCGCCGCCAGCAATGCGGCTACGCCCGCTTTGTCGTCCAGGTGGCGGCCGCTGATGTGGCCGCTTTCAGTGAACTCTGGCAACGGGTCGAAGGCGACGAAATCGCCGATCGAGACCCCCAGGGCTTCGCAATCGGCGCGGGTCGCGCAGTAGGCATCCAGGCGCACTTCGACGTGGTCCCAACTGATAGGCATCTGGTCGATGGCGGTGTTGAACGCATGCCCGCTGGCCATCAGCGGCAACACGCTGCCGCGGAACACGCCGGTGTCGGTGAACACACTGACCCGGCTGCCCTCGGCAAAGCGGCTCGACCAGCAGCCCACTGGCGCCAGCGCCAGGCGGCCGTTGTCCTGCAACTGACGCACGCTGGCACCGATGGTGTCCAGGTGCGCCGAAACGGCGCGGTCGGGTGAGCTTTGCCGGCCTTTGAGGGTGGCGCGGATGGTGCCACGGCGGGTCAGCTCGAAGGGGATGCCCAACTCATCCAGGCGTTCGGCCACGTAGCGCACGATGGTGTCGGTGAAGCCGGTGGGGCTTGGGATGGCGAGCATCTCCAGCAGGACGCGTTTGAGGTAGTCGAGATCGGGTTCGGGGTATTTTTCGGACATAGGTACTCCTCACTGGCCTCTTCGCGGGCAAGCCCGCTCCTACAGGTTTACCGCCGCTTTCAGGTTAAGCGGCCAACCTGTGGGAGCGGGCTTGCCCGCGAAGAGGCCGTCATGGTTTCACGCTAATCCCCGGCTATGCGGGAACAACAAGTCGATGAACCGCTCAGCCGTCGGCTGCGGTTCATGATTGGCCAGGCCGGCGCGTTCGTTGGCCTCGATGATCACGTACTCCGCCTGTTCGGCATCACGCACCATGAAGTCCAACCCCACCACCGGAATTTCCAGCGCCCGTGCCGCGCGCACCGCCGCATCGGCCAGCACGGGGTGCAGGCGCTCGGTCACGTCCTCAAGGGTGCCACCGGTGTGCAGGTTGGCAGTACGCCGCACCGCCAGGCGTTGGCCGGCAGGAAGCACGTCGTCATAGCCCAGCCCCGCCGCACGCAGGGTGCGCTCGGTTTCATCGTCAAGCGGGATGCGGCTTTCACCGCCGGTCGCGGCCTGGCGCCTGCGGCTCTGGGCTTCGATCAGCGCGCGGATGTCGTGCTTGCCATCACCCACTACCTGGGCCGGGTGGCGTATGGCAGCTGCCACCACTTCAAAGCCGATCACCACGATGCGCAGGTCAAGGCCGGCATGGAAGCTCTCCAGCAGTACACGGCTGTCGAACTGCTTGGCGTGGGCCACTGCTTGGGTGAGCTCTTCAAGGGTGGAGAGGTTCACCGCCACCCCTTGGCCTTGTTCGCCATCCACCGGCTTGACCACCACTGCGCCATGCTCGTCGAGAAACGCCAGGTTGTCGTCGGCGTTGCCCGCCAGTTGCTGCGCTGGTACACGCAGCCCGGCGTTGCTCAGTGCTCGCTGGGTCAGGCACTTGTCTTGGCACAGGGTCATGGTCACAGCGCTGGTCAGGTCGCTTAGCGACTCACGGCAGCGAATGCGACGCCCGCCCAGGCTCAAGGTGAACAGCCCGCCTGCGGCGTCTTCGACCTGCACTTCGATACCACGGCGCAGCGCCTCGTCAACAATTATCCGTGCATAAGGGTTAAGCCCTGCTTCAGGGCCAGGGCCGAGGAACAGGCGTTCGTTGATGCCGTTCTTGCGCTTGACGGCGAAGGTCGGCAGGTTACGAAACCCGAGTTTCTCGTACAGGCGCTTGGCCTGGCGGTTGTCATGCAGCACCGACAGGTCCAGGTAGGCCAGGCCGCGGCTCATGAAGTGCTCGATCAGGTGGCGCACCAGCACTTCACCCACGCCAGGGCGGGTGCAGTGCGGGTCCACGGCCAGGCACCACAGGCTGCTGCCGTGCTCGGGGTCATCGAACGCCTTGGCATGGTTAAGGCCCATGACGCTACCGATCACCGCGCCGCTGTCTTCATCCTCGGCCAGCCAGTAAACCGGGCCGCCGAGGTGACGTGGCGTGAGCCGGTCAGGGTCGACCGGCAACATGCCGCGCGCTTGGTAAAGGGTATTGATCGCCTGCCAGTCCCCCAGGTTTTGCGCCCGCCGCACGCGAAAACCGCGAAACACCCGCTGCGCCGGGCGGTAGTCGGTAAACCACAGGCGCAGGGTGTCGGAGGGGTCGAGAAACAACTGCTGCGGCGCCTGCGCCAGTACCTGCTGCGGCGCGGCCACGTACAGGGCAATGTCGCGCTCGCCGTGGCGCTCGTCCAGCAGTTGCTCGGCGAGTGAAACGGGGTCTGGGTAGGTATGGCCGATCAGCAGCCGGCCCCAACCACAGTGCACGGCACGTGGCTGGTCGTGGGGCTCGCTGCCATCGCCGGCCAGGCGCGCCTGCAAACGCTCGTAGGACGGTGCCTGGCCGCGCAGCAGGCGCTGGCCGTAGGCGATTTCGTGGGCTTTCATCGGTCAGATTCCTTGTTCGCTCAGCCACAGGTTGAGCGCCGCCAGCTGCCACAGCTTGGAACCTCGCAGCGGCGTCAACTGGCCGTGCGGGTTGCTCAGCAAGCGGTCGAGCATGGCCGGGTTGAAAAGCCCTCGGTCTTGACTGGGGTCGGTAAGCAGTTCGCGCACCCAGCCCAGCGTCGCGCCTTCCAGGTGCTTCAGGCCTGGAACCGGGAAGTAGCCCTTCTTGCGGTCGATCACCTCATGCGGGATGACCCGTCGGGCGGCCTGCTTGAGCACCTGTTTGCCGCCATCGGGCAGCTTGAAGCGTGCTGGGATGCGTGCCGACAGTTCCACCAGGCGGTAATCGAGAAACGGCGTACGCGCTTCCAGGCCCCAGGCCATGGTCATGTTGTCGACCCGCTTGACCGGGTCGTCGACCAGCATCACCGTGCTGTCCAGGCGCAGGGCCTTGTCGACCGGGTCGCTGGCGCCAGGGCGGGCGAAGTGTTCGCGGACAAAGTCGCCGGCGGCATCGCTTTCCAGCAGCCAAGGGGCTTGCACGGTGTCACGGTACTCGGCGTGGGTGCGGTCGAAGAATGCGTCGCGGTAGGCGCCAAAGGCATCCTCGGCGCCATCCACCTGTGGGTACCAGTGGTAGCCAGCGAACAGTTCGTCGGCACCTTGGCCGCTTTGCACGCCTTTGCAGTGCTTGGCCACTTCCCGCGACAGCAGGTAGAAGGCAATGCAGTCATGGCTGACCATCGGTTCGCTCATGGCGCGGAAGGCGGCCGGCAGCTGGTCGATGATTTCATGTTCGGCGATGCGCAACTGGTGGTGGCGGGTGCCGTAGTGGCGGGCGATCAGGTCGGAGTACTCGAACTCGTTGCCGCGTTCGCCGCCGGCATCTTCGAAGCCGATGGAGAAGGTCGACAGGTCGTCCACACCAGCTTCACGCAGCAGGCCGACCAGCAAGCTGGAGTCGACCCCGCCAGACAACAGCACGCCAACGTCCACCGCAGCACGCTGGCGGATCGCCACGGCATCACGGGTGGCGTCGAGCACGCGGGTGGTCCAGCCTTCGAGGTCCAGTTCACGCTCGTCGGGGTGGGCGCCGTACTGCAGCTGCCACCAGGTCTGGCGTTCGATTTCGCCGTGGCGGTCGACGCGCATCCAAGTGCCGGGTTCAAGCTTTTGCACGTTGGCCAGCAGCGTGCGCGGCGCGGGTACCACGGCGTGGAAGTTCAGGTAGTGGTTGAGCGCTACCGGGTCGATCATCGGGTCGATGTCGCCGCCCTTGAGCAGGGCAGGCAGGGTCGAGGCAAAGCGCAGGCGCTCGCCGTTGCGCGACAGGTACAGCGGTTTGACGCCAAGGCGGTCGCGGGCCAGGAACAGGCGCTGGTTGTCGCGCTCCCAGATGGCCAGGGCGAACATGCCATTGAGCTTGGGCAGCAAGGCCGCGCCCCAGGCGTGGTAGCCCTTGAGCAGCACTTCGGTGTCGCCATCCGACCAGAACGTGTAGCCCAGGTCTTGCAGCTCCTGGCGCAGTTCGGGGAAGTTGTAGATGGCGCCGTTGAAGGCCAGCGACAGGCCGAGGGTGTTGTCGACCATCGGCTGAGCCGAACCGTCGGACAAGTCCATGATTTTCAGCCGGCGGTGGCCGAGGGCGATCGGGCCCTGGCTATGGAAGCCCCAAGCGTCCGGGCCGCGAGGCGCCAGATGGTGGGTGATGCGCTCCACCGCGGCCAGGTCGGCCGGGCGAGGGGCTTGGTCGAGGGGGGTGAAACGTAACTCTCCTGCTAATCCGCACATGTAACGTAAACCCTTTGAGTTTCGGCACTCTTGGCGTTACTGGCTTCTAGCTCGTACCATTTTTGTACCACTTTCTAGCGATTTCAGCTTATCAAGCTCAGCCCAATCATTCGGCGAGTTGATCCACTTCGCGTATGTAGAAAGCAGCACCTGCACGCTATGCCCGAGTTGCGCGGCGATGAATGCCGGGTTCATGCCGGCCATCAGGCACATGGTCGCGTACGTGTGGCGCGTGTCGTACATCCTGCGGCGCCTGATGCCAAGCTTCCGCAGGGCTGCCAGCCAGTAGCGTTTTTGACTCGTCTCAGAGCGAATGAACATCTCCGAGCGGTCACCTGTCCCACTGGGCGCGAACACGTAATCTGAACGGGCCTCGGTGAGCGGTCTGGCTTTTTCGAGCGCATGCAGGGCGCGATCGTTCAATAAAACTTTTCGGGAACGCTTCGTTTTGGTGCGATCCTGGATCACTCCACGGATCTGAATGCGGCAAACGTTGGCAGTCTTTACGCGCCTGTCGATCTCGCTCCAGCGCAGAGCCATCACCTCGCCTGGCCGCATGCCGGTGTAAAAACAGAACTCGAAATAGGCCGCGTAAATTGCCGTCAAACCGCTCGTCGTTTCGTACAGATGGGCAATGATCGAATCCGCTTCCTCTTTGGTGAAAGGGTCGACCTCACGTTTCGGCACTTTGGCGCCTGGGATAGACAGGGCCGGGTTTCGGACGATCAGTTCGTCGGTGACCGCCTGCTGGAAGATCGACACCAGCAGGCCGACCACGCCCTTGCGGCGTACCGGGGAAGTCCACTTGATGTCGTTCATGATCTTGCGCAGGAGCACTGACGTGATGGTATCGATCGGTTTCTCGGCCAGGTACGGAACCCAATACACCTGCAGGGCAGAGCGGTAGTTCTTCCGAGTACCCTCCACGATCTGCAAGCTGTTGAGCCAATCCTGCGCGTAATCGAAGAAGATCGGCGCTGTCTGCTCCTGCACCACCACGCTGCGGGTATTGGGAAACAGCTCGGCATACTTCTCTGCTGTCAGAGCGCCGAGCTTATCCAGGCCCTTTACTTGAGCACGTAGACTCGCTGCTGCTGCGATCCCTTTCGCGGTCTGAGGGAGGGGGAGCGTCTCGCAGCACCGCTTCTTGTTCCAGGTGAAGCGAATTCGGATTGAGCGCCCGACAAGCTCGACTCCGGCCGGCAGGTCCACAGGCTTTCGATCCATTCGTCATATCTCCTTTTGCTGTACATGATCCTGCCGTTGATCTTCATCCACACCCAGTTGGGGATGATGCCTTTCTCGCGCTTTCGCTGAAGCGCCTTCGCTGTACACCCCACCAACTCGCCCATCCGTTTTTCGGTGACCTTGTCGTGCACATGGTCTTCGGGCAGATTCTCTGCTGCTGCCATCGCTATTCCTCCTGGCGCGTCAGGTTGTGGTTGTCACGCTGATCTGTCACGTCAGTCGGCCGGCGCAGATCTCGCCGCGCATTCACCGCCCGCAACACCGTATTAACTGCCGAGCTGATCCGCGCCTTCTGAACCTCGGTGAGCTGCTCCGCTGGGGTGTCGGCATAGTTGCTATCCAGGTGCAGTGCATCGCATGCCGCCTGGAAGTCAGACGTGTATAGGTGGCCCTCGGCGCTCTTGGTCCGCTGGCGCCAGTAGGCAGCCCGGTCGTGCAGCGCTTCAATCTCGGCCAGCAGGGCGAGTACATTGGCCGGATTGGCGCCAGCGATGAAAGCCGCATTGGCGCGGCACTCTTCATCCGTTTTGACCCGGCAGTTGGCGAAGGCCTCCGCGATCATCCCGCTGTTCTCATGAGCCACGTAGGCGTAAAGGACGTTGCCGTGCTCATTGACGTACTCACCCTCTGTGACCCACTGGCCAGCAGTAGCAGCTTCGGCCAGCGCCTTCAGCTTGTCTTTGTCGATACTCATGGTCGATCCTCCCAGTCCCAGCTCAGCTTCGGATCAATCGGCGGGTGAGCCTGCAGGGTGTTCAGGTCCAGCAGCGTGAAGCGGCCATCCATCCAGCCACCGGTGTCGATGTGGTAGACGTTACCCAGCACCGCCGGGCGCCTAACCGGGGTGTGACCGACCACCACCGCCCGTATGCCGCCAACACCGTGGTGCTGATCGTGGGTGATTCTGCTGCGCGACCACTGCACCGCCTCCTCGACATTGCGCATGCCCGGCATGCAGCCTTCGGCCCAGGACTTGAGCATCTGCCAGGTCGGGAAAGGGCAGTCGGCGTGCACTATCCCGACCAGGCCCTGGGGGGACATGACCTCGATGATCAGCGGCAGGTCGGCCAGCAGTTCTACGTAGCAGGCCTGTTCCACGGATGATCTGGCATAGAGCCATGCACCGCCGTTGGAAAGGTGCGCGTCACCTATGCGGCCCGAGGGATCAAACCGGTATGCCTCGATCGCCATCTGCTCGTGGTTTCCGCGCACGGCGTGGAACCATGGCCTGGCCAGCCAGGTGTCCACCTGGTCAGACTCGGGCCCGCGGTCGACCAGGTCACCTACCGAGAACAGCCGATCAGTGGCAGGATCAAAGCTGACCGCGTCCAGGGCGCGCTGCAGGCGGGTAAAGTGCCCGTGAATGTCGCCCACCGCGAGGTCGCGGCCGGCGGTGTTGATGGGGAAGTGCCTCAGGATGCTCACGACAGCACCCCCGTGGCCCGTGCAGCGGAGGCGACGATGAAGAAGGACACCACGAAGGCAGAGGCAGCCAGCATGGGGTGGCCGCTGTAGATCAGCGCGTAGAGCTGGAATCCTGTGCTGGGCAAGCTGATCCACCAGTAGCGCAGAATTCGCTCGGCCACTTCACCGGTTACGGTCCCTGATGCCCAGCCGATCCAGGCCATGGCGTTGAAGGCCACAGTGACGTAGAAGGCGAAGCGGCTGAGCGGGGCACCTCCGAACAGCAGTGACAGGCTGATGACGGCGCTGATAGCGGTGGAGATAAGGGTCTGGATCATGTCCGACCTCCCGCCAGCGCCGCCAGCTCAGCCACCAGCGCCTCTGCGCGCCCGTAGAACTTCCCGGTGTCCTCGTTCACGAACCGCTCGAGCACGGTGGCCACGGCTTGCTGGTTGGCCAGGCCGCGCAAATCGGCGTCGGGCATGGTCGCGTCGGTGGACGGCGCGTGCACAAAAGCATCCTGGCTGATCAGCAACGTGCGCACCGGCCTGATGCCCTTGCACTTGCTCACCCAGTTCGTGTCGGGCACGCACCAAGGCAGCATGTGCATGCACCAGGCAGTAGCCGCGTTCGCCTTCTGGCTACTGGTCCAGTACTCGCTAAGGCCGAACGCCTGGGCCGCACCCCTGACTGTGTACGACCCGTCATGCCCCCAATCTGGAAGCTGCAAGAGATTGCAGCGCAGCACCTGCAGCTCCTCGATGGAAGGGATGTGCCAGCCCCAGGTGCCACGGATATTCATGTCCAGCACCTTGCGGGCGATAGTGCTGCCCTCGGCGGCCATAGCCTGGGTGTTGGCCAGGCCGTCGAAACGGGACGTGGCACCGCGGATTCGTGGGCGCGGGCCTTCCTCCTGCCACCAGTGGGCGGCTACTTCGAACTCCCGGCCTGCGTCGATGACTGCGTGCTCGGCGCCATCGAAGAAGAGACGGCCGGCGAAGAAGCCGCCCGCCAGCGGCTGTCCAACGGCGGGGAGGGCGGCGGGGTTGATTGCTCGGCGCTTGATCATGCCGGCAGTCCTCCCGAGGTGATGAGGTTTCGCGAAATGGCCACCATGCCGTCATGCTCAATGCTCTCGGCGTGCGCGGCGTAATCCAGGACGCGAAGGGCCTCAGCCTGGTTGCGCGGCTTGATCTCCGACAGCTGGTCCTGGACAAACCATTCACGAGCAATGGCTTCGTGCATCCCGTCGCCCCATTCGCCAACTGCATGACGTAGGACATACAGCCGTCCCCAGTAGGCAATCTCGTGCAGGCAGTCATCGAGCGTGTGGGGCATCAGCTCTGCGTGTTTGCGGAATCGTTTGGCCACCTGACTCTTGTCGTTGTCGATGTAGCTCTTGAAGCCCTTGCAGCGTTTCAAGGCCTTCTCGCAGAACTGCTCGGCGGGCGTATCTTCAAAGATCGTCTCACCTTCGAAGCGGGCCCGGGCCTCAGATACCAGGGCGGCCTTCTCCAGCGAACCCTTGGCCAGTCCCTCAAGGTCGGCAAATCCGAACGCGAACATCACCGCGAAGGGGCTGCCCCCGCTACTACGCTTCACATAGTCGACGTACCGCTGCTCGATCTCCTTGAGCGGCGTCTTGATCTGCTTGGCGGCGTCCAGGGCAGTGGTGATCGGGCCGGCCTGACCGGTCTTGATCACCTCGCGAAGCCACAGTACGGCATCCACTTCCTTGTCGCCGGTGACGACCTTCTGCTCCGGTAGCACCTGAACTGCTGGCGCCGTCTCTGCGCTTGGTCGAATCGGGGGCAGGGTGAAGAGGGCGCGGTGCACCAGGTTGTCAGTGAGCATTGGGTGCCTCTCCAGATTCAGCAACGGCGCGCATGTGCAGCTTGATGCCGCAGGACTTGGCGAGCACCTGCAGCTCTGCCACCGTGGTGGACGGGCTTTGCAGGGCTTGACCGAAATCGACAAGCCGCTGACCCAGCCTCCCTAGTTCAGTTGTCAGGTGATCCGTATAGACGCGGGTGTCGGTTGTGGTGATGGTCATGGCTGCTGCTCCTGCTGCGCCTGCATCTGGTTCGCCAGCACAAGCGCACCGAGCAGGGCCTGCTGGCGCTGCTGCAGGCCCAGGTACTCCCGGATCGCCTTCACGATCAGCGAGTTCATGGAGCGATCGTCCGCGTCCGCAGCCTTGGCCACCTCGTCGCGCATCCCATCAGGGAGACGCACGACGAATTTGTCAGCCGTGCGCGAGCCGTATTCAAAGGCCATGGGACACCTCCAAAGGGTTCGCTGTCACGTTGTGCACCACCGGCTGCTCCAAGGCTTCCAGGCGCAGGGCGGTGTCGATCTCCTGATCCAGTTCTTCGGCAGAGAACCAGTTATCGCCGCGCACCACCAGCAGGTCTTCGTCGGGATCTTCGATGCGCTCGCGATTACGCAGCCAGCGATACCGGCGGGCATCGGCAGCCATGCGGACGTGGTCTTCGATGTCGAACGCTGGCGCCTCTTGGGCAGTGCCTTCGGCGACACGGCGCTGGTGGATCTCCTCGCGATCAACCACCACTCCACGCGGGGCCTCGATCCCCAGGCGGACCTGGCAGCCGTTAACCTGGGCCACGCTGACCCGGATGTTGCCGCCGATGATGACGGCCTTGCCGATGTTGCGGCTTAGCATGAGCATGTTTGAATCTCCTTATTTAAGGCGAGCGAGTACCCGCCGAGTAACTTGGCTTTCGATAAAAGTTGTTGATGTTGCTGTGCGGAAGTTATGCCTTGAACAGGCTGAATACTTCGCGCTTACTTTTGCCTACCATTCCGGCGATTGCTGAAACTTTCACTTGTGCGTCGGTGTGCCGCTTAATCTGGTCAACATCAAGTTCTCCGAGGCGAGTATGTTTCATGACCTTCTCGCATTTACTGAACTCGCGGCGAACACCTTGCATTGCGTTATCAACAGCGATGAATGCCTGGTCGCTCGGCGGAACAATCCGATAACCCTTGCCGCGCACGCTAACAATGTAGATTTGATGTTGAGTTAACAGTGCTTCCTTGAACTGCTCTACACGGTCCAAGATTATGAACTGACAGTTGACCATTTCCTTTGCGGTGCTGGGCTTCGGCAAGTTCAGCGCCCACTCAAGCCAGGCGTGGCTGATGAGCTGGCCATCCTCGAACTTGTCGGCAAGGAACTGCTCGACGGCCTTGTCCAGGCTCCAGCTGTTCGGCTTGAGCGGCACGACAGGCATTACAGCACCTCCACGGCGAAGCGGCCGAATTTCGGGCGGTAGTCGCCGACACCGCAGTACTGGCCAGCGTCCTCGAGGCACTTCAACACCTGGTCGCGGTCGATGGACTCCTGGTCGTAGGCGATCTCGCAGACCACTGCCCAGGAGCGGAAGAGGGGGCGATATCGGGTGATTCGGGCGGTGCCGACCTTCACCGAGCGGGCATCGTAGAACTGCTCATCCCACAGGCCTTCTACGGTGCGCGGGCCTTCGTAAATGATCGGGCAGCGGGTATCCATGATCTCGACGGAGCGCTTGAGCTGGGTTCCCATCTTCGAAAGTTTGCCGCCTGCAACAAGTGCGGATTCGATGTTGATGCCAGGCAGGTATGGCCCGATATCTTCGGAGAAGTACAAGCCGCCGCGCCATTCGCTGCGAGCGATAAGCTCGTGGTCTTCGTCAGACTTTTTGCGCTTAGAAGTCAGTTGCTTGTGCGCTTTGGTCAATTTGTTCAAAGGGTCGGCGAACACGTCGGCGTGAACAAGAAGCGGACGGGTGCCTACGATTTTAACTTTCAAAGTTTGCATGTGAATCTCCAATAGATAGCTGCGTGTGCCTTTTCGCTCAATGCGATGCACGGTGCTTTGCGTGTTGGAACTTCAAAACAACCTCGGTGGAAGTTGCTTTGAGGTCGTCACTGGATTCAGCGCCAGTGACATCGCTGCGAGTTATCGCCCTTGCCGTGCCCGGCCGTGGCTCGCCATGCCTTACCCGGCCTCACCCCAAGTGCTTTCGCACCGCAATGACCACTCTATGAATGGGCATTACGCTGACCAGCAGCCCTTGCCGCGCTCTACCCGATCGCGCCAAGCCTCGCCTCGCACTGCCTCGTGGTACTCGGTACCGGAAAGCACCCTCTGCGAAGGTGCTGACCGCTACGTTGTAGCCCTTGCCACGCCATGCCCAGCCAAACCACGCCCAGGGCTGCCCCGCAGTGCCGTGCCTCTTGATGGCTATCGCCACCGGACTACGCTCCCGAAGAAGTGCAGGCCGCTGATTACAGCCCTTGCCTCGCCTAGCCATACCCCACCGGACCATACCCCACCGGGCCATGCCTAACCGCATAGTGCTATTTGCACTGATCTGCCCTCCCTAAGAAGGGCAGACCGCTGTAAACAGCCCTTGCCTCGCCATGCCAGAGCCAGTCCTGCCTGACCCAGCCCAGCCATACCCAGCCGAACCTCAAGATGCTTTCGCACCGGACAACGCCCTCACCGAAGGCGCTCGCCGCTGCTATGCCACCAATTGTTGCTCAACCCGCCGTGCGGTAACTCGAAGCTCAACCCGCTTCTCGCCGCCGCTCCGGCGAACGCGAAGGAACTGGTCATCGCTGACTGCGCCGTGCACCGCGAGGACTGCGACCAGGATCGCGGCTGGCGAGATCATCCCGCGCCGAATCGCCTCGCCAACCAACGCTGCCCGGCGATTCACCCCAAGCTTGAACATCGCGTTGCTGACACGCTTCTTGACCGTCCCAGGCTCGATTGCGAAGCGCTTGCCGATTTCCTTATCGGTACGACCCGCAGCCACGTCCAACACAAACGCCAACTCCCTTGGGGCTAGACCGCGGCCAAGGTGTCCAATCCAACCCTCGGTGCTGGTGATCTGTGCTGCTGTGGTCATGGTGGCGCTCCGTGCTGTGTGCTGGTGGTGTAAATCTACAACCTATTTAAGCGAACTACAATATTAAATTGTAGTCTTGTGCAAAAAAAGACCCCCGCTAGGAGGTCTTTTCTGGCCGCCAGGCTCAAAGGAAGGTGCTTTTGGGCATCTTTCCATCTACCACAGTGCCCACGATCTCCCACTCACTATCCATCGCAATGGTGGCGAATGCCGGGTTGAGAGGCCTTAGATAGAATCGCCCCGCGTCCCTCACGAATTGCTTGAACGTTGCCTCATTCGAGTCAACCATTCTTGCAACCACGTACTGGCCAGATCTAGGCTCGGTCTCTGGCGCAACAAGGATCAGAAATCCCTCAGGAAATGAGGCGCCATTTTGGCTAGTCATGGAGTTGCCTACAACCCTCAGCCAGAAACCATCATGCCCAGCCCAAACATCTGAGGAATGAGACGGGCAAGCTTGCAGGTTAATAGCATCCATCGCCTCAGAGGCTAGCCCTGCCTGAACCCAGCTTATCTCTGGATACATAAAGTACCTTGTGGGCGCTAGTGCCGAGGCAACGTTAGATATCTCATCCGGCGAATCTGTAGGCCTACCTATCTCGCCCATCAGATAAGCGGCAGACACGCCCAGCGCGTCTCCGATCTCCTTAAGACGCTTATGCCTGGGCGTGTTCCTGTCGGACTCCCAGGACTGAACCGACTGAGGTGTCACGCCAAGGCGGCGAGCCAGTTCGGATTGATTGAGGCCTAGCGATTCGCGCGCCAGAGCAATCATTTGACCAGTAGTTCGTTTTCTCATGCTGCGAGATTACAATTTGGCGTTGTACTGGTCATTGCAATTCTCCGTGGTAGTGGATAGGCTGTTCTGCAATATTAAATTGTAGGTCTGTTCATGAAACCGATGACCGCGATCCAGATGGCGGTGAGAGCGGCGGGCGGCCAGTCAGCCCTTGCCCGCCTCATCAAATGCACACCCCAGCATGTTCAAAAAATGTGCGCTACCGGGCACGTACCTGCATGTCGGGTCGTCAGCATTGAGAGCGCTACTGGAGTTGCTCGCCATCACCTACGGCCGGATCTTTATCCAGAAGCTCCGCCGACCTTGAAGCAAACGATACCCCTAACTGCCAATCTGCGCAGCACCACTGCGGTGGCTGTGAATTCATCCAGTACCACGCAGGCCTCCCAATGAAACCTTACCCATCCCAGTTTTTGCTGAGCGGCTGAGCTTTTCGACCGCCCACAAAAAAGCCCAGCCTTAGCTGAGCCTTTAAGTCGCTACCAGTTCGTACCTGGTGGCTTGGGTACCACTTTGTCTGCAGAAGGACAAAACGATGCAACAGGAAAATAACACCGCGCCATCACCGGCGCAACTTCCACTTCTCCGGTCGATGGATTTCGGCTCACATGAGCTTGAGGGAGATGCAGTCTTCTCTATCAAAGCCGATGTTGGCTTGATGGAAGGCATTGGCCTAGCTGTAGGGCTCACCGAGGGCATTCACCAACTCGCCCATCGCCTTGAGCTGGCCGCGAACATGGGCGAAACCATTCGCACCAATGAGCTTCGAGCGTTGGCATTCTTGGCCGATGCCGCGAACACCCTGAATCGTAGCGCGCAGGTCGCACTGGAGAAATGGGAGGTGCAGCCATGACTCGCCTGTCCACGCAAGAGGCGCGCTTTTTCTCCTCAGGGGTTGAATATCGGGTCAACGCCGGCACGTCCTGCAACACCGCCATCACCGCGGCAGGCGCCATGCTTTCGAGCGTCAACTGCCTGCTCGGCCAATTGATCGGCGATGGTGCTGACGGCAGTTGCGAGCTTTATGCGATCCGCGTCCTGACCGTCCAGTGCGAGGCTCTTCTTGAAGCGATTGAGATCCCTGTGAGGGATATGGAAGACATCGCGCCACAAAACCAAGTCTCTTCAGTTCGTGGAGCAGAGGTGAGCCAATGACCACAACAACCAGCGAGCTGGGCGAAAAGGTCATGGCCCGCCTGCGTGTTATCGAGGGGTTAGCCTCCATCCTGATGGAGAACGACAGCCTCAAGGGGGATGCGCAGGCCGGGTTCGCTCCTCAACTCGATCATCTCAGCGAATCCACCATCCATGAATCGATGTTCATGCTGGCCGACCAGGCGTCAGACCAGTTGCTTCAGCTGATGAATGCAGCGGGGGATAGCCAATGAAAACCGTCCGCACCATAGCCGACGAGGCATACAACGACATTCTCTGCCTCCAGGCGCGCTTGGAAGATGCCCGTACTCTGTTCCGTTCCATCAGCAAGATTGCAGAGGAATCGAGCCTGCCCACGAAGCTCGCGCTGATGGGTGATGAGCTCTGCGAGGAATGGGTGAACCATGCCGACGACTGGATGAAGAGGATGGATGCCAGCTTCACTGAAATCGACGCTGGAAGGGCCGCCGCGCCACAAAAACCTGCCGCTGCAAAACGTGGCGCAGGGGGTGCGGCATGAATCTGATCCCCTTCAATTTCAATGGCCATGAAATCCGCGTCGTAAAGGATCATGCCAATGAACCTTGGTTTGTGGCCAAGGACATTGCTGATGATCTCGGCTATTCGTGGGCTGGCACCAGCACTATCGCCCATGTGCCGGAGCAATGGCGGGGGGTCAGATCCGTTCTGACCCCCTCAGGCAACCAGAAAATGGCAGTGCTGAGCGAGCAGGGGCTCTACTTCTTCCTGGGCAGATCAGACAAGCCTGGCGCACTTCCTTTGCAGATGTGGGTGGCGGGGGAGGTAATCCCATCGATCCGCAAGACGGGCAGCTATCAGCGACCGATGACACCAGCTGAGCAACTGCTGGCGCAAGCGCAGACGATGGTCACGCTCGAGCGCCAGCAGGCCGAGCAGCAAGTGGCGCTGGAGCGCGTCGAGGACCGCACCACCAAGCTGGAACAGGTGCGCTATCTCGACTCCGTGCCCAGCGGCTTCGAAACCATCACCACGATCCGCGACCGCATCAATCGCCGTCACGGCCTGCCGGCCTGGGTGGTGAATGCTGTGATGCGGGAGGTTTCCTGTGCGCCGCTGCCGTACGCCTTTGTCCGCAGTCGCCACGCTGATGAAGGCGGGCAGCCCTTCGCCATCTGGCCCAAGCCAGCCGTCACCCAGCGGTTCGACCGGTTCGTATCGGAATGCACCTACGAGACCGCTGAACGCGCAACCCATCCAGAGATCCCGCAGGGACGCTTCAAGATTCATCCGAGGCAGCAGCCATGAAGAAACCAACCAAGCAGCAACTGATCGAGCGCATTGCCGAGCTGGCCGTTGAACACCGCCACGCCCATTACACGGTCACCTGCCTGCGAGAAGACTACAAGGGCGAGGTGTTTCGCTACTTCCGTGTTCATGGCGAGCCGTACCCGAACCGCCACGGCATCGATTATTCCGATCCTGCCTACGACGGGGTCATCCGCGCGACCGCCCAAAGCTATGAGCGCATGAGCAAGGCCAAGCAGCATCGGTACAACGTCAAGCGGCGTCTCGATACTGCTGTGCGAAACCTGATGGATAAAGCCGGCGACCAGCTAAAGCGCCCAGCGCCGGCAGTTGTGAAGCGCGCCACGCTGAGCGGGGATACTCTCCAATGAGCCCATCTACCCCCTACCAGGCGCTCCCGCAGCGCGCTGGCGCGACGATCATCCCAACGGGCTGGCCAGCCTACGGGGCAATGCAGGGTCAGCCCGAATCGGCCCGCTGGCAGCTCTACGAGTTCAGCAAGCGGCTACGTGCCGAGCTAGAGGGTCATGGCTGTCTGTTCGTCGAGCCCTACGAAGCCTTCGTGCGCCGCGTTTGTGAGGAGCTGCAGCTGTGAGTAAGCCAGTGAACGTGGAAAAAGCTACCCCCACAACGTTCTACGCCAAGCAGGCGCCGTACAGTTCGTTGAGCAACGATGTGGTGGCCATGATCATCAATCCCGATGCCCTAGCTATCTGGACCTACCTGCAGACGCGCTCCAGCGACTGGAAGGTAATTGGCTCGCACCTGCAGGACAGGTTCGCAATCGGTCGGGAGCGCTATTCGAAGGCCATGGCCTGCCTCAAGGATTTGGGCCTGGTAAGCCACGAAGTCGTAAGGGAGGAGGGCACCGGCAAGGTGCTCGGCCGGCGTGTGATCGTCCATTACGAACCGAACCTACAGGTTTCCGAATATTCGGTTAACCGAAGTGTGGGTTTACCGAACTGTGGGCAAACCGACAACTACTTAATAAAGGATTCTATTACTCAATCAATAGAGAAAACACCAACGGTCACTGACGCTCCCTCCTTGGTCGAGTTTGATCGTTTCTGGAAGCTCTATCCCCGCAAGGTGGGCAAAGTCAAAGCCGTGAAGGCCTGGGCGAAGCTCAAGGTGGACGCCTCCCTGTTCGCCCGCATCGGTACCGCTCTGGCTGCCTGGAGCAATTCTCACGACTGGACCAAGGACGGTGGCCAGTACATCCCGCACGCAGCCACCTGGCTGAACGGAAAACGGTGGGAAGACGAATTGCCTGCAGCCGCTGGCGCAAATGCAAAGCCCCAGGTAAGCGCAGTGCTGCAGGTCCCGGCCCACCACCAGGAGATGTACCCTGATGACTTCATCTAAATTCAGGCCAGCCCCTGCCGAGCGCGCCACCGGCATTGCCAGCTGCGAAGTGCCTGGTCATGGCCAGTACGAAACTAAGCAGGTCGAGCAGTTTGATGGCGAATGGAAGGCCACCGAGTGCCCGCGTTGCCGCTGGGAGGCGCTGAACCTCCAGTGCGAGGTAGGCGTGCGGAACGCTGCGCATGCAGACAAGGAATCCGACGAACTCAACCGTGACCTGTTTGCCACCGGCATCACTCCGCGGTTTCGTGGGTGCACGTTCGACAGCTTTATCAACAATGCCGAATCGGCCAAGGTTCGCGCCCAGTCTATTTGCCGGCGTTATGCCGAGGAGTTTGAGGAGCACTACCGAGCTGGCCGCGCCCTGATGCTGCTGGGTGAGGTCGGGAACGGTAAAACCCACTTGGCATGCGCCATCCTGCAGCACGTTGTGCGGGAATACGGCGCAAGGGGCCTGATTGTCACTGCCGAAGCGATCATGCAAGCGGTCACAGACAGCTTCCGCAGCAACGCCGGGCCCTCGAAGTCCGACCTGTTGTCCGAACTGGCTGCAGTCGACCTGCTGGTAATCGACGAGGTGGGCATGCACACGCCGCGTCCAGGCAAGGACTTCATGCCCAGTCTGCTGCATGAGGTGATCGACCGACGTTATCAGCTTGTTCGACCGACGATCCTGATCAGCAACCAGGACCGTGAGCAACTGCCGGCCTTCATTGGGCCGCGGGCCATGGACCGCCTGCGCGAGAACGGCGGCCTACTGGCTCCCTTCACATGGTCGTCAGCGCGTGTTGGAGGGGTTGCATGATCAACCAAGATTATGTGGCTTGCACAAAGGATGTGTCACGGTTGCACAGCCCTGAGTCGGAGCACGCCCTGATCGGCGCCATGATCCACCAGCCAGCGCTCATTGACGACGTGAAGCTTGAGGTCGGGGATTTCTACCAGGCCGACTGCGCTGAGCTGTTTGAGCTGCTGCTGGCGCTCAAAGCGAAGGGCCGGCAGATCGACGTGGTAACTCTGTCCGACGCCCGCCCGGCCTTGGCAGACGGTCGTGGCACGTTGGCAGTGGCTGCTCACATCGCTCACAACACGCCAAGCGTGGCGAACTTCACCGAGTACGCCAGGATCGTGAAGCAGCGTTCAGTTGCCCGCCGGGTGATAGCCGCCGCCCACATCATGTCGGAGCGGCTCAAGGATGGCGAGCCACTGGACGAGGTTCTGGCGCAGGGTCAGCAGGCCTGGATCGCGCTTGAGGCAGAGGGCCTGGATTCCCGCAAGCGGTACCGCTTCGTGGGCGAGATCCTGCCCGAAGCAATCGACGGGGTTGACCGGAGGTTCAACCGCGAGGTGGTGCTCGGGTTCGACACCGGGCTGCCATCCCTCGACAAGTTCATCCCAGGCATCTGCCCAGGGCACATGGTCGTCATTGCTGGCGCCCCAGGGAGCGGCAAGACCACCCTGGGTTTGGGGATCGCTGAGCGTGTTGCCCTGGTGGCCAAGTCCACGTCCTTGGTGTTCAGCCTTGAGATGACGGATGTGGAGCTTACCAACCGCTCTCTGGCATCAGTGGGCAGCGTGCAGCTCAAGCACATCACCGAGGGGCATTCTATGGCTGACAGCGATTGGCCAGGCCTAACGGCTGCGGTTAACCGGCTCAACGGTGCGCCCCTGATCTTCTGCGACGATGCCTCGCTGACGATGCGCGATATCCGCCAGATCTGCCGGACGGTAAAGCGCGAGCACGGCCTTGGCTCCGTCACGCTGGACTACATCGGTCTGGTCAACGGCGAGAGTAAGTCGGCCAGTCGATATGAGCAGGTCACCGACATCAGCAAGTCGATCAAGCGGCTGGCCAAGGAACTGGGAGTGCCCGTGATGGTGCTGGCGCAGTTGAACCGCGGCCCAAACAACCGGGCGAACAAGCGCCCCACGAAGAGCGATCTGCGTGACTCTGGCCAGATCGAGGCCGACGCCGACGTGGTGGTGCTGGTCCACCGTGACCCTGAGTCAGAAGAGGGGCAGTCGGGTGTCACCGAGTTGATCGTGGACAAGAACCGCCATGGTGAAACCGGTATCTGCCGCGTGCAGCACCAGGGCGCCTATCACAGGTTTGCCGAACTGGTCGGGTACCAGCCAAGCAACGAAGAAGTCGAAATGGGCAGGACATTTGCCGGCCGTCACCGCACCAAAGGAGCTCAGCATGAAACTTTCTGATCTGTGGCCACGCGCTGGCGCTGGCAAACCTGCAACCCCGGTCGTCTCGGTGATCGTGACCAAGCGTGCTGGCGCCGGGCAGCCTGTTGCCACTGGCAATACCCCGAAACCCGAAGGCGTGCATCAGCGTTTGGTCGGCCCACGCGAGCTGCCAGATACGCTTGAGGCCTGTGAGGCCCTGCATGAGCAACTGGTGGCCGACTCCATCCGCCTGGAGCTGGCGCTGGCTCAGGCGCAGGAGGGCGCCATCCAGGGGCGCCCATACGACCGCAGTTGGTATAACCGGGCCAAAGCCGCACTCAAGCACCTCAACCATGACCGCACCCGCCTGCTGTACCGCTGCGGGCAGATGCGCAAGGAGGCCAAGGCGCAGTCTCAGCTGCACATGGATCGCATCATCCTCGACGTGATCAAGGAGGCGATGCCAGCTGACCAGTTCTTGGGTTTTGTTCGACTTGCTGAGGCCCGCATGGCCCAAGGAGTAGCTCGATGAGCAACGTTGCCGCGGCGCTACCGCGCAAAAGCATGACTGCCGTTGAGTGCAAGTTCCTCAAGGTTGGCAACCGCATGCTGCTGGAGCAGAACAATGGCCGAATCGCTTCGGCCGCCCTGATGGACATCGTGGCTGACTGGCACGCCGCGCGCGCCAATGTGGGCTTCGAGCAGTTCGCCAAGGGCTGGATCACCGAAGGCAACGCAAAGAACAAACACGCCGACAAGCTGCTGCGCGAACTGTTTGGCCTGGACACTGACCCAACGCCCCGGAGGGCTGCATGAAGAAACGCACCTACATGGACAAGCCGCTGGGCGACACCGAATGGCTGCTCGAGCAATGGGGTAGCTGGCGGATGGATGGTATGGGCGTTCCCCGGTACGTCTCGCCGTCGATCACTGCGGCAGCGGCTGGTGGTGGTTGCCAGTACTCCCTGACCGATGATCACGCGCTGGTGATCGACTCGGCGGTGGCCAGGCTGACCAAGCGCAACCAGCAGATGGGTGATTTCGTGTGGCTCTACTTTGGGTCGAAGTGGACCATGGTGCGGATTGGCGAGGCATCCAGAATGTCCGAGCGATCAGCCCGCGAGATAGTGAAGCAGGGCGTGGCCTGGGTGGATTCGTTCTTGGAACAATTTCGCGAAGCTGCGTAAATAGTTCTTTCCGGACGGATAAACACCTGTTTTCATAGCAGCGTGTCCAGCTTGCAAGCAACGCGACACAGGGAAACCCCAGACATTGCGCTCTGGGGTTTTTCGTTTCTGCGGATGACCCGCCCAGGCAGCTGGGCTAAGTCGGTAGTGGCGTCGCCTAATCCCGTGCGGACAATGGGCGGTTACGCGATGAGAGTTTGGGGTACGTGACCCAGCGATCCAGACCACCAAGCCGGGAAGCACCGGCCCTCCTCATATATTCCAAGGCTCGCCACAACGGCGGGCCTTTTCTTTTTCCGCTCCCCGCAACGGGAGGAATCGAGATGGCCCCGATGCCCGAGAAAGACCCCGGCCTCTGGGCCGCCCTTATTGCCTGGGTAATTGCTCACCAGCCACAGCTGGGTGCTGCAGGACTATCCGTCGCAATCGCTGCTTTGCGCGTTGTGTATGGCGGCGGCAGTCGACGCCAGATGTTGCTGGAAGGTGCGCTGTGCGGCCTGATCACCCTGGCCCTTGTGCCACTGCTTGAGTGGATGGGTCTTCCCCAAGGAATGGCCACCTTCGCTGGTGGTGCCGTCGGCTTCATGGGAGTGGAGAAGCTTCGCGGGTACTCCGATTTGTTCATGTCTCGCCAGGCCAAAGGGCAATGAGGCGCATCGATATTGTGATGGCTTGGGCCTGGGTTGCGGTCGGGGTGATTGGCCTATGTCGCGGGGAGCTGTCGCTGACGCTGATCATCTCTGCTGCCGCAGCCTGGGTGCTAAACCATCACTACAGGCAACCTTAAGTCGAGTAGTCCGCGCCACAAATTCAAGTTGCGCCGTTTCGTGGCGCGAGGAAACAGCATGGAAACGAAACCCCTGATTCTTGGCCAAGAGCTTGGCCAGACGGTGTGCCAGGTGCTCGGCCTTGACCCATCGAAGATCACATCCATCACGATCAAGATGGAAGCCAACACTGCCGCTTGCGTCGAGGTGGTTCGCACCATCAACCGTACGGAAGGCGAGCAGATTGCCGGCGCGCTGGAGGTCTACGGCCTGACCCGGCGCGGCATGTGATGGCCTGTAGCGGATGCGCCGATCGGCGCGAATGGATCAACAAGTGGATGAGGGTAGCCCGTGAACGAGCAAGCAGTCTCTTTGCTCCAGCAGATCTTGAGCCAACAGCAGAAGCAGACAAGCCTGCTCGAACAGATCGCGACCCAGAACCTGGCGCTGATCGAAGCGCTGGCTGACGGCGATGATGCTGACCCTGACGCTGAGCCACGCACCTACCTGGATGGAACGCCATGCCGCTGAGGCCGGGTACGCACAAGCCACCCGGCGCGGTCACTGCTAAGCATCAGCCGCCAGAGCAGCGCGGGAGCAGCACAGAGCGCGGTTACGGCTACAGGTGGCAGCAGGCCCGAGCGGGCTATCTGCGCAAGCATCCGCTATGCGTGCACTGCCAACGAGAGGGAAGGGTAGAGCCAGCCACTGAGCTGGACCACATCACTCCTCACCGAGGCGACAAGGACCTGTTCTGGTCCAGGGCGAACTGGCAGGGCCTGTGCCGTACTCACCACTCACGCAAGACGGCAGCAGAGGACGGCGGCTGGGGGAATCGGAGGGTTATCAAGTGAAGCAGATACCAGGGCATTCTCACTATTTCGCCACTACCGACGGATGGATTTTCTCCACTCGTCGCTATTCCCAAGGGAAGAAGCTGAGCGGATATGTGAATGAGGATGGATACCTGACAGTGACCATCACCGCCGATGACGGGGTCAAGAGGAAGACTTTGGTTCACCGCCTTGTCGCATTGGCATTCTTAGGTCCATGCCCCACAGGCGACCACTTAGTCAGGCATCTTGATGGAGACGGAACGAATAATCGCTCGGCCAATTTGGCGTGGGGTAATGAACTGAGCAACTTCCATGATGCTGTGGGGCACGGCACGCGCGAGCTTAGCCCTTGCGGCCAAGGCCGTGTGCTTGAAGCGACTTCGGTGCGCGAGGTTATGCGAAGTCTTGCGCTAGGTATGACTGGAGCCCAGGTCTCTGCCCTCACTGGTGTCAGCAGGTCTCAGGTGAGCAGGATCAAGAACGGCCGCCGCTGGCGACACCTCACTGCCGCCTGATCGAAACCCTCCGCGCAGGTCTCGAAAACCGGCCAAAAACGGTGAAATGAGAATTTTTCTCGCTGCTTGGGCAGGGGTAGGGAAAAAGTCTGAGGCCTTTTGCTTCTAGACCGCGCCCGAAACCATTCTTTCGCGCCGTCAAAATTAGCATTTGAAAATTGAAGGTTGAAAAATGACCCGAGGACGGAAGCCAACGGCGCCCAACCTCAAGGTTCTGGCCGGTACCACTCGCCCGGATCGCGAGGAGAAGGACGCGCCAGAGTTCGACCTGATTGACGACTTCCCAGACGCACCTCAGCACCTGAATCGAGACGGTGCTGAGATGTGGGAGAGCTTGGGCCGGCAGTTGGTCGCCGCCAAGGTGCTGCAGGTGGTCGACCTGTATTCATTGGAGCAACTGTGCTTTGCCTGGCAGTGCTTCCGCAAGAAGGCCAAGGCCGACATGGAGGCCACAGCGGCAGAGACCACGGCACTGAAGGCGCTGTTTTCCGAGTTCGGCATGACGCCAGCAAGCCGCCGCAAGGTCTCGTCGGGTGGGGAGCAGAAAAAGGGCAACGCCTTCGCGGGTAATGGGCGGAAGAATGCGTGACTTCGTCAAGATCGCTACCGACTACGCGAAGGGGGCTGTCGCCGACAAGAAGCGGAAACGCCACGGCAAGCTGATCCGCCAGGCTGCCCAGCGATTCCTGGATGACCTGAAGCGTGCCAAGAAGAAGGACAGCCCCTTCATCTTCGACCCCTGGCACGCGAACGACCCGTGCGACTTCATCGAGAAGCTGCACCACGTTGAAGGCAAGTGGGAAAAGCCGACCATCGTGATGCACCCTTCGCACATCTTCTTTGTGGTCCAGCTGTTTGGATTCCGAAAACGGCAGTGGGTGTTCACCGAAGGCTGGGGCGACGACGGGAAGTTTCACCCGCGCCGGTTCACCTCGGCACTGTTTGCAGTAGCCCGGAAGAACGCCAAGAGCACGCTGTCCTCGGCCATCCTGCTGTACTGCGAATGCTGCGAGCCCGAAGAGGGCGCGCAGATCATCAGCGCGGCCACCACCTTTCCGCAGGCGTCGATCATCTTCAACGCCGCCAAGCGGATGACCGAGAAGAACGCCGACCTGCGCGAGCACTTCGGGCTCGAGGTCTGGGCCAAGTCCATCAGCCGCGTTCAGACCGGTGCCAGCTTCAAGCCGATCCACGCCAAGGCATCGACCCAGGATGGTCTGAACCCATCACACGTCGGCCTTGACGAGATCCACGCGCACAAGACCGCTGACCTGCTGAACGTTCTCCAGTCAGCAGCTGGTGCCCGGGGTAACCCGCTGTGGCTGTTCACGACCACCGAGGGCTACACCAACCCCGGGCCCTGGGCGGAAATTCGCATGTTCGCGAAGAAGCTGCTGGGCGGACTGTTCGGCACCACCGCCGATCACTACCTGGTGGTGTTCTATGCGGTGGATGACGAGGACAAGAGCCTCGGCATTAAGGCCGATGAAGACTTCGACGAGAAGGCCTGGATCAAGGCCAACCCGCTGATGGACGTTAACCCACACTTGATGGCGGCGATCCAGAAGGAAGCCATCGAGGCGAAGCAGATGCCATCGAAGATGGCGGAGTTTCGCATCAAGCGATTGAACCGGCCGGCCTCTACGGCTGACGGCTGGGTCGACCTGAACAAGTGGCAGCAATGCGGCGGTGAGATCGACCTGGACTGGCTTGCACAGTACCCGTGCTGGGGTGGGCTGGACCTGGCGTCCACTCGCGACCTCACGTCGTTCCGCCTGGTGTGGGATGTCGACGGCGTTCTGTACACCTACGGGTGGCGCTGGGCTCCGGAGAGCGCCGTGGCTTTCCGCACCGAGCGCGGCACCGTGCCGTACGCCGCCTGGGTGGAATCCGGCCTGCTCAAGCAGACCGAGGGCGACGTTACCGATTACGCGGTTATCGAGGCCGACGTGAAGGCGGTCTGTGAGCGCTTCAACGTCCAGGCCATTGGCTATGACCGTTGGAATGCCACCGACCTGGTGAACCGGCTGGTGGCTGCCGAGCTCCCGCTGGTTGAGTTCATCCAGGGGCCGAAGTCGTACCACCCGGCGATGCAGACCCTGGAGCTGGCCTATATCTCCGGCAAGTTGGTGCATGGCGGCGACATGCTGCTGAACTGGTGCGCCTCCAACCTCATCGCCCGGCGCGACGACAACATGAACATGGCCCCGGACAAGAAGCGTTCGGCGGACAAGATCGACGACATGACCGCTCTGCTTATGGCTGTGGGCGTTTCTAAGGCAGGGCAAGAGCAGCCCATAACTGACCTATGCGTGGTGCTGTGATGTTCAACTTTGGGAAAACAAAGAAGCTGGAACAGGACCTTGCCGCTATGCGCGAGGAACTGGGCGAGCTCAAGAACAAAGAGCTCACCTGGAACGAAATGGATCGCTCCCAGTGGGCTGACTTCTTTGGTGCCGTGCCTTCCTCGGCCGGCGTGGTTGTCACCACCGAGACCGCCAAGCGCAGCGCCGCCGTGTATGCCTGCTGCCGACTGATCGCCGGTGCGGTGGCTTTGCTGCCGCTGCCGATCTATGAGCGCACCGAGAACGGCGGCCGGGCTCGGGCGAATCACGACCTGTGGTGGCTGCTGAACGAATCGCCCTATCCAACGCTGACGGCCTGTTCATTCTGGGAGTGGATGCTGTCGTCCATGCTTTTGCGTGGCGATGGCCTCGCCCAGATCGTCCGCGATCGCTCCGGAAAGCCTGTGCGGCTCATGCCGCTTCCCCGGGAGTGTGTATCGATCGTGCGGGTTGGCGACACGCTGCACTACTACGTGAATGACGACGGCAAGTACTTCGGCCTGGAGTCGGAGGATGTCTTGCACTTCCCCGGCTTTGGGTTCGACGGCACCAAGGGCGAGTCGGTGATTCGCTACGCCGCCCGCCAGGCCGTGGGTGCTGCTCTGGCCGCCGACGAGTATGCCGGCGAGTTCTTCAGCAACGGTGCAAGCCCGAGCATAGCCATCACCTACCCGGCAGGCGTATCACCCGGGACAGAGCAACAGGACTACCTGCGTCAGCAGTTCACCGAGAAGTACACGGGCCGCACCAACCACCATAAGCCGATGCTGCTGGTGAACGGAGGCGATATCAAGCCCGTGAGCCTCACGGCCGAGGACGCCCAGCTTCTGGAAACTCGCAAGTTTCAGGTGATCGAGATTGCTCGAGCATTTGGCGCACCGCCGCACATGATCGGTGAAACCTCCGCGTCCACCAGCTGGGGTACCGGCATCGAGCAGATGTCGATCGGCTTCGTCCGCTACACCCTGGGCCCGCACCTGCGCCGCATCGAGCAGGAGCTGAACCGCAAGCTGTGGCCACGCTCGACCCGCTACTTCACAGAATTCAATCGCGAGGGCCTGCTGGCCGGTGACAGCAAGACCGAAGCGGACGTGCTCGGCAAGGCGCTGGGCGGGCCTGGCGCCCAAGGCTGGATGGTGGTCAACGAGGTGCGGGCTATCAAGAACCTGCCTCCAGTCCCTGGCGGCGACAAACTCTACTTTTCGACTGCCAGCCAGAAGCCGGCCAAACCCCCAGAGGCTCAGCCAGATGAACCTGATCCAACTGTTCAAGAATAACCAGGCGGCCAAGCGCGAGTTTCGGATCGTCAGCGAGGCCCGCGAGGCGACCATCTACCTCTACGACATCATCGGCGAGGACTGGTACGGCGGCGTGGCAGCCAAAGACTTCGTGCCGCAGCTGGCCGCGCTCGACGTTGACACCATCCATCTGAGGATAAACAGCCCCGGCGGGGATGTGTTCGACGCCCGCGCGATGGCCCAGGCCATCAAGTCGCACCCGGCCAAGGTGATTGCCCACATCGATGGCCAAGCCGTTTCGGCAGCCACCTATGTGGCGGTGGCTGCGGATGAGGTGGAAATTGCCGAAGGCGGTTTCTTCATGATCCATAACGCCTGGACCATCCAGATGGGCAACGCCAAGGACTTCCGCGATCAGGCCGACCTGCTGGACAAGGTCGATGCCAGCATCAGTGCCGACTACGAGCGCAAGACCGGGAAGTCCGCCGAAGAAGTCCTGGCCTTGATGGCGGCCACCACTTGGATGACCGCAGCGGAGGCGCTGGAAGGCGGGTTTGTTGATCGCCTGGCCGAAGGCAAGACCGCTACACAGAACCACTGGAACCTTGCCGCCTACGGCAATGCACCCAAGGCGCTGACCGAGCGCCCCGAACCAACAGTCAATCGCGAAGCCCTGGAGCGCCGCCTTTCGCTGTTGGAAAAAATCGCGCCGTAGGCCTCGCGCCGTCGCGTAAATCCAGCCCGCCCAGTGCGGGCTTTTTTGCATCTGGAGAAAAGTTATGACCATTCAAGCAATGCGCGAGCGCCGTAATGGCTTGGCCATCGAAGCCCGCAAGCTGCTGGACGAGACCAAGGACAAGCCTTGGACGCCCGAGCACCAGACCAAGTACGACACCCTCACTGGCGACATCTCCGATCTCGATGGCCGGATCGAGCGTGAGCAAAAGGTGTTGGACCTCGCCGCCGAGCAGCATTTCAACAAGGGTGGCGATGGCAACAAGAAGCCTGGCAAGCGCGATACCGAAGACCTGCTCTCGGATATCGGCATCTTCGACACCTGGACCCGCCGCGGTGAGCGCGGGTTCACCAACGAGCAGGCCGCCAAGTTCTTCAACACCATGAGCACCACCACCGGCTCTGAAGGCGGCTACACCGTTCCGTCCGCCGTGGCATCCAGCCTCATCGACTCCCTGAAGCTGTTCGGCGGCATGCGCGCGGTGGCCGAGATCCTGAACACTGCCCAGGGCAACCCGCTGAGCTTCCCGTCTTCGAATGGCACCAGCGAAGAGGGTGAGATCCTCGCTGAGAACGCCCAGGCCAGCGCACTCGACCCGGCGTTCGGCACTGTCAGCCTGAACGTGTTCAAGTACAGCTCCAAAATCATCGCGGTGCCGATCGAGCTGCTGCAGGACAGTTCGATCGATATCGAGGCGTTCATTCGCAAGCGCATCATCGAGCGTGTCGGTCGTATCACCAACCGCCACTTCACCACCGGCACCGGTACTGGCCAGCCGCGCGGCATCGTCACTGCTTCGTCCTCGGGCAAGATCGGCACCACCGGCCAAACCCTGACCGTGGGTTACGACGACCTGGTCGACCTGCTGGAATCGGTCGATGAGGCCTACCAGCTGGCCGGCAGCTGCAAGTTCATGTTCGCCCAGACCGTGCGCAAGCTGCTGCGCAAGCTGAAGGACACTGCAGGCCGCCCGATCTGGACCCCAGGCTACGAGGCCGGCATCACCGCCGGCGCCCCGGACCTGCTGCTGGGCAAGGAAGTGGCGCTGAACAACGACATGCCGGCGCCGGCGGCGAACGCCAAGTCGATCATCTACGGCGACCTGTCGAAGTACATGATCCGCGATGCCATGCAGGTCAACCTGATGCGCTTCGACGACAGCGCCTTCGCCTCGAAGGGGCAGGTCGGCTTCCTGGCCTTCATGCGCAGCGGCGGCAACCTGACCGACACCGACGCCGTGAAGCACTACCAGCACTCGGCGACCTGATGCGCCTGGCGGGCTCCGGCCCGCCATCCCCCATCCAGAGGATATGAATCATGGCTGCAAAGAAAGATTTGGTGCCGGTGCGCGTGCTGTGCGGCTTCCCGCTTGAGGGGCGCGAGTACAAGCCAGGCCAGCTGGTTGGCTTCTCAGCCGAGCAGGTTGAGCAACTGAAGGGCCTGGGCGCGGTCGACCCCGGCAAGGATGCCTTGGCCGCATGCAAGGCGGCGGGTTTCGAGCTGGTCGAGCATTCGCCGGCCGATGCGCCAGAGGCGGCGGAAGAGGGCTGATCGTATGGGGCTGCAACTGCTGGAAGCGGCCACGGCCCAGGCCGTATCGCTTGAGGTGGCGAAGAAGCACTTGCGTATTGCCCCTGACGATACGGATCTGGACGACGAGGTGGCGCGTATCGTGCGTGCGGCAACCGCCTGGGCAGAGCGGATCACTCAGCGATCGCTTTGCCCGCAGCGCTGGAGGCTGCATTTGGATGGCTTCCCTTGCGGTGCGGTGCTGATCCCAAGGCCGCCCCTGCAGACCGTCGAGGCCGTCAGCTACACTGATGCTGTAGGGGCTGTACAAACACTCGACCCGGCGGGGTACGTCGTCAACCCGTTTGAGATTCTGGGGCGGGTATCGCTGGCACAGGGCGTGCGCTGGCCAGCGACACGCATGCAGGCCATGTCGGTGCGGATTGACTTCACCGCCGGCTATGAGGCCGTGCCAGAAGACATCGTTTCGGCGATCCTGCTGCTGGTCGGCCATCTCGACCAGAACCGCGAGCAGGTGGTCACCGGTGCCACTCCGGCGGTGTTGCCGATGGGCGTTGACTCCCTGCTGGCGCCTTACTGTGTGCCGGGTGTGCCATGAGGCTCGGCCGGCTGAACCACCTCATCACGATTGAACACCTGGTGAAGACCCGGGACCCGGCGACCCTGGAGTTCGGCGAACCTACTTGGCTGCCATTCGCCAGGGTATACGCCCAGGTGACCCCGCTGTCCGCGCGCGACTTGATCGCCGCGCAGGCCGCGCAGTCGGAAGCAACTGCCCGCATGCTTATCCGGTATCGACCTGGTGTGCTGTCGACTATGCGAATCCTCTACCGAGGCGAGGTGTACAGCATCGAAGGGCCGCCGCTGGAGGACGCCAAGTCTGGTCTGGAGTACCTGACCATTCTTGTCTCAAAAGGTGTCAAGGATGAGTGACGGCGTGCCGGCCGCGCCAGGAGAGAACATATGCGTGACGGTGTTGATTTCAAGATTACCGGCGCCGATCAGTTGGCCGGAAAGCTGTCATCGATCAAGGATGATATGCGCCGAAAGGGTGGCCGAGCCGCCCTGCGGAAGGCCGCGCAGGTTGTAAGGAGCGCCGCCATTGAGCGGGCGAAGAGGCTGGACGACTCCAAAACCCCGAACAAGATTTGGGAGCATATCGACGTTCGTTGGTCCAACAAACGGTTTCGCCAAACGGGCGATCTTATGTTCCGGATCGGCGTTGAGGGGGGAGCCAGGCAGTACGCCAACACCGCTGATAACAGGCGTGCAGGGCGGGTCGGTAAGAGCTATGAGCTCAGCAGTATCGTGTGGTACTGGCGGCTGTTGGAGTTCGGTACCGAGCGAATTCGCGCCACTCCGTTCATGCGGCCAGCACTGACAGATAGCATCGCAGAAGTGACCAATACCTTTGTCAGTGAATACGACAAGGCCATTGATCGAGCGATAAAACGCGCAGCGAAGAAGGCAGCATCCTCATGACCCCACCGATCGTACAGGCCTGCTTGAACAGCCCGGCCGTGACCGCGCTGCTTGGCGCTGGCACCGGCATGCGCCTCTACTCGTTCGGGGGGGCCGAGCAGGGAGTGGCCAAGCCATACGCTGTCTGGCAGATCGTCAGCGGAAGCCCCGAGAACTACCTGGCTGGCCGCCCGGATCTCGATAGCGTCACCCTGCAGGTCGATGTGTACGCCGCGACTGGCGATGCTGCCCGAAAGGTCCGTGACGCGATCCGTGATGCGGTTGAACTGGACGCCTACGTCACCCGGTGGGGCGTCGAAGGCCGCGACCCCGAGACGAAAAATTATCGAGCCAGCTTCGACGTGGACTGGATGGTTTCCCGCTGAAGTACCCATTTGACCCATGCCCGCCGAGTGCGGGTTTTTTTATTTCTGACTGGAGATAACCCATGTCGATGAAAGCCCAGGGCGCTCAGCTCTATGCTTTGGTGCGGCCTTTGAGTGGCACAGGCCCAAGGACCGTGATGGAGGTTGAATGCCTCACCGCGTTCAACCCTGGCGGATCGCCGGCAGACCAGATTGACGACACCTGCTTGGCCGATACCGAGCGGAAGTACAAGAAGGGGCTGCGCACCCCTGGCCAGGCGACGGCCACCATCTTGGCTGACCCGCGCAATGCCAGCCACGTTCGCATGTTCCAGTTGTCTCAGGATGACGACGATGAGGACATTCTTTGGGCGCTCGGCTGGTCTGACGGCAAGGACATCCCACCCACGGTCAACGCCGCTGGCGATGACTTCGAGCTACCCACCACCCGCACCTGGTGCCTGTTCGCCGGCTATGTCGCAGATTTCCCGTTCGACTTTGCCAGCAACACCTCGGTGAGCACTGCAGCGACCATTCAGCGCTCCGGAAAGCTCAACTGGGTCATCAAGGAGTAACCGATGAAGTTGACACTCGACGCGCTCAAGGGCGTAGGCTCGTTCACTGGCCGGCCGGTGGAAAAGGAAATCAAGTGGCGCCAGGATGGTACGGATTACACCGCCACCGTCTACGTACGGCCGATGGGCTACCAGACGGCGGTGAGCGACGTGCTTTCGGCTACTGGCAGGCAGGACAGCATTGCGGGCCGAATTGCCGCGTCTATCTGCGACGAGCACGGCAACCCGGTGTTCAGCAGCCCGATGGACATCACTCACGGGCCGCTTGATCCGGTTGAGCTGGAAAAGGACCCGGAGAGCACCAAGCGCTTGGGTTCGCTTGACGGCGCCCTGTCCGTTGCCCTGCTGTTCGCCATCCAAGAGGTCAACGACCTGGGAAAGACGAAGAGCTCACCGAGCGAGACGAAATCTGGCACGAACTCGTCCTCTCCGGCATCGGGGGCTCGACGATCGCGCAAGCCAAGGAAAACCTCAGCCTGAGCGAATTCCGGTCGTGGGTGAAGTTCAGGAGACGCCGCGGCTCGCTGCATCTTGGCATGCGGGTAGAGCGCTCGGTGGCCATGCTGGCTGCGCTGACAGCCAGCCTGCACCGTGATCCGCAAAAGCGTCCGACCCCCTACAGCTGGAAGGATTTTGCGCTGCATGAGGATGAGGACGGGCCGATCACCCTTCAGGAAGCTATAGCATCATGGGATTAGACGTTTTCTTTGATCAATGATGACATGGTAGATTGGCCCCTTTCGACTCAAGGGACTGGCCATGGAATTTATCACCGGCACCTCCATTTTGCTGTTGGCTGTATCATTTTTTTTGTACTTGCTCCCAATGATGATTGCTTTCCATCGGCATCATGAAAATTACACTGCGATTTTCATGTTGAATCTATTTTTGGGCTGGACCGGGGTTGTATGGGTTGTCTGTCTTGTATGGGCATTCATAAGTAAGCCTGCTCCGCTTCGTCAGATTAACGAGTCTGGAAAGTCGTCAAAGTACGAAGAGCTGGAGAGAATTTCAGCCCTGAAAAATAGCGGTGTATTAACCTCGGAAGAGTTCGATCGAGAGAAGTCTCGAATACTCAAGTGAAGCAGAAACCCGCCAACTGGCGGGTTTTTTAATGCCCGGAGAAAACAATGGCATCAAGATCTCTCGGCACCTTGACTCTTGATGTCATTGCCCAGGTTGGCGGATTCGTCGCCGGAATGGATAAGGCAGAGCGGAGCTCGGAGAAATGGCGAAAGCAGGTTGAGAAAAACGCTAAAGCCGTGGGTACGGCTATCGGCGCGGGATTGGCGACTGGTATCACTGCGATAACCGCAATGACTATCTCTGCCATTAACTCGGCCTCGGAAATAACCAATCTGGCGTCGGTGGCGAACGTCAGCACCACAGATTTCCAAAAGCTAGCAGTTGGGGCGAAAACTGTTGGTGTGGAGCAAGACAAGCTTGCTGACATCCTCAAAGACGTGAACGACAAAGTCGGTGATTTCCTAAACACCGGCGGCGGTGGCATGGCGGATTTCTTTGAGCAGGTCGCGCCGAAGGTTGGCGTTACGGCTGATCAGTTTCGCAACTTGAGTGGAAGTCAGGCATTGGGCCTGTATGTGTCCACGCTCGAGAAGGCGAAGGTCAGCCAGTCGGACATGACCTTCTATTTAGAGGCGATTGCAAGTGATGCGACTGCGTTGCTCCCGCTGCTACGGAACAATTCGGAAGGGTTCAAGCGATTCGGCGAGGCTGCGGAAGCAGCTGGTTCGATCATGGACGAAAAGACTATTCGGGCAGCTCAGGAATTAAAGGCTGCCAACTGGCTTGTTGAACAATCTGTTAGCGGGCTTGGTAATCAAATTACAAGCGCTATGCTTCCGACGCTTGCGAATTTTGCAACCCGGCTTAGCGACACGACCATAAACGGAGTGCTAGCGAAGCGCGTCTCTGATGATCTCGCTGCGAGTTTTAGGGCGCTTGGAAAGTTTGCTGTTGGCACTGTTGCAGGCATACATCTGCTAGGTGTAGGCCTCAAGACACTTTCTGATGTCGATAACGCAATGGTCGGCGGAGATGAAGCAAAATGGTGGGATAAGTATCTGCCGCCGGTCAGGATCTACAACGCCTTCAAGAACGTTGATGCCATGGGCAAGACGATCGTCGATGCGAAGGCGAAGATGGGCGAGTTGGCCGTCGGGTACGGCGACCTAATGGCCTCGTTCGACGAAAAGCCGGGGCAGGGAAGCACTAACCAGGTCAAAGAGCTTGCTGATTTGCTCGCAGAACTGCGCAAGGGCCAATCTGGCAGTTTCACCGCGTTGACGACTGATCAGCAAGCCGCCGCCAAAGCAGCCGAAGCGGCCGCCAAAAAGCTCCAGGGACAGTTCGACACGGCCGAGGAAGGCTACAAGCGGCAGATTGCGCTGATCAACACGGAAACCGACAAGCGCAAGGAGGCCACCGAGGTTGCCAAGCTGCAGTTCGAGCTGGAGTCGGGAAATCTCACGGGGCTGAGCGCCAAGCAGCAGGAGCGCTTAAAGGGGCTGGCTGCCGAGCTCGACCAGCTGAAAAAGCTGAAGCAGGCCAAGGAGGATGACAAGGCGGTCAGCGAGTTTGGTGCGAGCGTGAAGCGGCAGCTGGACATTGACCAGCGCGCACTGGATGCGCCGCTGTTGAATGCCTACAGCAGCGACGAGATGAAGCAGCGCGTCTTGGATCTGCTGGCCATCGAGCAGGATTACCAGGACCAGCTCGAGGACTTGCGGCAGCGTCATGAAGCCGGTGACGTTTCCGATTCAGCTTATGAGCGTGAAACAGAGATCCTCAACAAGGCCTTGGAAGAACGCCGGGCCATGCAGGAGAAGTACTACGAGGAAATCGACAAGCTTCAGCTCAATGGCACGGCTGGCTTCCTGAGCGGCTTCGCCACCCAGGCCGAAGCAGCGATGGACCTGTACAGCAACATGCAGAACGTCGGCGCCGACACGTTCCAGAATCTCACCGACACGCTGACCCAGTGGGCAGAGACGGGAAAGCTGGACGTTCAAGGATTCGCCTCGACTTTCATCCAGTCTATGGGGCATGCGCTCATGTCCTATGCCGCCGCCCAGGTGGCCATGGCTGCGCTCAGTGCGTTCACCGCCATGATCGGTGTTCCGTTCGTGGGCCCTGCCATTGCACCTGGTGCCGCGATCGCTGCTGCCGGCGCCGCTGGCGTGCTGATGACGGCCGTGGGCGCTTCGCTCGATGGCCAGGCGCACGACGGTATCGATTATGTGCCGGCTGACGGTACCTGGAACTTGAAGAAGGGTGAGCGGGTGACCACCGCCGAGACCAGCGCCAAGCTGGACCGAACGCTGGACAGCGTGGCGAACAACTCCACTCAGCCCGGGGCGCTGAAGATCATCAACAACGCACCACCGGTGCGTGCCCGCCGAGAGATGTCCGAGGGCGAACTGGCTGTGATTCTTGATGCTGCTGAAGACAGGATCGCCAGCGGGTTCGCGCGTGGTACCGGCAAGGTGAGTCGCGCTGCCGGTGCGGCGTATGGCTTGAGGAGGGACCCGAAATGACGGCGCTTGAAGTCGTTTATGCCTCGGGAGGCGATGACATTATCTCGACGCTGGAAATCTCCTGCCCGGCCTGGACCAAGACGCTTTACCTGGTTCAGGACTTTGAAGATTTCCGGGCAACGACCGAGGCCGGCAAAACGGTCACGTTTCTGGCCTCAGCCATCGACGTGTCCCTCCCGGCCAAGGACAACACCGGCGCCCAGACGCTGACCTTCGTTATCGACAACGTGACCGGCGAGGCCCAGCAGCTGCTGGACGCCTCGCTTGCGGCCGAGGCCAGGGTCACGATCGTTTACCGCGAGTACCTGTACAGCGTGCCGGGTGAGCCTGCAGACCGGCCGTACCGCATGACCTCGTTCGGTGGGACCATGGATGGTCCCACCATCCAAGTCGAGGCTGGCTATTACGACCTGATCAACATGATGTGGAACAGGTCCCGTTACACCACCGACTTCGCACCGGGTCTTACCTATTTGTAATTGCCGGGAGGCTTAATCTGAACAGTTTCACTTAAGACCGTCGTAGGGTTCTATGGTGATTGTCAGATTCTTGAGGTGTTCAGGATCGCCCTTGATGAACTCCAGGGGCATGCCTGGGTGAAGCTTCTGCTCGACTATCCATCCTCCGGAGAACTCGAATCGTGCAGTGACAGGTGATGGCAATCCCTTGAATTCAATCCTGACCTTTTCACCAACTCGCTTCTCGGAAATAAGTTCCGAGACCGATTTTTCAGCTTCATATTCTCTTGTCATAGCGCCACTCCTTTTTTGATAACGCTACTACGGGTTATCGGAGTTGCGTTACTGGCTATTTGCCCAGTTCGGATAACCATGTACGACAAATATTTCACCGCGACGTATGAAGACGGAGCGCGGGGCGAGGTCGTGGGCGGCCGATACCTGCTCGACTGCTGGGGCTTGGTCCTGGCTATCCGCGAAGAAGTGCTCGGCCTCCCGCCGCTGCCGTCCTTCGGGCCGATCGATCGCCGGGACCTTCGCTCATCCGCCAAAGCCTACGCCCAGTACTCCGACTTCATGCCAGTTGGCCCGCCCGTGCCGGGGGCAATCGCGGCCGTGATACATGGCGGCCTGTGCACGCACGTCGGCGTGGTGGTCCCGATTGACGGCGAATTGCGGGTCTTCGAAATCAACCCCATCGCGGGGGTGACCAACATGCGCCTGATCGACTTCGAGCGGTCATATCCAAAGGTGAAATACCATCGTGATCGAGATCTTTCCGAGCAAGCTTGAGGGCGGGGCGCTTGAGCGCCATCCACTGGATCAGGTCACGACTCTGGAGGCTTGGCTGAAGGCCAAGGTGCGTAGTTATGAGCCCCGGCCGGTGCCACCAATCAGCATCATGGTGAATGGCTGTTTGGTTGCCCCCGCCGCTTGGGCTGAAACCGAGGTTGGCCCAGACGACCAGGTGTCGATTTACATCGAACCGAAAGGCAGTGCCCTCAAGACCATCTTCAAGCCTGGCCCGCTGGCCAAGCTGTTTGGCCTGGGAAACCCGTTCGACCCGGTGAAGCCGGCAACGCCAAGCACCCAAAACCGGACTTCCAAAGAGCTCAACCTTTCCACAGTGAAGGGCAACCAGCCCGCGCTGAACGATGTAATTCCGGAGCTGGCCGGTTCCCCGAAGCGCTTTCCCGACATGCTTGTGCCGGTTCACCGGTACTTCGGCGATCCAACCGAGCAATGGGCAGAGCTACTGCTGTGCATCGGCAAGGGCAAGTATCAGGTGCTTCCCAGCGATATCTCAGTAGGTGACACGCCGATCGCCTCCTTGGGCGGTACGGCCAGTTACGCGGTGTATGGGCCTGGTGAGGACTTGGCCAGCGAGACGGCTGCCCAGTGGTGGCACAGCGCAACCGAGGTAGGGGCGACCAACACCGGCAATGCCGGCCTGACGCTGACCACTACGGTGGCGGTTCAGCAGCAGTTCTCTGGCAATGCGGTCCAGGCCAACGACTTTGTGCTCACTGTTCCTGAAGGGGCTGGGTGGTTCCCGGTGGGCTGGACGAGCGGCATGATCGCCCGCATCGAGGTGCCGTACCCGTACACCTTCACCGCGCCCGCCGATGGCACCGCCACGGTGATCAGCGGTAAGTACCTGCCCATGTTGCAGCCTTTCGTGGGCATGAAGATCGAGATCGCCGGGGCCAACGCCGGCGATTACCTGGTGGCCACCTACGACCCTGAAGTGCCTGGCACTCCGGAAGTTCCCGGTAGCCCGTCCATGGTGACTGGTAGCGCTGCGCCAAACCGCTTCAACTTCGATGTGGTGCCGCTCACCTTCACCGTTACCCGCGGTGCAAGCACGTACCCTGTAACGCTGAATGCCGACACCACTAATCTGGCGGGCCTGGTCTCAGCGGTAAACAGCGGGTTGGCTGGCACACCGCTGCTGGCCAGCGCTTCGTCCGGTCGCCTGCGGATCGCCGAGCAGGCAGCGCCATACAGCGGTGTTGCGCTGGGACTCACCGGCTCCACCTCAGATATTTTCGGGGCCAGCCCGGTTTTTGCCACCGGCACCAAGTCCGAAGCTGCCACCGATGGCCAGCTCGCCAAGATGACCCTGGCTTACGACGGCGGCGCGCCGGCGATTGGTCTGCAGGTTGGCGAGTTGCTCTCGACTATCGGTTATCGCGACCTACGCTACCGGATTACCGCCGTCTCCGACGACTCCGAGGAGGATGACGAGGGCACGCCCGAGAACGAAGCGCATGGGCCGTCAGCCATTACCGTCACGCGGCTCACCGACACCGGCGCTGAAGATGACGACTGGGATGGCTTCGATCCGATCCAAAGCAATGACGTGAATATCGTCCTCGACGGTTCCACGACCGAAGGCGACTGGTCCGGCCCGATTGCTGCGCTGCCGGACGGGGAGGTTACCCGCCGCCTTGAGGTGGACTTCTTCTTCCCGCAAGGCCTGATCCGCTACACCGACAAGAACGGCAACCCCCGGCAGGTCAGCGTCAAGGTCGAGATCCAGTACCGCGATATCGCCACTGCCGGCGCTTGGACTTCCGTCACAACGACCTACACGGCGACATCGCCGGATCAGATGGGCTACACCCGGAAGATCTCGCTGCCGACCGTCATGCGTCCGGAAGTGCGCGTGCGTCGAATCGGCGAGGAGTCGACCAGCTCTAACAAGCAAGACCGCGTGCAGTGGTTTGGCTTGCGTGCCCGGATTGAGCGCGTGCCGCGCCGCTATGCCGACGTGACGGTCATGGTCGTCTACATCAAGGGCAGCAACCGGCTGTCGGCGCAATCTCAAACCATGGTGTCGGTTCGTCCTACCCGGGTGCTTCCAGTACGAAGCGGCGGTGCCTGGGCGGTCGAGACGCCGACTCGGGACATTGTGCCGTGGGTTGCCCATGTGGCCAGGACCATCGGCTACACCGACGACGACCTTGATCTGGTCGAACTGGACCGCCTGGATGCAATCTGGCGGGCCCGTGGCGACAAGTTTGATCTGGAGGTCAACGGGCAGGAGACGGTGCTTGAGGCATTAAACACGGTGCTGATGGCGGGCTTTGCTGAGCTGACGATTGACCGCGGGTTGATACGCCCAGTGCGCGACGAGCCGCGATCGGTGTACGAGCATCTGTACACGCCGCAGAGCATGGTGGCGAGGCTGGTCCGCAAGTTCACCACGGTGCGCCCAGATGACTATGACGGGGTCGATGTTGAGTACACCGACGAGGACACCTGGCAGAAGGAAACCGTGAAGTGCCGGCTGCCGGGCGACCAAGGCCTTAAAACCGAGAAAATCACGCTGAAAGGGGTGATCAATCGGGATCGGGCCTGGCGCATCGGGATGCGGCAGCGGCGGCGCTACAAGTACCAGCGTCACGGCTACACGTTCTCGACGGAGCTCGCCGCGATGAACAGCCGGTACAAGAGCTATTGCGCCGCTTCCGACGACATCCCAGGCTACGGCCAGAGCGCGCTACTTGTCGACTTCCAGGTAGGGAACAACCTGACCCTGCTGGAGAGCTCGGAGCCGTTGCCGTGGGAGGAGGGGGCCAGCCACGTTGTTGGCCTACGCCGACCAGATGGCACGCTCAGCGGCCCATGGCCCGCAACCCGGGTCGACGACACCAGGTTGACCGTGCCAGAACTGGACTTCGTACCGGACCTGTCCTGGGACATTGAGCCGCCACACCTGCAGTTCGGCACAACCACCAGGTGGAGCTACCCGATCCTTATCGAATCCATCACCCCGGAGGACTTCACCGCCGATGTCGAGGCCGTGAACTACGACGTGCGGGTGTATGCCGACGACGACAATTTCGCACCGACCTGAGGAGGGGCTTGATGCTTTCGATACCTGACAACCTTCCGCTGGCGTTGCGCGAGGGGTATGGGTTCTCGCCGGTGAGCCCTATCGAGCGGACGCCGCTGGTAACCGGCAGGGCCATGCAGCGCCGGCGCTACCGGACGGTACCTACCCTGGTGAACGTCTCCTGGATGTTCACCGCCACGGAGGCAAAGCTGTTTGACGGCTGGCGCAAGTGGGGGATCAAGTGGGCTGACTGGTTCCTGTGTCCGTTACTAACCCCGCTGGGGCTGCAGCCTACCCGGGCTCGGTTCACGGATACACCGGTGGTCCCGGAGCTGGTTGGCGTCAATCTCTGGCGCTACACGGCCGAGCTGGAGCTATACGAACTGCCCATCGTTGACGAAGCGGAGTTCACTTCGCTACTCGCCGGCATGCCGATCACGGTGATGACAGCGCAACTGCGCGCCCTGCTGGAGCGTTGGTACACGAAGTCTTGGCCAGGCGCCACGGCTACTTAATTCCTGCCCACTTCGGTGGGCTTTTTTTCGCCTGGAGTAAACATGAGCGGAGCCGAAGACCTCGCGCGCTTGACCCAAACGATCGACAAGGCAGACGAGTTACTTTTGTCGCCCGAAGTGAAGATGATGGACGTTGGCAGCGGCGTAATGCGTCCCACCAACGCCATGGTGATGACCAACCTGGCAACGCAGCTTGGTGGAGCAATGCCCTACACCTCGGTGGCAGAAGGCCTGTCGGCCACAGTTGATGGAACCAACTTCAGCGTGCTGTCCAGTGCGCAAGACGAGTACGTTACGGTCTTTCGTAACGAGAGTGGGTCTGCAGTATTCGTTGACGCTTACCCAAACGCGGACGCCATGCGAATGACCAAAGGCGTAGCAGATAGCGCAAGGGATGCGGGCCTTTCGGGCTTTGATCTGGCTGATCCGTTCATGCTCTCCTCAAGCATGGCAACTGGTTACACCGATCAAGACGGAAACCCGATTCTTGGGGTGAGGAAGGACGGCGTTGCATTCGCGCTCCTCGATGAGCTCCCAGGCCTGGGCATGTTGTCCAAGTTCGCCTGGGCGATCGTTGACAGCGAGCACTACGTGATCTTCGGCATTCGCTGGGACGGCTCCGTTTACATGTTCGGCGAGGCCACCGGCGATGTCAGCGTTTACCTGGAAAATGGCGATGTGTTCTGTCTGGTTGGTGGCGTGCCGTACCAGATCACCTCGACAGGCTTGAACTACAACCCGGAAGTGTCGGGTGCGGGTATTGCCTATCTGTCCCGGTCTGGCCCGATCGTCAAGCAGTTGGCCCAGATCCCTGTGCCTGGTTCTCGAGCGCCGTTCGCGGTCAAGTTCTTGCATATTGTTGGCGGTGGGCAGTCGCTTGTAATGGGCGCTCAGTCGGCGGTTACAACTGTCTTACCTCCGATTGCAAACCGGCTGTTTACTATCCAAAACGGCGTTCGGCTTGCCAATCAGGACGACACGCTGACTTCGAATGATGTAGCGCCATTCAAGCCAATGATCGCTGTCTACACCGAGACCCCGATCGTTCAGCATGCCGCCCAGCTTGGTCGCCGGGGAACCCTGCCATCCGACGTGGCGGTCCTAGTGAGCCTTCATGGTCGTAACGGCTACACCATCTCCCAGCTCTCGAAAGGCTCGCTTTACTACCAGAACAGCATAACCGCAATTACGGCCGCCAAGGCTGAATGCGATGCCTTGGGCGTCGAATACGATGTTCCGTACATCGACTGGATTCAGGGCGAGGCGAACAACGCCATGCCTGAAGAAGAGTATTACCAGGCCTTGATCCAGCTGCAGGCTGACTACGAAGCGGACCTCAACGCCATAATCGGGAGATCGAAGCGCCGTCCGCTCCTGCTCTCTCAAATCAGCAACTGGACTGCCTACAACCGTGCCGAGAGCGGTGTGCCGTTTGCGCAGATCCGGGCTGCTCTGGATTTCCCCGACAGGTTTGTCTGTGCCGGGCCGAAGTACTGGCTGCCTACAGTGCCTGATGGCATCCACCTGCCGGCGGAATCATCCATGCGGCTCGGCTGCATGCACGGTATGGCTGGCGAACGGGTTATCAACGGTCGCTCTTGGCTGCCAACCCACTGCACCCGAGCAGTGCGGGTTGGCCGGGTAGTAACTCTCGACTTCCACACCCCACATGGCGAGCTGGCATTCGATACGTCGGCTGTTTCGGACCCAGGCAACTGGGGGCTCCGCTATGTCGACTCAGCTGGTCCTGTAGCAATTTCCAGCGTTCGTCTGCTAGGCCGTGGTCGGGTTGCCGTAACTCTGTCGGCAGACCCTACCGGAACCGGGGCCTACGTCGGTATTGCCGACATCGGCACCTCCGGTGCTGCTGGTGGGCCAACTACGGGCGCCAGGTCCTGCCTGCGCGATAGCGAAATCATCAAAGATGGCTATGGCCGTCCTTTCTATAACTGGGCTGTGCACCAGCGTGTGACAGTGGAGAATTGAGTAAATGATTGGGAAATTGATCAGGCTTGACGGCATCAAGATCGGTGGCGGAAGTGGCGCAGAGCGGATCGAGGTGTCTAACTCGGATGTCGTGGCGACAAAGATTGCCAATCTCTGCAACTTCATGAGCCCCCGCTCTATGTCCAACACCCAGGCAGGCGGTGTTTCCGGGCTTTGTCTGCGCACCGGAAAGCCCCTGGTGGAGAAGGGTACCCCGAACAGCTTCACGCGCACCGCCTACAACGGCCACGCTGCCGTTGCCCTCAAGACCAACGGGGCAGCTGCGGCGATCGCCCTACCAGGTGGGAGCTTGAATTCGTCCTACTGTGTGGTCAGTGCAGTGGCAATCCAGCCTTTGTCTTCCGGTACCGTGAACATCCTTTCGGGGTTCACCAGCGCTGACGCCTATGTGAACTGCCCGCTTCGTCACACTGGCGTGCCGGAAGGGTCTCAAGCGTACGTCTCGGCTTATGGCCCCAATGCCACCATTCCAAACGTCCAGGCACCGGTTCAGCGCAGCAAGTGGCAGATCGTCGTTTCTGACTTCAACAACGACACCAAGACCACATCCATCGGGGTGAATGGCCTCTCCGCACTTTCCAGCATGGAGAAGGACGTGACCCTGTTCCCCGGCCCCGACGACTACCTGGAAATCGGATACCACCTTGGCGCGAACGGTCTGCGGACCACGTTGGTTGGGGACGTGTATGTCTTCAACACCAGCATGCTTCGTTCGGATTTCCTCAAGGGTCAGCTGGCTGCGCTGGTTGCAAGCATGGTCGCTGACTACGGCATCACCGCCTAATCACCCGCATTGCTGACCAGATACCGCCAAGAGCGGTTTTTTTGTGCCTGAAATTCCTGCAGCCCGCCACGTGCGGGCTTTCTTTCGTCTGGAGAAACCATGTCCACACCGCGCGGCGTCCGCAACAACAATCCCGGCAACATCGATTTCAACCCACGGAACGCTTGGCAGGGCCAGCTTGGCGTGGAGGTAGGCGTTGCCAGTCCGCGATTCGCCCGTTTTGACCAGGCCGAGAACGGCATCCGTGCCCTGGGCAAGCTTCTGCTCAACTATCGGGGCAAAGACGGCATGCCAGGCGTCGGGCGCCCTGGCATCGATACCCCTTTGGAATTCATCAGCCGCTGGGCCCCATCCAGCGAGAACAACACGTTGGCCTACGCGCAGGCCATTGCCAAGCGCCTCGGCGTTGGCGTGCGCGACTCTCTCGACATCTCCAAGCCGCAGGTGCTGCGCGAAGCCGTGGTCGGCATTATTGTCCACGAGAACGGCGGCAACCCGTACAAGCCCGAGGTGATCGACGAGGGTGTGCGGCGGGCGCTGGCATGATCTGGCTCAGAGCGGTACCGGTCTGGTGCTGGTGGATGATCGCCCTCGTTATGGTTTTTTCGGTGCAACAACACCGCATTCAGGAGCAGAGAGATGCCACTACAGCTGCTCGAGACGAGTTTCGGGCTTACCGGGTCGAGATTTCCGAACGTAATCGGTTGGCGATGGCTCAGGCCAGAACAGAAGAGCAGCGCCGCGCCGCGGCGCAACAAGAGGCGAGGGTAAAAGGGCATGAAGAAAGAACGATTGCTGATGCTGGCGCTACTGACGCCGATGCTGCTGGCCAGCGGCTGCGCAGTGACGCCGCCCAACTCGCTGCCTCCGTCAGTTGCCCCGGCACGGATACCGCCGCTATCGCCAGAGGCAAGGCAGCCACCCGCGCCGCCATGGTGCTCTCCGACCTGCTCACACGGGCTGATGCTCGAGCGGGAGAGCTGGCGAAAGCTTATGACCAAGCCCGAATAGCCGGTGAGCAGTGTGAGCGGGAGTACGACGGCCCAAGGCCTTCCGGTTGACAGTGCCAGAATGGCTATTCTGGGTTGGATTCAATGACTCGTCGGACTTCGAGCTCTTTGGTTCTCTTCGCCAGAGGCTTGCCTACGTGAGTGTCGAAGACATATTTCTGCTTCGGGCTCAGACTGTCATATCCCTCATTGATCACTTTCTGAGCAATTCCATAGCCTGGCGTGCCTTCCGCTAAAAGCCCTTCATCCAGTAGATCTTGAATTGCGTCGTTCAACTCCCAGTTAACGTGATCATTCCAGCCCATAGTTTTCTCCGGTTTCGAGCGCTATCGACAAGGTAGCCTGCCTGTCATTTGATGGCAAACAGCCGTCACGGGATATGGAAACGATTCGTGAATAAGCAGCACCTGTATGGTGCTGGTTTCTGGTGAGGAACGGTGCGGAGTGCTCGTACCACTTTTTGTACCAAAACAGGTTTTTTATGGGGGAATCAGGGGGAAATATGGCCCCTGCAGGCCTTTAAAACCCCCTTTTCCAATACTCCTGCTAATCCGCACATAAGTCCTTACCGGTTTTTCCGTTGGGGAGGCGGTGCCCAGAATCAGGGCGCCGTAAGGAACTGACCGGTGAGGTTTGCAGGAGTTTTAGAACGATCTGTTATATGGGGGAGGGTGCTGGGTGTTTGGTTTAGCATTTGTTGCGCCGGTGAGATCGAGCGCCGCACGCGCGGCGCATCGCGAGCAACGCTCGCTCCTACGTTTGTTTCGGGCCAATTATTCCTGGGGTAAATGCGCGCGACTGCCTTGGGGCATGACGCGATATGGCGTCGAACAAACAAGGCGGTCGCGCGCGCCTGTCACAGGCGTTATTGGCCAAAAACAAACGTAGGAGCGAGCGTTGCTCGCGATGCGCCGCGCGGGCGGCGCTCGATCTCAAAGGCGCAACCTATCCCCAGCCATGCACCCCAGCCCTATCACTTACCCCGAACCAACCTGCGCAAGGCAAACCGGTTCGGATGGCACGCCTCAGCCACCGCCCGTGGTACCGGCAGCGGCTCCCCGCACACCCAGGCCGCAATCAATTCGCCCGACAGCGGAGCCGTGATCAACCCCCGCGACCCATGCCCGCTGTTCACATACAGCCCATCGAGCCAAGGGCACTCCACCTCCGGCACCTGCCGCGCGTCCTTGCCCAGCACGGCGAAGGCTTCGGCAAACGCCTGCGGGTCGGCCATGGGCCCGACGATTGGCAGGTAATCCGGGCTGGTGCAGCGAAACGCCGCCCGGCCCTGCAACTGCTCAGGGTCGAGCGCAGCGGTGTCCAGGCGCTGGGCCAGGTCCACGGAAATATCGTCCAGCAGCGCCAGGTTGCCCTTGTGCTCGGCAACGGTCGGCGCCAGGTCGTCACTGTGGAAGTCGAAGCTGGCGCCCAGGGTGTGTTCGCCCTCGCGCGGCGGCGCCACATAACCGTCCGCACACACCACCGTACGCAGGGCGCGGCTGCTGTCGGTGGCCGGCAGGCGGGTGATCTGCCCGCGGATGCGCTTGAGCGGCAGCTGTGCGCAGGGCGCGAAATGCCGCACATCGGCAGCACCGGCCAGCACCACCAGCGGCGCGCTGGCCAGCAAGCGTTCGCCGTCCCAGGCCTGCCACAGGTCATCGACCTTGCGCAGTTCGATCACCTCATGGTGCACCCGAACCTGGATCCTGGGGTGTTGCAACTGCGCCTGGCACAAGGCCGGCGGGTGTACCCAGCCGCCCTCCGGATAGAACAGGCCACCTGCGGGCAATGCCACCCCGGCGATGGCTTCGGCCTGGTCACGGTCAAGTGCGTGCAGCAGGTCGTGGTCGAACGCCTCGGCCAGTTTGCCCTGGCGTTCGGCCTCCTTGCTGTCGAACGCCAACTGCAGCACCCCGCAAGCATCCCAGTCGCGGCCGCGCTGCAAGTGCGCTAGTTGGCGCCGGGTGTAGCCGAAGCCGGCCAGGATCATCTGTGAAAGGGCCGTACCATGGGCAGACAGCTTGAGGTACAGCACCCCTTGTGGGTTGCCGGAGGCTTCCTGAGCAGGCGCCGCATGGCGCTCCAGTACCGTGACCTGCCAGCCACGCCTGGCCAGGCTCGCGGCACTGGCACTGCCCGCTAGCCCGGCACCGATCACCAGCGCCTCGCGTGGCCCCGCAGCACTGCGCGGGCGGCCATACCAGGGCAGCTGTTTACGCAGGGCGGTCGGCCCGGTGTAGGCACCGCTCATCACCTCCCACTTTTTGCCAATGCCCGGCACCTTCTTCATGGCGAAGCCGGCCTCGACCAGGCTGCGCCGCACCCAGCCGGTGGTGGTGAACGTGCCCAGCACGGTGCCTGGGTGTGACAGCTGCGCCAGTTGCGCGAACAGCTCTGGGGTCCACATGTCGGGGTTCTTGGCCGGGGCGAAGCCGTCGAGGAACCACACGTCGATGCGTGCATCAAGCTGCGGCAACTGCTCGAGCACATCGCCAATCAGCAGGGTCAGGGTCACCCGGCCGTTGGCGAAGGTGAACTGCTGAAACCCTGGGTGCACAGCCACGTACTGCTCAAGCAGTGGCTCGGTATAGGCCGCCAGCTCTGGCCACAGGCGCACCGCCCGGGCCATGTCGTCGTGGCCGAGCGGGTATTTTTCGACACTGACGAAGTGCAGGCGGGCGTCGGCGTGGGCGTGCTGGTCGAATAACTGCCAGGCGCAGAAAAAATTCATGCCGGTGCCGAAACCGGTTTCGCCGATCACCAGGCAGGTGTGCGGCGTTAGGTCGGCGAAACGCTCGGCCAGGCGGGTCTGGCCGAGGAAGACGTGTTTGGTTTCTTCGATGCCTTCGTTGACGGCGAAGTACACGTCGTCGTACTGCCGCGAATGAGGGCGGCCCTGGTCGTCCCAGTCGATCTGGGCATGTTGGAGGAGGGTGGACATGGTGGGCTCGGTTGCAGCGGATGGCGGGATTTTATGCCATCTGCGGTTTTTACGCTGGTTGCACGAACACAGCCCCAGCACAAATCCGCTAGTCTTGGTTATCCAATGAAGGAGCCACTGCATGTTCGAATCCGCTGAAATCGGTCACAGCATCGACAAGGAGACCTACGACGCCGAAGTGCCCGCCCTGCGCGAGGCGCTGCTCGAAGCCCAGTACGAGCTCAAGCAGCAGGCGCGCTTCCCGGTGATCGTGCTGATCAATGGCATCGAAGGCGCCGGCAAGGGCGAGACGGTCAAGCTGCTCAATGAGTGGATGGACCCGCGCATGATCGATGTGCTCACCTTCGACCAGCAGACCGACGAAGAACTCGCCCGGCCACCGGCCTGGCGCTATTGGCGGGCCTTGCCGCCGAAAGGGCGGATGGGCGTGTTTTTTGGCAACTGGTACAGCCAGATGCTGCAGGGGCGTGTGCACGGGGTGTTCAAGGACGCCGTGCTCGACCAGGCCATCACCGGTGCCGAACGCCTGGAGCAGATGCTGTGCGACGAAGGCGCGCTGATCATCAAGTTCTGGTTCCACCTGTCCAAGAAGCAGATGAAAGCCCGCCTGAAGGCGCTCAAGGACGACCCGCTGCACAGTTGGCGCATCAGCCCACTGGACTGGCAGCAGTCCGAGACCTACGACCGTTTCGTGCGCTTTGGCGAGCGGGTGCTGCGCCGCACCAGCCGTGACTACGCGCCCTGGCACGTGGTCGAGGGGGTCGACCCTTACTACCGCAGCCTGGCGGTGGGGCGCATTCTGCTGGACGGCCTGCAAGCCGCCCTCGCCAACAACCCCAAGGGCAAGCACCAGGGCAACGTCGCGCCGTTGGGTCGCAGCATTGACCAGCGCAGCTTGATCGGTGCCCTGGACATGACCCTGCGCCTGGACAAGCAGGATTACCAGGAACAACTGGTCACCGAGCAGGCACGCCTGGCCGGCCTGCTGCGCCACAAGCACATGCGCCGGCATGCCCTGGTGGCGGTGTTCGAAGGCAACGACGCGGCAGGCAAGGGCGGCGCGATCCGCCGCGTGGCGGCGGCGCTGGACCCACGCCAGTACCGCATCGTGCCGATTGCCGCGCCCAGCGAAGACGAACGCGCGCAACCGTACCTGTGGCGTTTCTGGCGGCACATCCCGGCGCGGGGCAAGTTCACTATCTTCGACCGCTCCTGGTATGGGCGGGTGCTGGTGGAGCGGGTCGAGGGGTTCTGCAGCCCGGCCGACTGGATGCGTGCCTACAGCGAGATCAACGATTTTGAAGAGCAGTTGGTGAATGCCGGTGTGGTGGTGGTCAAGTTCTGGCTGGCGATCGACCAGCAGACCCAGCTGGAACGTTTCGAAGAGCGTGAGCAGATCCCCTTCAAACGCTACAAAATCACCGAGGACGACTGGCGCAACCGCGAAAAGTGGGACCTGTATACCGAGGCCGTGGGCGACATGGTCGACCGCACCAGCAGCGAGATCGCGCCATGGACACTGGTCGAGGCCAATGACAAGCGCTGGGCCCGGGTGAAGGTATTGCGCACCATCAACGAGGCGCTGGAAGCGGCGTTTGCCAAGGACAAGAAATAGCCACCTGTGTCCGTTGGTCATTGGGGCTGCTGTGCAGCCCATCGCCGGCAAGCCGGCTCCCACAGGTGGGGCGTGGATCTCAGAGGCGGTGTATCTGTGGGAGCCGGCTTGCCGGCGATGGGGCGCGCAGCGGCCCTTTCGGACTGCCCGTCCAGCCATGCCGCGGTGGAATGACCTGATGAATTCTTTTCCCGGCACTTAGCCCCGCGCCAGCCGCCAAGCCCGTAGAATCCAAGCACCCCCACCACGGGCTTGATCGAGGGCTTTATGCACACCACTTCCGGACGCTGGGTCTATGGCCTGCTGTTGGCACTTCTGACCGCGCTGCTGTGGGGCATCCTGCCGATCAAGCTCAAGCAGGTGCTGCAGGTGATGGACCCGGTCACCGTCACCTGGTACCGCCTGTTGGTGTCTGGCGGGCTGTTGTTCGCCTGGCTAGGGGCCAAGCGCCAGTTGCCCTCGTTCGGCAAGCTCGGGCCCAAGGGCAAGGGGTTGGTGGCCGTGGCCGTGCTTGGCCTGATGGGCAACTACGTGCTCTACCTGATCGGCCTCAGGCTGCTTAGCCCTGGTACCGCGCAACTGGTGGTGCAGGTAGGCCCGGTGCTGTTGCTGGTGGCCAGCGTGTTCGTGTTCAAGGAGCGCTTCAGCCTGGGGCAGGGGCTGGGCCTGGTGGTGTTGATCGGCGGTTTCGGGCTGTTCTTCAACCAGCGTCTGGAAGAGCTGCTGACCTCACTCGGCACCTACACCACTGGCGTGCTGACCATTTTGCTGGCGACCAGCATCTGGGTGTTCTACGCCTTGAGCCAGAAGCAGCTGCTGACGGCATGGCATTCGCAGCAGGTGATGATGGTGATTTACCTGAGCTGCGCCGCGCTGCTCACGCCTTGGGTGCATCCACTGGAAGCGTTGCAACTGACGCCGCTGCAAGGCTGGCTGCTGTTGGCTTGCTGCCTGAATACCCTGGTGGCGTATGGCGCCTTTGCCGAGGCACTGGCGCACTGGGAGGCCTCAAGGGTGAGCGCGACGCTGGCGTTGACGCCGTTGGTGACCTTTGTGGCGGTGGCGCTGGCGGCCTGGGTGTGGCCCGACTATGTGCATGCCGAGGACATCAATGCCCTGGGGTATCTGGGGGCGGTGACGGTGGTGCTGGGGTCGGCGCTGGTGGCGCTGGGGCCTTCGTTGGTTGCCGGTTGGCGCGCCAGAAAGGCACGGTTGGCGCAGGTCCATCAATAGCATGCGCTAACCACCGTCCTTGTAATCGATGGACTCGCCCCCGCCGAGGCATCACAGTGCCACGGTGGCGTTCAAAGAAGCCAACGGCAGCGAGGGCGAGACCATGAAGAAGCATAGTTCGAAGCACGATCCCCTGTCTTCCACTGATGTGGAGCTTTGCACAACCCTCTGCGTAGACCTGGCCAAACAGGTCTTCCAGTTAGCAGGCGAGGATGCTACCGGGCGGGTGATCTACGAAAATCGCATCAAATCCCGTCAAAATTTCCATGATTTTCTAATCAAGCTGCCAGTGACGGTGACTGTCTTAATGGAGTGCGGTCCTGGTGCTCAAGCCTGGGCCAGACTACTGCAGGCCAAGGGTAATCCGGTTCGGATCCTGCCTGCGCAACGCGTTGCCGAACACCGCAGCGGCGCGAAGAATGACCGTAACGACGCCCATGCCATTTTGCGTGCCGGTCGCGATACCAGTATTGCCTCAATCCCGATCAAGAGCACTACAGCACTGGCTATTCAAGCGCTGCACCGTGTCCGGCGCGGCAACATCAAGCGGCATACAGCGCTGGGTAATCAGATACGTGGCCTGCTGCTAGAGCATGGCGTCTCCATGCCTCAAGGCGATGCGGCGATCAATTCGCATGTGCCACGGGCTCTTGAAGATGCCTCTTTACCTCTGCCCGACTTGTTGCGCGAGTTGCTCGATGAGCTGCTGACTGACTGGCTCTCTCTGGGTGAACGCATTGCGACGCTGAGTAGGCGGCTTGAAGCGACAGCCCAGGAAGATAAGGTCGCACAGCGGTTGATCACCATTCGTGGCGTGGGCCCAATCATTGCCACGGCGATCGTGGCGAAACAGACCGAGCCTAGCCGCTTCGCCAGTGGCCGAATGTATGCCGCCTTCTTCGGTATCGTGCCCGACCAGCACAGCAGCGGAAACAAAATCAGGCTGGGCAGGATGAGCAAGCGAGGTGATGGCTACATACGCAGCCTGATGATCCAGGGGGCGCATGCTGTCTTGAGTCAGCTAAGGCCTGATTCCGATCAGCCAGACGATCACCGCCTTTTACGCTGGCTATCCCGCCTTGGACGCAAGGAGGCGGCGATCAGACTGGCTAATCGAAATCTGCGCATTATCTGGGCCTTGTTGCAGAGCGATCAGGTATATCAGCGCAAACCGAACAGCAACTCGGAGGCTGCTATGAGCCTCTGATCAACCGAGCAATGCCACCGGGGCGCCGAGCGCTCCAACCCCTGCTAGTGAACATTGACCCCTGGTAAGACCGTCGCAGACAGATGCCTCTGCTCCTACAGGCCTGATGAATGGCCTCAATGTAAACGGCACGCTGCGAGCTCACCACGATGTTGGCCAGAAGCAAAAAGCTTCCTCGAATAGGCCTGATACATAGATGCAACCGGGTTCCTAAGTTCAAAAGCAGCTAGACAGTGTGGGCGAGTCCATACATAGGAGCAGCCTTGTGCTGCGAAGAGGCCGGTGCAAACACAGCGATTTTTCGCTACTTTCACCGGCCTCTTCGCAGCACAAGGCTGCTCCTACAGGGGAGGGGCGAGCGGGTCAGCCTTTACCGCCCGGCGCCAGCATGTTTTCCGGCCTGACCCACTGATCGAACTGTTCATTGGTCAGGTACTTCAACGCCAACGCCGCCTCGCGCAAGGTCGTGCCCTCGGCATACGCCTTCTTGGCGATCTCCGCCGCCTTGTCATAGCCAATATGCGGGTTCAATGCCGTCACCAGCATCAACCCTTGCTCCAGGTGCGCCGCCATCTGCTCGGCATCCGGCTCGATCCCGGCCACGCAGTGCTGCTGGAAGTTGCGGCAGCCATCAGCCAGCAGTTCAACCGACTGCAGCAGGTTGTGGATGATCACCGGTTTGAACACGTTCAACTGCAAGTGGCCTTGGCTGGCAGCAAAACCGATCGCCGCGTCGTTGCCCAGCACCTGGCAGGCCAGCATGGACAGTGCCTCGCACTGGGTCGGGTTGACCTTGCCGGGCATGATCGAGCTGCCCGGCTCGTTGGCCGGCAGGCGCACTTCCGCCAGCCCCGTGCGGGGGCCAGAGCCAAGCAGGCGCAGGTCATTGGCGATTTTCATCAAGGCCACTGCCAGGGTCTTCAGCCCCCCCGCCAGGCTGGTCAGCGGTTCATGGCCGGCAAGGGCGGCGAACTTGTTGGGCGCGGTGACGAATGGCAAGCCGGAAAGGGCCGCCAGCTCGGCCGCGATGGCTTCGGCAAAGCCGTGTGGCGCGTTCAGGCCGGTACCGACGGCCGTGCCGCCCTGGGCCAGTTCGCAGACTGGGGGCAGGGTGGCGCGAATGGCGCGCTGGGCGTAATCGAGCTGGGCGACGAAGGCCGAGACCTCCTGGCCGAAGGTGATCGGCGTGGCGTCCATCATGTGCGTACGGCCGGTCTTGACCAGTTTGAGGTGGCGCGCCGACAGTTCGGCCAGCCCCGAGGACAACTCGGCGATCGCCGGCAGCAGTTTTTCATGCACCGCCTGGGCCGCGGCAATGTGCATGGCGGTGGGGAAGCAGTCGTTGGAGCTCTGCGAGCGATTGACGTGGTCGTTGGGGTGCACGGGCGTCTTGCCGCCACGGCCCTTGCCGGCCAGTTCATTGGCGCGCCCGGCGATGACTTCGTTGACGTTCATGTTGCTCTGGGTGCCGCTGCCGGTTTGCCAGACCACCAGTGGGAACTGATCGTCATGCTGGCCGTCGAGCACTTCGTCGGCGGCCTGCTCGATCAGCCGGGCGATATCGGCCGGCAGGTCGCCGTTGCGGTTGTTGACCCGTGCCGCGGCTTTCTTGATCAGCGCCAGGGCGTGCAGCACCGCGAGCGGCATGCGTTCCTTGCCAATGGCGAAGTTGATCAGCGACCGCTGGGTCTGCGCACCCCAATAGGCGCCCTCAGGAACTTCGACCGGGCCCAGGCTGTCTGTCTCGATACGGCTCATTCTGCACTCACTCCTTTGTGGTTCGAAATCGCAGTTTAGGCCCTGATTCGACAGCGCGGTTCCCTCGCTCGTCGTGCCCACTTGAGCACATCGCCACCACAGCGCAGAATGCTCTACTCTGAGGTACCCGCCTCCCTCTCTTGAAGGAAATGCAATGACCCGTCTCCGTGTCCTTTGTGCCGCCGTCGCCCTGGCCTGTGCCAGCGGCCAGGTACTCGCTGCCACCGCCAGTCACAACGCTGCCGCCGAGAAATTCCTGACCCTGGCCAACGCCGACAAGCTGGGCACCCCGGTCTATATGCAGGTCCAACAAATGTTCGCCCAGCGCTTCGCCCAAACCAAGGCGCCTGCGTCCAAGCAACCGGTGCTGCAAAGCTACCAGGCCAAGGCCAACGCCGCCCTGGACAGCGCCATCGGCTGGAACAAGCTGAAGCCGAAAATGGTCGACCTGTACACCGCCACCTTCACCGAGGCCGAGCTCAAGGACCTGGTCAAGTTCTACGAGTCGCCGCTGGGCAAGAAAGTCCTGCGCGAAATGCCTAAGGTTACCCAGCAGTCGGCCCAGCTGACCCAGCAGAGCCTGGAGCCTGCGGTACCGGTGGTCAACAAGCTGCTCGAAGACATGACCAAAGAGCTTGATCCGAACGCTGGCAAGGCCGCCGCCCCCGCCAAGAAGTGAGTAACGCGTGATGAGCATGCAGCACCGCATCGAGCAACAACTGGCCGCGCTGGCGCCGCAACACCTGGAAGTGCTCAATGAAAGTCACATGCACAGTCGTGGTCAGGAGACCCACTACAAGGCAGTGATCGTCAGCGAGCAGTTTGCCGGGCTGAACAGCGTCAAGCGTCACCAGAAGGTCTACGCCACCATGGGCGAGCTGATGGGCCAGATCCACGCCCTCGCGATCCACACCTACACCGCTGAAGAGTGGGCCAAGGTCGGGGTCGCACCGGCCTCGCCGGTGTGTGCGGGCGGTGGGCACTGAATCCTTTCTAGCGTTCTGGTAGAATCCGCAACAATCCCAAAGGGGGCCGCTTTGCGGCCCATCGCAGGCAAGCCAGCTCCCACACCCTGTACCTGTGGGAGCTGGCTTGCCTGCGATGGGCTGCGAAGCAGCCCCCTGTTTTTGTTACCCCGGTCCGCCCTTTACGAGGGCAACCACCTGGAGATTCACGTTCATGTCACAACCGATCGTCGTCGCGGCGCTGTACAAATTCGTCACCCTGCAGGACTACGTCGAGCTGCGCGAGCCGCTGCTCAAGGCCATGCTCGACAATGACGTCAAAGGCACCCTGCTGCTGGCCAACGAAGGCATCAACGGCACCGTGTCGGCCACCCGCGAAGGCATCGACGGCCTGCTGGCCTGGCTGCGCAACGACCCACGCCTGGTGGATGTCGACCACAAGGAATCCTACTGCGACGAACAGCCGTTCTACCGCACCAAGGTCAAGCTGAAGAAAGAGATCGTCACCCTTGGTGTGCCGGGCGTGGACCCCAACCAGCAGGTGGGCACCTACGTCGAGCCCAAGGACTGGAACGCCCTGATCAGTGACCCTGAAGTGCTGCTGATCGATACCCGCAACGACTACGAAGTGGCCATCGGCACGTTCAAGGGCGCCATCGACCCCAAGACCGAGACCTTCCGCGAGTTCCCCGAGTACATCAAGGCCAACTTCGACCCGAGCAAGCACAAGAAAGTGGCGATGTTCTGCACCGGCGGTATCCGTTGCGAAAAAGCCTCCAGCTACATGCTCGGTGAAGGCTTCGAGGCGGTCTATCATCTTAAAGGTGGCGTCCTGAAGTACTTCGAAGAAGTGCCTCAGGAAGAAAGCCTGTGGGACGGCGACTGCTTCGTCTTCGACAACCGCGTCACGGTGCGCCATGACCTGAGCGAAGGCGAGTACGACCAGTGCCATGCCTGCCGCCACCCGATCAACGCAGAGGAGCGTGCGTCCGAGCACTATTCGCCAGGTGTCAGCTGCCCGCACTGCTGGGACAGCCTGAGCGAAAAAACTCGCCGCAGCGCCATCGACCGGCAGAAGCAGATCGAGCTGGCCAAGGCCCGCAACCTGCCGCACCCGATCGGTTACAACTACAAAGCCGAGGCCTGATGCATGACTGCACGCCTGCTGTATGTGATGGACCCCATGTGCTCCTGGTGCTGGGGTTTTGCGCCGGTGGCCGCGGCCCTGATCGCCCAGGCGCGTGAAGCCGGCGTGCCAACCCACCTGGTGCCAGGCGGCCTGCGCACCGGTGGCAGCGCCTTGGATGCGTCGACCCGCAAGTACATCCTCGAGCATTGGCAGGCGGTGGCCGACGCCACCGGCCAGCCGTTTCGTTTCGAGGGCGCCATGCCTGACGGTTTTGTCTACGACACCGAGCCTGCCTGCCGCGCCCTGGTCACCGCCCGTGAGCTGGACGCCGAGCGCGTCTGGCCACTGCTGGCGTTGATCCAGCGCGCGTTCTACGAGGCCGGCGTCGACGTTACCACTGCGCCGCACTTGGTTGAGCTGGCCGAACAGGCAGGCTTCGACCGTGCGGTGTTTGCCGAGGCCTTTGCCCGCGCCGATACGCGTGTAGCAACCGCAGCCGATATTGCGTGGGCGCAAGACCTGGGCATCGCCGGTTTCCCCACCCTGCTGGCCGAGCGTAACGGCCAGCTGGCGCTGCTGACCAACGGCTACCAGCCGCTGGAGCGCCTGCAACCCTTGCTCGGCCGCTGGCTGCAGCAGGCTGCCTGTGCTTGATGTGCCCGGGTCGCCCGACCCTGTGCCAGGGAAACCCCACAGTGCGGCCGATCGACTGAGCTGGGCGGAAATCCGCCGCCTGGCACTGCACCACAAGAAAAACCTTTGGTCTGCCAACCTGATTGCCGTGCTCGCGGCGTGCTGCAGCGTGCCGATCCCCTTGCTGCTGCCGCTGCTGGTGGATGAAGTGCTGCTGGGCCACGGCGACGCCGCGCTGAAGTGGATGAACCAGCTGCTGCCGGCCAGCTGGCAGGTCGCGGCCGGCTATATCGGCCTGATGCTGGCGCTGACGTTGTGCCTGCGCCTGGCCGCCCTGGCCTTCAACGTGGTGCAGGCCAAGCTGTTTGCCGGGCTGGCCAAGGACATCGTCTACCGCCTGCGTATTCGGCTGATCGAACGGCTCAAGCGGATTTCCCTCAAGGAATACGAAAGCCTGGGCAGCGGCACGGTGACCACTCACCTGGTCACCGACCTGGACACCCTCGACAAATTCGTCGGCGAGACCCTCAGCCGTTTCCTGGTCGCCATGCTGACCCTGACCGGCACGGCGGCCATCCTGATCTGGATGCACTGGCAACTGGCGTTGCTGATTTTGCTGTTCAACCCGCTGGTGATCTACTTCACCGTGCAGTTGGGCAAGCGCGTCAAACACCTGAAAAAGCTCGAAAACGACAGCACCGCGCGCTTTACCCAGGCGCTGTCGGAAACCCTCGACGCCATCCAGGAGATCCGCGCCGGCAACCGCCAGGGCTATTTCCTGGGGCGCCTGGGCGTGCGCGCCCGGGAAGTGCGTGACTACGCCGTGGACTCGCAATGGAAGAGCGATGCCAGCGGCCGCGCCAGTGGTTTGTTGTTCCAGTTCGGCATCGACATCTTCCGCGCCGCGGCGATGCTCACTGTGCTGTTTTCCGACCTGTCGATCGGCCAGATGCTGGCGGTGTTCAGCTACCTGTGGTTCATGATCGGCCCGGTGGAGCAACTGCTCAACCTGCAGTACGCCTACTATGCCGCCGGTGGCGCCCTGAGCCGGCTCAACGAGCTGCTGGCGCGTGCCGACGAGCCGCAGTACCCCGCGGCCAGTGACCCATTCGTGGGCCGCGAAACAGTGGGCATCGAGGTGCGCGACCTGCGCTTCGCCTATGCCGACGAGCCGGTGCTCGAGCACCTCGACCTGTCCATCGCCCCAGGCGAGAAGGTGGCCATCGTGGGCGCCAGCGGTGGCGGCAAGAGCACCTTGGTGCAGCTGCTGCTTGGCCTGTACAGCGCCCAGGCGGGGACCATCCGCTTTGGCGGTGCCAGCCTGCAGGAAATCGGCCTGGAAACCCTTCGTGAAAACGTCGCGGTGGTGCTGCAGCACCCTTCGTTGTTCAACGACAGCGTGCGCGCCAACTTGACCATGGGCCGCGAGTGCAGCGACGAAGCCTGCTGGCAGGCGCTGCGCATTGCCCAGCTGGACGCCACCATCGCCGCCTTGCCGCAAGGCCTGGACAGCGTGGTCGGGCGTTCCGGCGTGCGCCTGTCCGGGGGGCAGCGGCAACGGCTGGCGATTGCCCGGATGGTCTTGGCCGAACCCAAGGTGGTGATTCTCGATGAAGCCACGTCGGCGCTGGATGCCGCCACCGAGTACAACCTGCACCAGGCCCTGGCACGCTTCCTCAGCGGCCGCACCACGCTGATCATCGCCCACCGCCTGTCGGCCGTGAAACAGGCCGACCGGGTGTTGGTGTTCGATGGCGGGCATGTGGCCGAAGATGGCGACCATCAGCAGTTGATTGCCGAGGGTGGTTTGTACGCCAAGCTGTACGGGCATCTACAGCAGACCTGAGCCTCTTGTTACGGGCGGTGCGAATCGCCCCATTCCTTGTCATAAAAAACCCCTCCACGCAGATGGCAAATGGCCTACGCTGTGCTTGTCTGGGTTGATTCGAGCCTTATCTGCTCTGTGACAGGGACTCCATGAAGGGACATCGCACTCTAGAAGCGCCGAAGCTGCTGGGTATCATCTGGCCCTTCATTGCCGTCGTGATCTTCCAGGCGGCATTGGCCGGTCTCAGCCTCTATACGCTATCGGCGGTACGCGCCTATGTCGCGGGCGAGAGCTTGTGGTCCAAGGCTCAGAAAGACGCCATCTACTACCTCAACCTGTACGCCGACAACCGCGACGAAAGCACTTACCAGCGCTATCGCCAGGCCATCACCGTGCCCCATGGCGATCACCAGTTGCGTGAAGTGCTCGACCAGCCCAATCCGGACTTGAACGCCGCGCGCGATGCCGTGTTGCAGGGGGGCAACCACCCCGACGACGTCGAACGCATCATCTGGTTCTATCGCAACTTCCGCAGCATCAGCTACATGCAGACGGCCATCGATTATTGGGACATCGGCGACCGCTACCTAGGCCAGCTGGATGTGCTGGCGGATGAGATGCGCACAGGCTTTGCCGGTGGCCAGGTCGATGCCGGCACGATCAGCGACTGGAAGGCCCGCATCGTCGCCATCAACGAAGGTGTGACGCCGGCCGCCAGGGCTTTCAGCGATGCCCTGGGCGAGGGTTCGCGCATGCTGCTGCAGGTGCTGCTGATCACCAACCTGCTGACTGCCTTGTTCCTCATTACCATTGCCTGGCGCCGCTCCAGCAAGTTGCTGGCCCAGCGCCAGGCGTTCGCCAGTGCCCTGCAGGCCGAAAAGGAGCGGGCGCAGATCACCCTGCAGGCGATTGGCGATGCGGTCATCACCACCGATGTCGATGGCTATATCGGCTACATGAACCCGGCGGCCGAGCAACTTACCCACTGGCAGGCCGGCCAAGCCCAAGGGCTGCCACTTTCGGCGCTGTTCAGCCTGGTGGACGAGCAGGCCGAAGAGGACGGCCGCAGCCTGGTCGAGCAGGTGCTCAGTGGCAGCCTGAAGGGCGGCGCCGAGCATGCCCGGTTGATCCAGCGCCTGGACGGCAGCACCGTGTCGATCAACCTGGTGGGCTCGCCCATTGTCAATGACGGGCAGGTCAGCGGCATCGTGCTGGTGCTGCACGACATGACCCAGGAGCGCCAGTACATCGCCAACCTGTCCTGGCAAGCGACCCATGACGCCTTGACCGGCCTGGCCAACCGCCGCGAGTTCGAATACCGCCTGGAGCAGGCGCTCAACGGCCTGGCACGTCAGGCTGGGCGGCATTCACTGATGTTCCTCGACCTCGACCAGTTCAAGCTGGTCAACGATACCTGTGGCCACGCGGCGGGCGACGAGTTGCTGCGCCATATTTGCGCCGTGTTGCAGTCGGGGCTGCGCGAAGGGGACACCCTGGCCAGGCTGGGTGGCGATGAGTTTGGCGTGCTGCTGGAAAACTGCCCGCCGGACCAGGCCGAGCGAATTGCCGAGCAGCTGCGCCAGATGGTCCAGAGCCTGCACTTTGTGTGGAAGGGGCGCCCGTTCGTCACCACCGTGAGCATTGGCCTGGTGAACATGGCGCAGGCCCCCGGTACCCTGGAGGCCTCGCTGCGCGCCGCCGACATGGCCTGCTACATGGCCAAGGAAAAGGGCCGCAACCGGGTGCAGGTGTACCACGCCGACGACAGCGAGCTGTCCATGCGCTTTGGCGAGATGGCCTGGATCCAGCGTTTGCACGTGGCCCTGGAAGAAAACCGCTTCTGCCTGTACGCCCAGGAAATCGCCGCGCTGAAGACCATCGAAGGCCCTGGCCATATCGAGATTCTGCTGCGCCTGCACGATGAGAGCGGGCGCACCATCCTGCCCAGCAGCTTCATCCCCGCCGCCGAGCGCTATGGCCTGATGACCGCCCTTGATCGCTGGGTGGTGCGCAATGTGTTCCAGGTGATTCGCCAGTGCCTGGACGAAGGGCGCGAAGGGCCGTTGTCCATGTGCGCGATCAACCTGTCGGGGTCGAGCATCGGCGACGACAACTTCCTCGAGTACTTGCAGCGCTTGTTCGTCGAGTACGCCATCCCGCCACGCATGATCTGCTTCGAGATCACCGAAACCAGCGCCATTGCCAACCTCGGCAGTGCTATTCGTTTCATCAACGAACTGAAAGGGCTGGGGTGCAGGTTCTCGCTAGACGACTTCTGTGCCGGCATGTCGTCGTTCGCCTATTTGAAGCATTTGCCTGTGGATTTCCTCAAGATTGACGGCAGTTTCGTCAAGGACATGCTCGACGACCCGGTCAACCGGGCCATGGTCGAGGTCATCAACCACATCGGCCATGTCATGGGTAAGCGGACCATCGCCGAGTTTGTCGAAACCCCCTTGATCGAACAGGCCCTGCAGGAAATTGGCGTGGATTACGCCCAGGGCTACCTGATCGAACGGCCCCAGGTGTTCACCTGTGACAGCCTGCAGCGCCAACGGATCGCCGCACGGCCTCTGTTGCAGCGGGCACCTGGCACGTTTCGTTAGCTAGACAGCGGCTTTCGCTGACACAACACGTCCGAAAAATCACAAGGAACAAGGAGCTGAAAGTGATTGATGCATTCGTTCGTATCGGGCCATTGATGGACCCCGCCAGTTACCCTCAATGGGCCCAGCAATTGATTGAAGAGTGCCGCGAAAGCAAGCGCCGGGTGGTCGAGCATGAGTTTTACCAGCGCCTGCGTGATGGCCAGCTGAAGCCTTCGACCATCCGCCAGTACCTGATCGGCGGCTGGCCGGTGGTCGAGCAGTTCTCCCTGTACATGGCCCATAACCTGACCAAGACCCGCTATGGCCGCCACCCCGGCGAAGACATGGCGCGGCGCTGGTTGATGCGCAACATCCGCGTCGAGCTCAACCATGCCGACTACTGGGTGCACTGGTGCCATGCCCATGGCGTTCACCTGCATGACCTGCAGGCGCAAGAGGTGCCACCCGAGTTGAATGGGCTCAATGACTGGTGCTGGCGGGTGTGTGCTACTGAAAACCTGGCGATTTCCATGGCGGCGACCAACTACGCCATCGAAGGCGCGACGGGGGAATGGTCGGCGGTGGTGTGCGCTAATGACACCTACGCCCAAGGCTTCCCGGAGGAGCAGCGCAAGCGCGCCATGAAATGGCTGAAGATGCATGCGCAGTACGACGATGCGCACCCGTGGGAAGCGCTGGAAATCATCTGTACCTTGGCGGGGGAGAACCCGACGCTGGGGTTGCGTACCGAATTGCGCCGGGCGATTTGCAAGAGTTACGACTGCATGTACCTGTTCCTGGAGCGCTGCATGCAGCTGGAAGGGCGTCAGCAGGGGCGGGTGCGGCCGGCGTTGGCGGCGGGTTGATGGTTTACTGTGCTGGCCTCTTCGCGGGCAAGCCCGCTCCCACAGGGTAGTCACTGCTTTCTGGCATAGTATAAATCCTGTGGGAGCCGGCTTGCCGGCGATAGGGCCAGTACAGGCCACCCAAAATCACTGGGCGTTGAACGCCTGCCCATTCACCCCAGTGCTGTCTGGCCCCATCAGGTACAGGTACACCGGCATGATCTCTTCAGGCAGCGGGTTGTTCTGCGGGTTCTCGCTCGGGTAAGCCTGGGCCCGCATCGCGGTGCGCGTGGCGCCTGGGTTGATGCTGTTGGAGCGCACCGGCGCAACCCCTTCCAGTTCGTCGGCCAAGGTCTGCATCAGGCCTTCGGTGGCGAACTTCGACACCCCGTAGGCGCCCCAGTAGGCCCGGCCTTTGCGCCCGACGCTGCTGGAGGTGAACACCACCGAGGCGTCCTCCGACAGCTTGAGCAGCGGCAGCAGGGTGCTGGTGAGCATGAAGGTGGCATCGACGTTGATGTGCATTACGCGCATGAAGTTGTCACCCGACAACTGCTCCAGGGGCGTGCGCGGGCCGATGATCGAGGCGTTGTTGAGCAGGCCATCCAGGCGCCCGAACTGGTCTTCGATCATGACCGCCAGCTCGTCGTACTGGTGGGGCAGGGCGGTTTCCAGGTTGAACGGGATCACCACCGGTTGTGGGTGCCCGGCGGCCTCGATCTGGTCGTAGACCTCGTTGAGGTTGGCCTCGGTCTTGCCCAGCAGCAGCACGGTGGCACCGAGCGCGGCGTAGGCCTTGGCAGCGGCGGCGCCGATGCCGCGGCCGGCTCCGGTGACCAGGATGACCCGGCCTTGCAGCAGGTCGGGGCGGGCGGTGTAGTCGAACATCAGATTTTTCCCTTGTTCATTGGGCAGCGCCGATCATTGTGGGAGCGGGCTTGCCCCGCGAAGCAGGCGGCGCGGAGGATGGCACGGGCTTCGCCCGCGTTCGCGGGGCAAGCCCGCTCCCACAGGCCCTGCTGACTTCAGGTCTTGATCAGCAGCCGCACAGCGCGCTGTCGATCACCTTGCGCAGTTCCAGCGGGTGGTCCACCACCACGTCGGCACCCCAGTTGTTCGGGTTGTCCTCTGGATGAATATAGCCGTAGCGCACCGCCGCCGTGCGGGTGCCGGCATCGCGGCCAGACTCGATGTCGCGCAGGTCGTCGCCGACGAACAGCACACTGGCCGGGTCCAGGTTCAAGGTTTTGCAGGCCAGGATCAGCGGCTCGGGGTCGGGCTTGCTGTTTTTCACGTGGTCCGGGCAGATCAGCAGCGCCGAGCGCTCGGCCAGGCCCAGGCGCTGCATGATCGGCTCGGCAAAACGTACCGGCTTGTTGGTGACCACGCCCCACAACAGGTTGCCTTTCTCGATGTCGGCCAACAGCTCGGCCATGCCGTCGAACAGCTTGCTGTGCACCGCGCAGTCGCGCTGGTAGCGCTCGAGAAACTCCAGGCGCAGGGCCTCGAAGCCTTCGGCCTCCGGGTCCATGGCGAAGGTGGTGGCGACCATGGCACGGGCACCGCCGGAAATCACCCCGCGAATCAGGTTGTCGTCCACGGCCGGCAAGCCGCGCTCGGCGAGCATGGCCTGGCAGATAGCGATGAAGTCCGGCGCCGTGTCGAGCAGGGTGCCGTCCATGTCGAAGAGTACTGCTCGCAAACGCATGCTCATTCCTCGCGCAGGGTCTGGATCATGTAGTTGACGTCCACGTCGTTGCAAAGCTTGTAGTGCTTGGTCAACGGGTTGTAGGTCAGGCCGATGATGTCCTTGACTTCAAGGCCGGCAACACGGCTCCAGGCGCCCAGCTCGGAGGGGCGGATGAACTTCTTGAAGTCGTGGGTGCCGCGCGGCAGCATCTTCAGGATGTACTCGGCGCCGACAATGGCCAGCAGGTAGGCCTTGGGGTTGCGGTTGATGGTGGAGAAGAACACCTGGCCGCCAGGCTTGACCATGCGGTAGCAGGCGCGAATCACCGACGACGGGTCGGGGACGTGCTCGAGCATTTCCAGGCAGGTGACCACGTCGAACTGCCCGGGCATCTCTTCGGCCAGTGCTTCGGCGGTGATCTGCCGGTATTCAACCTCGACGCCGGACTCCAACTGGTGCAACTGGGCCACCGCCAGCGGGGCCTCGCCCATGTCGATGCCGGTTACCGAGGCGCCACGCAGGGCCATGGATTCGCTGAGAATGCCGCCGCCGCAGCCCACGTCCAGCACTTTCTTGCCAGCCAGGCCGACCCGCTCGTCGATCCAGTTGACGCGCAACGGGTTGATTTCATGCAGCGGCTTGAACTCGCTTTCACGGTCCCACCAGCGGTGGGCCAAGGCTTCGAACTTGGCAATTTCGGCGTGGTCGACGTTGCTCATTTAAGAGTCCTCTGAAACTTCGCTAAATTGGGCCGGAGTATACCCGAGCGCTCAAGGCCGAGGGTCGCTATAATCGCCGGCTTTTGATATCCGAACGACGGGGAGAGGCGATGCGCGAGCGACTTTTGGCGGCGGAGAAGGTGACCGCGATCCGCTGGCAAGGCGGCGTTCTGCATCTGCTCGACCAGCGCCTGCTGCCCGCGCAGGAGGTCTGGCTGGCCTGCGACAATGTCGCGCAGGTGGTGGACGCGATCCGTGACATGGCTGTGCGCGGTGCGTCGGCCATCGGCATTGCCGCGGCCTACGGCCTGGTCCTCGCCCTGGAAGAGCGCCTGGCCGAGGGCGGCGACTGGGAGCAGGACCTGGAAGAAGACTTTCTCAGCCTGGCCGAGGCGCGCCCCACCGCCGCTAACCTGTTCTGGGCGCTGAACCGCATGCGCGAGCGCCTGCAGCGCTTGCGCCCGGAGGAAGACGTGCTGGCGGCGCTGCAAGCTGAGGCGGTAGCGATTCATGAAAGCGACCGTGAAGCCAACCTGACCATGGCCCAGTACGGCATCGAACTGATTCGCCGCCATCAGGGCAACGCCCAGACCCTGCTCACCTACGGCAATTCCGGGGCCCTGGCCAGTGGCGGTTTTGGCACCGCGCTGGGGGTGATCCGCGCGGGTTACCTGGAAGGCATGGTCGAGCGGGTGTATGCCGGCGAAACCCGCCCCTGGCTGCAAGGCTCGCGCCTGACCGCCTGGGAGTTGGCCAACGAGGGCATTCCGGTGACGTTGTGCGCCGATTCGGCCCTGGCCCACCTGATGAAGAGCAAGGGCATCACCTGGGTCGTGGTCGGTGCCGACTGCATCGCGGCCAATGGTGATGTGGCGAGCAAGATCGGCACCTACCAGCTCGCGGTCAGTGCCATGCACCACGGCGTGCGCTTCATGGTCGTGGCGCCGAGCACCAGCATCGACCTGAACCTGGCCACCGGCGAGGACATCCCCCTTGAAGAGCGCGATGCAGACGAGCTGCTGGATTACGCCGGCACCCGCGTGGCGCCGCAGGTGGAGGTGTTCAACCCAGTGTTCGACGTGACCCCGGCCGACCTGATCGACGTGATCGTGACCGAGAAGGGCATCGTTGAACGCCCGGATACCGCCAAGCTGGCTCAGTTGATGTGCCGCAAGCGTTTGCACTGAGGGGTGTGGCTGCACATTTCTCTGTAGGAGCAGCCTTGTGCTGCGAAGAGGCCAGTACCGGCGCCGGGTATTTCTGCTGCTTGCATCGGCCTCTTCGCAGCGCAAGGCTGCTCCTGCATGAGCCTTGCACAACCTGTAGTGTCAAGGCCTGCCACATCTCCCCACCCGCACTGCCTTTGTGATAACATCCGGCAGTTTCCAAGACCGCCCATCACGGCGGCCAAATTTGCGCAGATCCATGGCACAACTCATTGATTTGTCGTAAGTCGTCGCAGCACTGCGCGTCGCGACGGCGAGCTTCGTTCGGCCCTTGATGGCGCTGCGAAGTTTCACCAGAAAAAGGAATCAGGCTTCTCATGGGCGAACTGGCCAAAGAAATCCTCCCGGTCAATATCGAAGACGAACTGAGACAGTCTTACCTCGACTACGCGATGAGCGTGATTGTCGGGCGAGCGCTGCCCGATGCGCGTGACGGCTTGAAGCCCGTGCATCGTCGCGTTCTCTTTGCGATGAGCGAACTGGGCAACGACTGGAACAAACCGTACAAGAAGTCCGCCCGTGTGGTCGGTGACGTGATCGGTAAGTACCACCCGCACGGCGACACTGCGGTCTACGACACCATCGTGCGTATGGCCCAGCCGTTCTCGCTGCGTTACCTGCTGGTCGACGGCCAGGGCAACTTCGGTTCGGTCGACGGCGACAACGCCGCGGCCATGCGATACACCGAAGTGCGCATGGCCAAGCTGGCGCACGAGCTGCTGGCCGACCTGCACAAAGAAACCGTCGACTGGGTGCCCAACTACGACGGCACCGAGCAGATCCCGGCAGTCATGCCGACCCGTATTCCCAACCTGCTGGTCAACGGTTCCAGCGGTATCGCCGTGGGCATGGCGACCAACATCCCGCCGCACAACCTCGGCGAGGTCATCGACGGCTGCCTGGCGCTGATCGACAACCCGGATGTCACCATCGATGAGCTGATGCAGTTCATCCCTGGCCCAGACTTCCCGACTGCCGGCATCATCAACGGCCGCCAGGGCATCATCGAGGCCTACCGCACCGGCCGTGGCCGCATTTACATGCGTGCCCGTTCCGAAGTCGAAGACATCGACAAGGTCGGTGGCCGCCAGCAGATCGTCGTCACCGAGCTGCCGTACCAGCTGAACAAGGCGCGTCTGATCGAGAAGATCGCCGAGCTGGTCAAAGAGAAGAAGATCGAAGGCATTACCGAGCTGCGTGACGAGTCCGACAAGGACGGCATGCGCATCGTCATCGAGCTGCGTCGCGGCGAGGTGCCGGAGGTGGTGCTCAACAACCTCTATCAGCAGACCCAGCTGCAGAGCGTGTTCGGCATCAACGTCGTGGCCCTGATCGACGGCCGCCCGCGTCTGCTCAACCTCAAGGACCTGCTCGAAGCGTTCGTCCGCCACCGCCGTGAAGTGGTGACGCGCCGTACCGTGTTCGAGCTGCGCAAGGCCCGTGAGCGTGGCCACATCCTTGAAGGCCAAGCGGTCGCGCTGTCCAACATCGACCCGGTCATCGCCCTGATCAAGGCCTCGCCGACGCCGTCGGAAGCCAAGGAAGCGTTGATTTCCACTGCCTGGGAATCCAGCGCTGTGCAGGTCATGGTCGAGCGCGCCGGCGCCGATTCCTGCCGCCCTGAAGACCTCCCGGAGCAGTTCGGCCTGCGCGAGGGCAAGTACTACCTGTCGCCGGAACAGGCCCAGGCGATTCTTGACCTGCGTCTGCACCGCCTGACCGGCCTGGAGCACGAGAAGCTGCTGGCCGAGTACCAGGAAATCCTCGAGCAGATCGGCGAACTGATCCGCATCCTCAGCAGCGCCGAGCGCCTGATGGAAGTGATCCGCGAAGAGCTCGAAGCCATCCGCGCCGAATACGGCGATGCGCGCCGCACCGAGATCCTCAACGCCAGCCACGACCTCAACTACGGCGACATGATCCCGGAAGAAGAGCGCGTGGTGACTATCTCCCACGGTGGCTATGCCAAGACCCAGCCACTGTCCGCCTACCAGGCCCAGCGCCGTGGCGGCAAGGGCAAGTCGGCGACCGGCGTGAAGGACGAGGACTACATCGAGCACCTGTTGGTCGCCAACAGCCACGCCACCCTGTTGCTGTTCTCCAGCAAGGGCAAGGTGTACTGGAAGAAGACCTACGAAATCCCCGAAGCGTCCCGTGCTGCGCGTGGCCGTCCGCTGGTCAACCTGCTGCCGCTGGAAGAGGGTGAGCGCATCACTGCGATGCTGCAGATCGACCTCGAGGCCCTGCAGCAAAGCGCCGACCTGGACGAAGAGCTGGACGAGGCCGATGACACCGTGCTCGAAGGTGAGCTGGTAGAAGCCGAGGAAGTCGACGAAGAAGACGGCGACACCCCGGAATGGTCTGCTGAGCCGACCGGTGCCTATATCTTCATGGCCACCGCTTCCGGTACCGTCAAGAAGACCCCGCTGGCCCAGTTTGCCCGCCCACGCACCAGCGGCCTGATCGCCCTGAAGCTGAAAGAAGGCGACACCTTGATTGCCGCGGCCATCACCGACGGCGCCAAGGAAGTCATGATGTTCTCCGACGCCGGCAAGGTGATCCGCTTCGCTGAAAGCGTGGTGCGCGAAATGGGCCGTACCGCCCGTGGTGTGCGCGGCATGAAGTTGGGCAAAGGGCAGCAGATCATTTCGATGCTGATCCCTGAGTCCGGTGCGCAGATCCTCACCGCGTCCGAGCGTGGCTACGGCAAGCGTACGCCGCTGTCCAAGTTCCCGCGTCGCGGCCGTGGTGGCCAGGGCGTGATCGCCATGGGTACCAAGGGGCGCAACGGTCTGTTGATCGGCGCTATCCAGGTTCAGGAAGGCGAAGAGATCATGCTCATCTCCGACCAGGGCACCTTGGTGCGCACGCGGGTTGGTGAAGTGTCCAGCCTGAGCCGTAACACCCAGGGTGTGACGCTGATCAAGCTGGCGGCTGACGAAACGCTGGTGGGCCTGGAGCGGATCCAGGAGCCTTCCGAAGAAGAGCTCGACGAACTGGTCGAGGCGGATGCGCAAGGCGAAGCGCCGGAGGCTGTCGATGACGACAGCGCGGGCGCCGAAGAGGCACCGCAAGAGTAAGCAAGCGCAACAACCCGAGCGGGGCGACCAAGGTCGCCCCGTTTGACTGATTACAGCAGGCAACGCTGGATCCTCCCATTAGTGGGGGCGTTTTTTGTAGGAGCGGCCTTGTGTCGCGAAAGGGCTGCAAGGCAGCCCCCAGGATTTCAGCGACGCTGCAAAAAGCTGGGGGCCGCTTTGCGGCCCTTTCGCGACGCAAGGCTGCTCCTACAAAGAGCGGTGCGCGGCGTGCGAGAAACGATTTTGTTCTATTTGGCAGAGCGAGAGTGGATGTGAGCAAACGAGCCTTTAACTTCTGCGCAGGCCCTGCTGCGCTTCCTGACGCTGTCCTGCAGCGCGCCCAGGCCGAAATGCTGGACTGGCGCGGCAAGGGCTTGTCGGTGATGGAAATGAGCCATCGCAGCGACGATTACGTGGCCATCGCCGAGAAGGCCGAGCAGGACCTGCGTGACCTGCTGTCCGTCCCCTCCAACTACAAGGTCCTGTTCCTGCAGGGCGGTGCCAGCCAGCAGTTCGCCGAGATCCCGCTGAACCTGCTGCCGGAAAACGGTACCGCCGACTACGTCGAAACCGGTATCTGGTCGAAGAAGGCGATCGAGGAAGGGCGCCGTTTCGGCAACATCAATGTCGCCGCCAGCGCCAAGCCTTACGACTACCTCGCCATCCCAGGCCAGAACGACTGGAACCTGACCAAGAACGCTGCCTACGTGCACTATGCGTCCAACGAGACCATTGGTGGCCTGCAATTCGACTGGGTGCCAGAAACCGGTGACGTTCCGCTGGTGGTCGACATGTCGTCCGATATCCTCTCTCGCCCGATCGACGTCTCGCAGTACGGCCTGATCTACGCCGGCGCGCAGAAAAACATCGGCCCGAGCGGCCTGGTGGTGGTGATCGTGCGCGAAGACCTGCTGGGCCATGCCCGCAGCAGCTGCCCGACCATGCTCGACTACAAGGTGTCGGCCGACAACGGCTCGATGTACAACACCCCGGCCACCTATTCCTGGTACCTCTCGGGCCTGGTGTTCGAGTGGCTCAAGGAGCAGGGTGGCGTCGAGGCCATGGAGCAGCGCAACCGCGCCAAGAAAGACCGCCTGTACAGCTTCATCGACGCCAGCGACTTCTACACCAACCCGATCAGCGTCAACGCCCGTTCGTGGATGAACGTGCCGTTCCGCCTGGCCGACGAGCGCCTGGACAAGGCCTTCCTGGCCGGCGCCGACGCCCGTGGCTTGCTCAACCTCAAGGGCCATCGTTCGGTCGGCGGCATGCGTGCCTCGATCTACAACGCCCTGGGCCTGGAAGCGGTTGAAGCCCTGGTTGGCTACATGGCTGAATTCGAGAAGGAGCACGGCTGATGTCCGAACACGAGCTCAAGGCGCTGCGCGTGCGCATCGACAGCCTCGACGAGAAGATCCTCGAGCTGATCAGCGAGCGCGCCCGTTGCGCCCAGGAAGTGGCGCGGGTCAAGACCGCCTCGCTCGCCGAAGGTGAAAAGCCGGTGTTCTACCGCCCCGAGCGTGAGGCTGCGGTACTCAAGCGGGTCATGGAGCGCAACAAGGGGCCGCTGGGCAACGAAGAGATGGCGCGGCTGTTCCGCGAAATCATGTCGTCCTGCCTGGCCCTGGAAGAGCCGCTGAAAATCGCCTACCTGGGCCCTGAAGGTACCTTCACCCAGGCAGCGGCGATGAAGCACTTCGGCCATGCCGTAATCAGCCGCCCAATGGCGGCCATTGACGAAGTGTTCCGCGAAGTGGCGGCCGGTGCCGTCAACTTCGGCGTGGTGCCGGTGGAAAACTCCACCGAGGGCGCGGTCAGCCACACCCTGGACAGCTTCCTTGAGCACGACATGGTGATCTGCGGTGAAGTCGAGCTGCGCATCCACCACCACCTGCTGGTGGGTGAGAGCACCAAGACCGACAGCATTACCCGCATCTACTCCCACGCCCAGTCGCTGGCCCAGTGCCGCAAGTGGCTGGATGCGCACTACCCGAACGTGGAGCGCGTGGCGGTTTCGAGCAACGCCGAAGCGGCCAAGCGGGTCAAGGGTGAGTGGAATTCGGCAGCGATCGCCGGTGATATGGCGGCGAACCTGTACGGCCTGACCCGTCTGGCCGAGAAGATCGAAGACCGTCCAGACAACTCGACGCGCTTCCTGATGATCGGTAACCAGGAAGTACCGCCGACCGGCGACGACAAGACCTCGATCATCGTCTCGATGAGCAACAAGCCGGGGGCCTTGCACGAGCTGCTGGTGCCGTTCCACGAGAACGGTATCGACCTGACCCGCATCGAGACGCGCCCGTCGCGCAGCGGCAAGTGGACGTACGTGTTCTTCATCGACTTCGTCGGCCACCACCGCGACCCGTTGATCAAGGCAGTGCTGGAGGCGATCAGCCAAGAGGCTGTGGGGCTGAAGGTGCTGGGGTCTTATCCGAAGGCGGTGCTGTAAATGAGCTTGCCGGGGCCGCTTTGCGCCCCATCGCGACGCAAGGCCGCTCCTACAGGGCCTGCGTGATACCTGTGGGCGCGGCCTTGTGTCGCGATGGGCTGCGAAGCGGCCCCCTGCGGTCTCACAGACTGTCTTGATTTCTGAACAGGGTTCGCACTCGTGGTAAATGCAGTAACAACCAAACCCGCACCGCTCATCGGTCGCCTCGTCGTCGTAGGCCTGGGCCTGATCGGCGGCTCCTTCGCCAAGGGCTTGCGCGAAAGCGGCCTGTGCCGCGAAGTGGTCGGCGTCGACCTGGATGCCCCCTCGCGCAAGCAGGCCGTGGCCCTGGGGGTGGTCGACCGCTGTGAAGAAGACCTCGCCGCCGCCTGTGTCGGTGCCGATGTCATCCAGCTGGCCGTGCCGATCCTGGCCATGGAAAAGCTGCTGGCGCGCCTGGCACAGCTCGACCTGGGCGATGCCGTCATCACCGATGTCGGCAGCGCCAAGGGCAATGTGGTGCGCGCCGCCCGTGAAGTCCTGGGTGAGCGCCTGTCGCGCTTCGTCCCCGGCCACCCGATTGCCGGTTCTGAGCAGAGCGGGGTAGAGGCCTCCAACGCCGCCCTGTTCCGTCGCCACAAGGTCATCCTCACGCCGCTGCCGGACACCGACCCCGCCGCCCTGGCCACGGTAGACCGCCTGTGGCGCGCATTGGATGCCGATGTCGAGCACATGCCGGTCGAGCGCCATGACGAAGTCCTGGCCGCCACCAGCCACCTGCCGCACTTGCTGGCCTTCGGCCTGGTCGATTCGCTGGCCAAGCGCAATGAAAACCTCGAGATCTTCCGGTACGCTGCGGGAGGCTTCCGCGATTTCACGAGAATCGCCGGCAGCGACCCGACCATGTGGCACGACATCTTTCTCGCCAACCGCGAAGCCGTCCTGCGCACGCTTGATACATATCGCAGCGATCTCGACGCCTTGCGCGACGCGATCGATGCAGGGGACGGGCACCAGTTGCTGGGTGTATTCACCCGCGCACGCGTTGCCCGCGAGCATTTCAGTAAAATCCTGGCCCGCCGGGCCTATGTGGACGCTATGAACGCCAACGATCTGATTTTCCTGGCCCAACCGGGTGGCCGCCTGACCGGGCGAATCCGCGTACCGGGCGACAAGTCGATTTCTCACCGCTCGATCATGCTCGGCTCGCTGGCCGAAGGCACGACCGAGGTCGAAGGGTTCCTCGAAGGTGAGGATGCGCTGGCGACCTTGCAAGCCTTCCGTGACATGGGGGTGGTCATCGAAGGCCCGAACCAGGGTCGCGTAACCATCCATGGGGTCGGCCTGCACGGCCTCAAGCCGCCACCTGGGCCAATCTACGTGGGTAACTCCGGCACCTCGATGCGCTTGCTCTCTGGCCTGTTGGCCGGTCAGCCGTTCGACGTGACCATGACCGGTGATGCCTCGCTGTCCAAGCGCCCGATGAATCGCGTGGCTAACCCGCTGCGCGAAATGGGCGCAGTGGTCGAGACTGGCCCTGAAGGCCGTCCGCCATTGACCATCCGTGGTGGCAACAAGCTCAAGGCGCTGACCTACACGCTGCCAATGGCCAGTGCCCAGGTCAAATCGTGCCTGCTGCTGGCCGGTCTGTATGCCGAAGGCAAGACCACGGTCACTGAACCTGCACCGACCCGTGACCACACCGAGCGCATGCTGCGCGGCTTTGGTTACGCAGTCGAGTCCAATGGCCCGGTGGCTTCGCTGCAGTCTGGCGGCAAGCTGACGGCGACCCGCATCGAAGTGCCTGCCGATATTTCGTCGGCGGCGTTCTTCCTGGTCGCAGCCTCGATCGCTCAAGGCTCTGAGCTGGTGCTCGAGCATGTCGGCATCAACCCGACCCGTACCGGCGTGATCGACATTCTGCGACTGATGGGCGGCGACATCACCCTGGAAAACCAGCGTGAAGTGGGTGGCGAGCCGGTGGCCGACCTGCGTGTGCGCGGTGCTCAGCTCAAGGGTATCGACATCCCCGAAAACCTGGTGCCGCTGGCCATCGACGAGTTCCCGGTACTGTTCGTCGCCGCGGCCTGTGCCGAAGGGCGCACCGTGCTGCGTGGCGCCGAAGAGCTGCGGGTCAAGGAATCCGACCGCATCCAGGTCATGGCCGATGGGCTGATCAGCCTGGGCGTGAAGTGCGAACCGACCCCGGACGGCATCATCATCGACGGCGGCCAGATCGGCGGCGGCGAAGTGCACGGCCACGGTGACCACCGTATCGCCATGGCCTTCAGCGTTGCCTCGCTGCGTGCCACTGCGCCGATTCGCATCCATGACTGCGCCAACGTCGCCACCTCGTTCCCTAACTTCCTGGCGCTGTGTGCCGAAGTCGGTATCCGCGTGGCTGAAGAGGGCAAGTCGTGAATTCGCAAGCAACAGTCATCACCATCGATGGGCCAAGCGGCTCGGGCAAGGGCACGGTCGCCGGTCTGCTGGCTCGCGAGCTGGGCTGGCGCCTGCTGGACTCCGGCGCGCTGTACCGTTTGCTGGCGTTCAATGCCAACAATCACGGCGTCGACCTGACCAACGAAGAGCTGCTCAAGCAACTTGCCGCCCATCTGGATGTGCAGTTCATCGCGGCCGAGCCCGGTAAGCTGCAACAGATCATCCTTGAGGGTGAGGACGTCAGCAGTGTCATCCGCACCGAAACCGTCGGTGCAGGCGCCTCGATGGTGGCCTCGTTGCCTGCCGTGCGGGACGCTTTGTTGTTGCGTCAGCGTGCATTCCGCGAGGCTCCGGGCTTGATCGCCGATGGTCGCGACATGGGTACCGTGGTGTTCCCGGATGCGCCCTTGAAGATTTTCCTGACCGCCAGCGCCGAGGAACGGGCACGTCGTCGTTACCTGCAGTTGAAGGGCAAAGGCGAAGATGTTAGTCTGTCGAGTCTGCTGGATGAGATTCGTGCACGTGATGAGCGTGACACCCAACGTGCAGTGGCCCCGCTGAAACCAGCGGCCGATGCCATTCAGTTGGACTCTACCGAGTTGTCCATCGAGCAGGTGTTGCAACGTATCAGGAGTGAGATCGCGCTTCGCGACCTTCACTGATAGCCAGGAGAGCAGGCAGGTGCACCAGTCAACGTCCTGTCGGCTTTCCTTTAAATAACGAAACCCACATTGTCTGGAATGTGGCGATGGGCGTCTGTTTCGCCCGAATCTACAGGAATTAAAATGAGCGAAAGCTTTGCAGAACTCTTTGAAGAAAGCCTGAAAACCCTCAATCTTCAGCCGGGTGCGATCATCACCGGTATCGTTGTCGACATCGACGGCGACTGGGTTACCGTACACGCTGGCCTGAAGTCCGAGGGCGTCATCCCGCTCGAGCAGTTCTACAACGAAGCTGGCGAGCTGACCATCAAGGTCGGTGACGAAGTTCACGTTGCGCTGGACGCGGTCGAAGACGGCTTTGGCGAAACCAAACTGTCCCGTGAAAAAGCCAAGCGCGCCGAGTGCTGGATTGTTCTGGAAGCAGCTTTCGCCGCCGAAGAAGTGGTCAAGGGCGTTATCAACGGTAAGGTTAAGGGCGGCTTCACTGTCGACGTTAACGGCATCCGTGCGTTCCTGCCGGGCTCCCTGGTTGATGTCCGCCCAGTGCGCGACACCACCCACCTGGAAGGCAAAGAGCTGGAATTCAAGGTCATCAAGCTCGACCAGAAGCGCAACAACGTTGTCGTTTCCCGTCGCAGCGTGCTGGAAGCCGAGAACTCCGCCGAGCGCGAAGCCCTGCTGGAAACCCTGCAGGAAGGCCAGCAAGTCAAAGGTATCGTCAAGAACCTCACCGACTACGGCGCATTCGTGGACCTGGGCGGTATCGACGGCCTGCTGCACATCACCGACATGGCCTGGAAGCGCATCAAGCATCCTTCCGAAATCGTTAACGTTGGCGACGAAGTCGACGTTCGCGTTCTGAAGTTCGACCGTGAGCGCAACCGCGTTTCGCTGGGTCTGAAGCAGATGGGCGAAGATCCGTGGGTTGCTATCACTGCCCGCTACCCAGAAGGTACTCGCGTACAAGCTCGCGTTACCAACCTGACCGACTACGGCTGCTTCGCTGAGCTGGAAGAAGGCGTTGAAGGTCTGGTACACGTTTCCGAAATGGACTGGACCAACAAGAACATCCACCCGTCGAAAGTCGTTCAGGTTGGCGACGAAGTGGAAGTCATGGTTCTGGACATCGACGAAGAGCGTCGTCGTATCTCCCTGGGCATCAAGCAGTGCAAGTCCAACCCATGGGAAGACTTCTCCGGCCAGTTCAACAAGGGTGACAAGATCACCGGTACCATCAAGTCGATCACCGACTTCGGTATCTTCATTGGTCTGGACGGCGGCATCGACGGCCTGGTTCACCTGTCCGACATCTCCTGGAACGAAACCGGCGAAGAAGCCGTACGTCGTTTCAAGAAGGGCGACGAGCTGGAAACCGTCATCCTGTCGGTCGACCCAGAGCGCGAGCGCATCTCCCTGGGCATCAAGCAGCTGGAAGACGATCCGTTCTCCAACTTCGTTGCTGTCAATGACAAGGGCGCTATCGTCAAGGGCATCGTGAAAGAAGTTGACGCCAAAGGCGCCATCGTCACCCTGGCCGACGACATCGAAGCCACTCTGAAAGCTTCCGAAATCAGCCGTGACCGCGTTGAAGACGCGCGTAACGTTCTGAAGGAAGGCGAAGAGATCGAAGCTAAGATCATCAGCGTTGACCGTAAGTCCCGCGTTATCAGCCTGTCGATCAAATCGAAAGACGACGCTGAAGAGCGCGAAGCTATCCAGAGCCTGAAAAACGCTCCGGAAGCTGCTGCCGACACCACCATGGCTGCGCTGCTGCGCGAAGCAATGGCCAAACAGAACTAAGTTCTGTTGGATCGGTAAGAAAAAGGGCGACCCTCGGGTCGCCCTTTTTTTATCTGTGATTTTTGTGGTGGTGCCTAAATCGAGCGGCCCGAATCAATCGTAGCGAGCGTTGCTCGCGATGCGCCGCGCGGGCGGCGCTCGATCTCAAACCCACACTGCATCCCTGTGCGGATAATCGCCAATCCTGGCGACCAATCCCGCCCTGACCGGATTGGCTATGATGTATCGGGCAACCCTCAAAACATCTTCATCTTGCCGCAAAGCCCGGTCGTGATAACCCGCCTGCCAGACCGGTGAAACCTTTATCCCTGCCTTGCGCAGTGCATGACTGGACCGGCTCTTTACGCGTTGCATAAGTACACTAAGCGTCACTTCCCCTAATTCAAGCAACCAATGCACATGGTCAGGCATCACAACCCAGGCTAATGACCGGCAGTGGTTTTTTACTTCGGCATGGCGAAGGTTCTGGATAATCATGCGCGCTAAATGAAAGTCCTGAAACAGTGGCCGACGTTGGTGTGTGGCTGTGGTCAACATATAAAGCCTGCCTGGCTCAGAGTATCGTGCGCGGCGAAGCATGCAGCCATGAGGTTTGGGCATCGTGTTCTTCCGTGAACAAGGGCGTCCAATCAGCGTAGTTGCCGACCTGTGGCGCTGGGCGATGGAAGATTGTCAGCATGTAAATGCCATGAGTTGAATGGCTGGGTCAGTGGGGGCGTGGGGCGGCCATTTGGCGTGAGTTGTGTGGTGGTGCGTAGATCGAGCGCCGCCCGCGCGGCGCATCGCGAGCAACGCTCGCTCCTACGTTTGTATCGGGCCAGTTATTTCTGGGGTAAATGCCCGCGACCGCCTTGGCGCATGGCGTAATATCGCGTCTAGCAAACAAGGCGGTCGCGCGCGCCTGTCACAGGCGTTATTGGCCAAAAACAAACGTAGGAGCGAGCGTTGCTCGCGATGCGCCGCGCGGGCGGCGCTCGATCTACGCGTCACCCCAAAACTCACGACGTACCCCTTCAACCACGCGCATCCCAGCCAATCCGCGACAAATTTCTTTTTACTTCAATCTTGAATTTTTTTATTAAGTCAAGAACCGCCCTGTTCAAATCCCTCCCAGCGTGCTACAAACTGGTTAAGCAATGATCTAGCTGCTTGATAACGAAGGGAAAAATATGACGAAGTCGGAGCTGATCGAACGTATTGTCACCCATCAGGGGCTGCTCTCCTCGAAAGATGTGGAGTTGGCCATCAAGACCATGCTTGAGCAGATGTCGCAGTGCCTGGCGACGGGCGATCGCATCGAGATTCGCGGTTTTGGCAGCTTCTCGCTGCACTATCGCGCACCCCGTGTCGGTCGCAACCCCAAGACTGGCCAGTCGGTCAGCTTGGAAGGCAAGTTCGTGCCGCACTTCAAACCGGGCAAGGAATTGCGTGACCGGGTCAATGAAGAAGATGAGGCCGAGGCCTGATAAAAAAGGAGCAGTCTGATGCGTAACCTCAAGCGCGCCCTGGCGGCGTTGTTCGTGCTGCTGTTGGCGGCTGTGGTGCTGTTCTTCGTGCTCGAGAACCAGCAGGCGGTCTCGTTGGTCCTGTTTGGTTGGTCTGCCCCTGAAGTGCCGGTTGCGGTACTGGTACTGGCCGCGCTGGTCATCGGCTTGGCTATCGGCCCACTGCTCGGCGCCTACGGCGTGCAGCGCAGCAAGCGCAAAATTCGCGCTTCTGCCCGCCAAGCGGCATTAAGCGGTAATTGAGGCGGTTTCCTACTTCTATTGAGGAAAGTCTCACCTATGCCCGCATCGGCTGTCATGAAGTAATAGCACACTTCATTTTCGGCCCAGGCGAGTGTGCAGCAGCATGGATTTCCCCGTTCTTTCTCATCACGGCGCCACCCGAGGCGTAACTGGCTCTTGCCACCAGCTTCATCTTGGCCCCGCTACCAGCTTGCTGGTCGATTGCGGCCTGGAGCAGGGTGATGATGCATCGCCTGGCGCGGAGTCCGCGTCCCTGGGTTTGGGTGCGAGCTTCGAGGTGAGCAGTGTTCAGGCGCTGATCGTCACGCACGTGCATCTCGACCATGTCGGCCGCATCCCCGCGCTGCTGGCGGCAGGGTACCGTGGCCCCATTCTGTGCAGCGAACCCTCTGCCAAGCTGCTTCCACTGGTGCTGGAGGATGCCTACAGGCTGAGCATCAGCCGTGAACCGAAGCACGTGCAGCGCTATCTCGCGATGCTCAATGAACTGATCGTCCCACTGCCTTTCGAGCAATGGCATGTTCTCATCGATCGACCTGGTCTTGGCTGCCGCATTCGCTTGCAGCGCGCCGGGCACCTACTAGGTTCAGCCTATGTCGAGTGTGACGTGGCGCGCGGGGAGGTCAACACCCGCTACGTGTTCTCCGGCGACCTAGGGCCCTCCACCAATCCCTTGCTGCGGCCAGTGCAGCCCCCAGAGCGCGCTGACGTGCTGGTGCTCGAAAGCACCTATGGTGATCGTCTGCACCCCAGTACCGACGACCGTCGAGAAAAACTGGAAGCAGTCATCGATCGGGCATTGGCGGATAACGGCACGATCCTCATCCCAGCCTTCAGCCTGGGGCGTACCCAGGAATTGTTGTACGAGCTCGAAGACATCCTTCATCGCAAGGCCCTGCTGAACGCGGGGCAAGCATCGGGTGATAATCCTCTTGATTGGTCACAATTACCCATCATTCTTGATTCACCCTTGGCTCAACGCATCACCGGCGTTTACCGCGACCTGCATGAATACTGGAATGAAGAGGCCCGGGCGCGGTTGGCTGAAGGGCGTGACCCGCTGGGCTTCGGTCAGTTGATCAGTGTGGATACCCATGCCAGGCATCAGCAGGTGGTGAATTACCTCAAGAGCACCGGGCGCCCGGCGATTGTCATTGCAGGCAACGGCATGTGCTCGGGTGGGCGGATCGTCAACTATCTCAAGGCCATGCTTGGGGAACCGAGGCATGAGGTGCTGTTCGTCGGGTATCAGGCCAAGGGCACGCCGGGGGCAGTGATCCAGGCCAGTGAAGGCGCGGAAGGGTTTGTGCAGATTGATCTGGATGGAGAGGCTTATGGGATTCGGGCGAAGGTGATGACGTTGAGTGGGTATTCGGGGCATGCGGATCAGCATGGCCTGCTCGAATTTGCCATGGGCGGCGCCACGTCGCCTGCCAAAGTGGTTTTGGTGCATGGGGAGCCAGCCGCAAAGGCGGCCTTGAGCCGAGCTCTACTCAGTCGGGCACAGGGAGCCAAGCAGCAAGTGGAGGTGAGTATTCCTTGAAAGCGGCAAGATGATCTGCGCGTTATCCGCTGTGCCAAGAAACTGATAGATTGTGCTTTCCTCGGTCGAATTAGAGCGAATGCTGTACTCTGATTCATAGTGGGGCAGGCTCGAATGCGGGCGGCTGGGTGACACATCGCCGCTGAGCTATGTCTTGATCCACCGATTTGGGTGGGTTGCTGAAAGTGGCTTTCCCTGGTTTGCCAGGGAATCGTGCAGATCGTCGGATTCAAGGATAACTAAAAGAAATGCGCAATGATCGTGAGCGCCTCGGTGAAGCGCGTGAGTATGATATTTTCGATTTGACCGAGGGGCTTTGGCGGCAACGCTTGCTGGTGCTGGTGGTCACTGTGTTGGTTGCGGCGCTGGCAGTTGTCTACGCAATGCTGGCGACTCCGGTGTATGAGGCCAAGGTTCTTCTGCAGCCGCCACTGAGCAGTGATATCAGTCAGTTGAATGTCGGACGGGTGGGTGGTGATGATTTGCTCGCTCCCATTCGTGAGCGGGAGGTCGGCCAGATCTACCGGCGCAATCTGCAGTCAGATTCGTTGCGGCAAGCGTTTTTCGAGCAAGTTTACCTACCCAGTCTTGGTGAGGGGCTTGGTGCAGGTTCGGCTGGTCTTTACGCCAAATTCTATGGGCAGCTACAGGTGCTCAATGCTAATGAGGAGGAGGGCCGTTCTTCTGTTTCTGCACGTGCCGAGGATCCCCATCAAGCGGCTGATTGGGTTGTGAAGTATGCGGAGATGGCGGCTGAGCGAACCAAAAGTGAACTGATTAAAAAGGTCACTGCCGAGTTCAAGGTAGAGGCCGACAACCTGCAGCGAGCCATCGATGCCGCGCGTGCCAATGCCTCGCGTGAGCGTGAGGACCGGATTATCCAGTTGACGGAGGCGTTGCACACGGCGCGCTCCATCGGTCTTGAAAAGCCGCCAATTATTACCACCGGGTTGTCAGCGGAAGTCTCTTCGGGGATGAATGGCTCGCTGATGTATATGCGCGGAAGCAAAGCGCTGGAATCGGAAATTAAGAATTTGCAGGCGCGCGTGTCTGATGACCCGTTCGTGAGTAACTTGCGTGAGCGAGAACAAAAGGTGTCGTTCTATCGTTCGGTAACACTGACGCCTGATCAGTTTGAGGTGTATCGGCAGGATGGCGTAGTGGAGCCACCCGAAGCTCCAATCAAGCCTCGCAAGGCTTTGATTGTGGGGATCGGCGTGTTGGTTGGCTTGTTCATCGGCACATTCATCGCGCTCATTCGTGAGGCGTGGCGGTTCAGGCAAGCGCGCCAGGACTAGTGGTCAGCAGAGGTGCTGGTGGTGTGCGGCAATGAATAAACTGTCGAACACTGCTGGCCTGTGAAGCGTCGGCTCATAGTGCCGAAAACTCAAAAGACATAAGGCAGTGGTTGAGGATGAGTGAGCAATATCTAGTTTCCATTGTAGTGCCAACTCATAACCGTTCGAAGTACGCGATTCCCTGTGTGAAGAGCTTGCTCGAAATAAAGTCCGAGCGGCTACAGGTCGTGGTGCACGATACCAGTAACGATGATTGCCAGTTGGCTGCCTGGGCGGCGGATCAGGCGGACTCGAGATTGGTTTACGTCCATTGGAAAAGCCGTCTTTCCATGACCGAGAACCATGAGCGGGCCATGCAGTTGGCAGAGGGCGAGTACGTCTGCCTGATTGGTGATGATGATACTGTTTCGCAACGGATTCTCGAGGCGGCCGAATACGCAAAGGCTGAAAACGTCGACATGCTGACGCCGCGGGTTAAAGCCTTCTATTACTGGCCAGACTTTCGCACCAAGTTTTACGGTGCTGCGCATGCAGGGCGCATTTATCTGGAAACGTTTGGGCGGGGTGCCGAGACGCTGCAGGCTAGCAAGCAGTTGGACAAAGCACTCCATGAGGCATGCCAGGGCACCGATGCGCTGCCGAAGCTTTACCATGGCCTGGTAAGGCGTAACTTGCTGGACGAACTGCGTCGCCGCAGTGGAAAGATTTTCTTCGGGACTAGCCCCGACATGTCAGCGTCCGTTTCGCTTGCGATGATAGGCAAGACTTATTGCTTGCTCGATTTCCCCTTCACCATGCCAGGCGGTGGGGGTGGGAGTAACAGCGGGCGTAGCGCCATGGGCAAGCACAAGGGCAACTTGAAAGATGACCCTCATATGAAGCCCTTCACGGACTTACAGTGGCCTGCTGAGTTGCCCATGTTCTTCAGTGTTGAGACTGTTTGGGCTCACGCTGCCTGGGCAACGCTGGAAGGTATGAAAGACGAAAAGCGGCAGTCGCAGTTCAACTTAGCGCGCCTTTATGCCTTGTGCCTTTTTTATCACCGTGACTACGCAAAAGAAATTTTTGCAGCGCGTCGGGCGGCTCAGGCAGGTGGCAATAGCCAGGTGGGCATGGTCCGGCTGGTTTCTGAGTTTGTATCCGTGGTTACAAAATATACCTTCTCCCGCCTGAAAAGGGTGATGAAGCCTAATGCCAGTAACGGGCGCGAAGTGGTTGGCGTGGTAGAAGATGTGTACCTCGCACGGCAGGCCCTGGACAATAAGCTGGAAGCAAGGTTGGCGGGGGCGGGCATCTGCACTTCATCGACGAGAACGCGCAGCGTGACAGAGTGATTGGTGGGAGGCAATGAAGATAGCTAATCTCTCGTCACTGCTGCTGGCCAGTTTTTCCGGAAAGCTCATCTATGCGTTGGCAAGTGTCATTTCATTGCCGCTGGCCGCTTATGTGCTTGGCGCAGAAGCGGTAGGCCTGGTAGGTTTTTTTACTACACTGCTGATGGTGTTGATGGTGCTGGAGGGCGGACTGACCAGTAACGTCATCCAGCGTTTGGCCAGGATCAGAGGCGTTGCGAGCGCTGACCGTTCAATGCGCTCGGTCAGGGCGCTGGTGAATACCTACCTGTTGGTCTTTTCTGCAGTGGGCTTGATTGCGGCGTGCGCGATATCGCTGGCGTCGCCGGCACTCGTGAGCCATTGGCTGAAGCTCACTGATATCAGCCAGGATCAAGCACTGTACGCCCTTTACTGCATGGCAATATTCATTGGCCTTAATTTGCCAGTGATGTTGCTGCAGGGCGTATTTGTAGGCAATGAACTGCAATACCCGCTGAACAAAGTGTACATCGTCTACTCGTTGATGCGTACCCTCGGCGTATTAGGGTTGGTTCATAGTGTTCCCGCCTTCGGTGGTGTGACGGGTTATTTTACACTTCAGGTTTTAATCCAGTTGATGTATGTCGCGACATTGATGTATGTGCTGTATCGTCGTGACTTGCTGGGGGCGGGGAGGGTTCACAAAAAATACGTTCTTAGCGGCTTGGCATTTAGTCGAGGGGTTTTTCTGATCTCCTTGACTTCGGTGATAACCGTGCAATATGACAAGTTGTTCATGAGCGGTGCGCTCGGCCTGCAAGACTATGCGTACTACAGCCTTGCCAGCACGATTGCAGGTTTTCCTTATATTTTTTCGACAGCTTTTAATACGGTGTTGTTCCCACGGTTCTCGCGGGACCTGCGTGTTGGTGAACTGGCGCGTATCGAAAAAGTATTTCGAGCTGCACTGGTACTGTTTGCGTTGATCATGACCATTATGTGCAGTGCGGTATTCTGGTATGCCGGCGCGGCCTTGCACATGATGTTCGAGCCGTTTTTGGCAGAGGGTATCGACACGGTAGTGCCTTGGCTGCTGGTGGGTACGGCACTGCAATCCTTGTTGATCGTTCCTTTCTCGCTGCAGATGGCTGCGGGGTGGACGTCGCTTGCGTTCCGCTTAAACCTGGTTGCGGTGCCGATTATCTTGTTCGGCCTGCCAGCACTGGTGGCGAGCTTTGGGGCTGTTGGCGGTGCTTACAATTGGCTGCTTTACAACGCCTTTTCGTTTGGCTGTACGGTATATTTTACGTGTCGCCGATTTCCTTGGTTGCTGCCTGCTTATCGCGCGTGTCTATACGCTGCGTTGGTGACTGCCGTGATGGCGAATGGCTTATTCTTCCTGTGTTTCCAATGGTTGTCTGGCGCGGTGGCGGGCGTGGTGGGTGCATGCCTGGCTTCGGCGTTGCTGGCTGCATTGGGGGCATTTATCTTTCGCAAGCAGTTGGCTGGACTCAGGTGACATGAGCGTATAGTCTGTCTTGATTACGGAGAATTATAATGAAGATAGTTGTGCTGGGTGCTTCCGGGATGCTGGGTAATGCGGTGTTCAGGTACTTGGTGTCTGATCAGCGCTACACAGTATGGGGCACGGTACGTAGTTCCGCGTCGCTCAAGTATTTTTCTGCCAGTGAACGTGAACGTTTGGTGGTAGGGCTTGATGTGCTTAGCCAAGACGACCTGCTTGAATTCTTTATGCAGTATCGGCCGGATGTCGTTGTCAATTGCACTGGGCTGATAAAGCAACTTTCAACTGCAAATGACCCGCTCGCGGTATTGCCGATCAATGCGCTGCTGCCTCATCGTCTGCAGAAGCTCGCGCAACTGATTGGTGCGCGGCTGGTTCATATTAGTACCGATTGTGTTTATGCCGGCACCCAGGGGCAGTACGTAGAGGCTGATGTTTCTGATGCTGAAGACCTGTACGGCAAGTCGAAGTACATCGGTGAAGTACATGATTCAGCGAACGCGATCACGTTGCGAACCTCGATCATTGGTCACGAGCTGTCAGGGAGCAAGTCACTGGTGGACTGGTTCCTTTCTCAGTCCGGCAGTGTCAAGGGTTACCAGAAGGCCATATTTTCAGGCCTGCCAACGGTTGAAATGGCGCGGGTCATTGCGGACTACGTGCTGCCCAATGCAGCGCTGAATGGCCTCTACCATGTGTCGGCGGAGGCGATTGATAAATACTCATTGTTGAAGTTGGTCGCTGAGAAATACGGTAAGACGATCGATATCGTGGCGGATGACGCGGTTGCTATTGATCGCTCGCTTGACTCGAGCCGGTTTCGTCAGGCGACAGGTTACCTGCCCCCGAGCTGGGCTGATCTGATCGTTAAGATGCGCGACTTTAAATAAGATATTTCAGGGCTTGGAAATGTTTAAAAATAAAGTATTGATGATTACGGGTGGTACTGGGTCGTTCGGCAATACAGTGCTTAAGCGGTTTCTCGATACCGATGTGAAAGAAATTCGGATTTTCAGTCGTGACGAGAAAAAGCAGGAAGACATGCGCATTGCCTTGGGTAATGACAAGGTCAAGTTCTACATTGGCGATGTGCGTGATTATTCCAGCCTGTTGCAAGCGATGGTCGGCGTGGATTACATCTTCCATGCTGCAGCGCTCAAGCAGGTGCCGTCTTGCGAGTTCTTCCCCATGGAGGCGGTCAAGACCAACGTGATGGGTACTGAGAATGTGCTCAACGCGGCAGTCGAGTGCAAGGTCAAGCGCGTGGTGGTATTGAGCACCGACAAAGCGGTGTACCCGATCAACGCGATGGGTATCTCCAAGGCGTTGGCGGAAAAACTGGTCATTGCCAAGTCCCGTATGATTCCTGCGAGTTCACAAACTGTCATTTGCGCTACCCGCTATGGCAACGTGATGGCGTCCAGGGGCTCGGTAATCCCCTTGTTTGTCAATCAGCTAAAAAGTGGCCAGCCGCTTACTATTACCGACCCCAATATGACGCGTTTCCTCATGTCGCTTGAGGACTCCGTCGACTTGGTGCTGCATGCATTCGAGCATTCCCAGCAAGGGGATATTTTTGTGCAGAAGGCGCCTGCTTCAACGGTGGGTGACCTGGCGACCGCCTTGCAACAATTGTTCAAGCTTAAGAATGAAATCAAGGTCATCGGCACGCGGCATGGCGAGAAGCTCTACGAGTCGCTGATATCGCGTGAAGAAATGGCCAAGGCCGAAGACATGGGCCGTTATTATCGCGTGCCTGCTGATAACCGAGATCTCAACTACGAAAAATATTCCTCCAATGGCGAGGAAGAAGTTTCCCATCTCGATGACTACACCTCACACAATACCGTGTTGTTGTCGATCGAAGAGATCAAGGAGACCTTGCTCAAGCTGGATTACATACAGCAAGAGCTGAAAGCCTGATCAACGTCGTGTGCCCGGTTGTTGGTGCTTTATTATTTGTCGGTGTGTTGGAGAAGTCGTTTGGCCGAGCTCAGTGCTGTCGTCAGTGTCAGTGTTGTTATCCCTTGTTATCGCTGCAAGGGTTCGATAGCGCGCGCGGTTGAGTCTGTGTTTGCTCAAACACTGAGGCCTTCTGAAGTTATCCTGGTTGACGACTGCAGCCCAGATGACACGCTTGAACAGCTGCACGCTGAAGCGAAGAGGTACCCGCCGGGCTGGGTAAAGGTCATTGCGCTGAAGAAAAATGGCGGCCCAGGCAATGCGCGGAATGCTGGCTGGGCAGAAGCCACTGGGAAGTACGTGGCGTTTCTTGATTCTGATGACAGCTGGCATATCAAGAAAACCGAGTTGCAATACCAGTGGCTTGAGCAGCATCCCGAGGTCGACTTGCTTGGCCAGCATTTTGCGGCAGGTCAGCGCAGCGAACCGTCGATTGACGATGTGCGTTTTATCCCCGTGACGGGACGCCAGTTGCTGCTGTCCAATCGCTTTTCCACCTCTTCTGTCATGATTCGGCAAGACGTGAAGTATAGATTCAAGCAGGGCATGCGTTACTGCGAAGATTACCAGTTGTGGTGTGATATCTGTTTCGGCGGTGGGGCATGCTTTAACGTGGATTACCCACTCGTCAACACCTTCAAGCCCGTGTACGGCGACTCAGGCCTGAGTGGTCAACTCTGGCGCATGGAGAGAGGCGAGTTGGCGGTGCACCTGTCGCTGCTCAAGCGCAGGTACATAGGCCTTCCTGCGTGCTTGCTCGCCGTTTCATGGTCACTCGGGAAGTTTGTTCGTCGCGTCATCAACTCATCGGTTCGAAGGACTCTATGATTTATATCGTCGGCTGGGGGATCATGCTGCTCGGGCTTATGGTTTCGGAGGTGGTCAAAAACCGAAGCCGTATCCCTGCTGCGGTGGTGATCGCTTTCGTGGCGATATTGGCTATTTTCCGGGGTGCGGTGGGTACGGACACAAACACCTACGAGTTCTTGCTGGAGTCCGTGGACCCTGCGGCGTTCAGCGGCGGTGTAGAGCCTCTGTTCATGGTGTCCGGCTGGCTTTTCAAGACGGTCACGGGTTCTGCAGTGGGGGCGGTCAGGCTGTTTGCGCTTGTGTTATTTGGCGTGCTTTTCTATTTTCTGTTGCACTCGAATAGAAATGAACGCTTCTTCCTGTTGTCGTTTTTCCTGCCGTCATTCATCTATCAGTACAGCATGAATACCTTGCGCTTAGGCTTGGCCAGCGCCGTACTTCTGTTGGTGTTTCAGTACATTCGTCGGTACCGTTATTCACAACGCGCAGCGTTATCGATAGTTGCCTTGGCGTTTCATTACTCGTCCCTTTTCAATCTGGGTTTTTTGTTGGCACTGCGTATGCGCTGGACACGCTGGGCCAGCATGCTGGGGTTCGCCGTTTTCGTCGTCTGTGCGTTGTCGGTCGTGCTCTTGAATAACGACTACTTCTTGATGAAGCTGAACGCTTATCAGCAGGTCGCGTCGCCCGGGAGGTTTTCTGGGTTGAGCAAGGTCGTGCTGATTGCGGTGATGCTGTTGGCGGTCATCGCCTCACGTATGCCGCGGCCGGACAAGTTTAAATTGTTGGTTTTGGCGGTGCTGTTGACGGCGGCTTCGTTTGGCTTGGCGACCGTAAGCTACGCGGGTTTGCGCTTCCTTGATTTGCTGTCGTTTTCACTGCCATTGGCGGTCATGGTTGTTTATAACGACAACGATCTTGAATTCGACTGGGCGATAAAGTTGGGGCTTTCGCTGGTTGGGCTTATCTCGGTAGTGGCCAGTTACAGGAACTATTTGCAAGAGTCGGGGCAGGGGCCTAGCCCATTCCTGCCTTATCATTTTTTGGACTTGCTTGGTGGTGTCTAGGCTGCGGGCGCACAGGTGGAAAACGGGGGGGCGTAATTGAAGATATTAGTGTTGGGCGCAAACGGCTTTATTGGGTCGCGGTTGGTACGTCTTCTTAAGGAGCAGGCGCTCTCGATTCGTGTTCTGACCCGTAAGCCAGCGCTTTTTGATGCCACGCAGCTAGAGGTATTCGCCGGGGACCTGACTGACCCGCAGTTGAATGTGGATGACGTGCTCAGCGGCTGCGATGTCGTCATCAACTGCGCGGGCGAGATCAGAAATGAACAGCTGATGCCTGCGCTGCATGTTGACGCGGTCGAGCGTTTACTCACTGCCGTGGGCCGTGCGCGCAGCCGCACAGGGCGCGTGCGCTGGGTGCAGTTGAGTAGCGTCGGGGCATATGGCCCGGCGGCTGGCCGTGAGCGTATCGTCACCGAGCAGACGCCAGTCAACCCGCAGGGGACCTATGAAGTCACCAAGACCCAGGCTGATGAATTGATCATGTCTCACCCTGCGCTGCAGGGCGATTTCGCTGATTGGGCTATCCTTCGGCCCTCCAACGTTTTTGCAGACGACATGCCGAACGCTTCTATCCGGCAGCTGGGTGCGATGATTCGCAAGAAGTTGTTTTTTTACGTCGGCTACAAAGAGGCGATTGCCACGTACATTCATGCCGACGATGTTGCTGCCGCCCTCGTGCGCTGCGCCGTAGATCCGCGTGCCTCACGGCAACTCTACAACCTGTCGAATGATTGCCCGTTCAGCGAGGTGGTCAACGCCCTGGCCGCTGCCCACGGGGTGTCATCGCCGCGTTTGAGGGTGCCGGAGGGGGTGGTGAGGCTCGCCGTGTGGGTGGCTGGCAAAGTCACGCGCTTGCCTCTGACACAGGGGCGAGTTGATGCCATGGTCAATAAAACTGCTTACCCGATAGGCAAAATACGCGACGAACTGAATTTTGTGCCGCGCTACAGCGTCCCAGCGCATATCAGCGAAGTGCTGAAATAAAATAGCGATGCGCCAGTGGCCAGCCCAGAGGGCCCAGCAGGCGATAGAAAATAATGAACATGCAAATTGGAACCTCAAGCGATGTCGATCAAAGGCCTAAGGGTGGCGCGAATCTCAACGGTTCCGTTTTTTGTAGTGACCCAGCTCAGTGCGCAACTGCAAGCCCTGGGTGAGGCGGGCGCGCAAGTGCACGTGATTGCCAGCAACGACGAGCTGGTAGGGGCGCTTCAAGCCCGTGAGGACATACGTTTCATTCCGGTCGAGATCGCGCGTGAAATCAGCCCTTTCAAAGATTTGGTCAGCCTGATTCGGCTGGTCGTCTTGTTCCGCAAACAGCGTTATGACATCGTGCATTCCACCACGCCCAAAGCCGGTTTGCTTACGGCAATAGCCGCGAAGATTGCCGGGGTCAAGGTGCGCCTGCACACTTTTACCGGGCAGCCTTGGGTGACCATGAGCGGGGCCAAGAAGAAGCTGCTCAAGCTCTGCGATATGCTCATCGCCAGGCTCAATTCACATACCTTCACCGACAGCGTCAGCCAGCGCGACTTCCTGGTAAGGGAAGGGGTGGTCGCTGCTTCGAGAATTTCAGTGATCGGTTCCGGGTCACTCGCCGGCGTTGATATTCGTCGTTTTGACGCCGCACGGTTTTCGACGTCTGCCAACGACGCAATGCGTCAACAGTTGGGTATTCCAGCGGACGCTAAAGTCTTGCTGTTCGTTGGCAGGGTGACGCCGGAGAAAGGCGTCGGTGAATTGATGCAGGCTTTTTTGAAGCTGCAAGCGCACTACCCAGAGCTTTATCTGGTGCTGGTCGGGCCCTATGAAGCGGACGGCCGCGCCGTGGTCGAGTCTCATTTGACGCCTGCATGTGTTGAGCGGGTGAAAGTGCTGGGCTTGCAAGCTGCGCCTGAGCAGTACATGGCGATCGCCGATCTGTTGTGCTTGCCGAGTTATCGAGAAGGTTTTGGCACCGTGGTGATAGAGGCGGCGGCGATGGGCGTGCCGACGGTAGGCACCGCAATCTACGGTTTAACCGATGCCATTGTGGACGGTGAGACAGGCTTATTGGTCCCCGTGCAGAATGCCGACGCCTTGGCCGAGGCTATTCGATCGCTTTTGGCTGAGCCTGAGCGTCTGAAGGAAATGGCCAGGCACGCCAGGGAGCGGGCTATAAGGGATTTTGATTCAGCACGGTGCTCAGCCTTGTTGATTGAAAAGTACGAAGGATTCAGCTCATGAGTGGCAGTCAGCCGTTATCTTCTTCTCAGCGCGTCCTCGTTACGGGCGCTAGCGGTTTTGTTGGGCGTGCGCTGGTGACGCGATTGCTGGCAAGCAATGACTTTGAGGTCGTCGCGCAGTTTCGCTCCAGCGCCTCTGCGCAGAAGAGCCCGGGAAAAGCCGTTGTCACACCCGCTATCAACAGTGAGACCGACTGGTCGTCGGCGTTGGCTGGGGTGAATGTGGTCGTGCATTGCGCGGCGCGCGTTCATGTCATGAACGAAACCACTGCAGATCCGTTGGCTGCATTCCGCGAGGTCAACGTAGAAGGCACGTTGAAGCTTGCGCGGGAGGCCGCTCGCTCAGGCGTTAGGCGCTTCATTTATCTCAGCTCGATCAAGGTCAACGGCGAGGGTACGGACGGAGCAGCCTTCACTGCCGAAGACGACTGCGGCCCGACCGACCCCTACGGCCTTTCGAAATGGGAGGCTGAAAAAGGACTCATGGAGCTGGCTCAACATTCGGCGATGGACGTCGTCATCGTCAGGCCACCGTTGATTTATGGGCCGGGCGTAAAGGCAAACTTCCTGAAGATGATCCAGTGGGTCGATCGGGGCGTGCCGCTTCCGTTGGCCTTGGTTGATAACCGCAGGAGTTTGGTTGGCCTGGAAAACCTGACCAACTTCCTGATCCATTGCATCGACCATCCGGGTGCAGCGAACCAGGTGTTCCTGATTTCAGATGGAGAGGATCTTTCCACCCCCGCGCTGTTGCGCAACGTTGCGCAGGCACTTGGAAAGCCCTCTCGTCTGCTGCCGTTCCCCGTCACGTTACTCCGTGGGTTCGCTGAACTGCTGGGTAAGCGGGCCGTTGTGGACCGGCTGTGCGGCTCGTTGAGAGTCGACATTGAAAAAAACAGCCGCGTGCTGGGCTGGACGCCTCGATCATCGGTTGCCGAAGAGTTGAAGCGCACTGTTAAAGCTTACCGTGAGCAGGAACCTAGATGAGCCTTTGGTTACTTTTACCCCTGACTGTGATTGTGTCGCTTGTATTGACTGCAGCACTGCGTCGTTACGCACTGGCGACGAGCATGATCGATGTGCCCAATGCCCGTAGTTCGCACACGATACCCACGCCCCGCGGCGGCGGTGTGGCGATCGTCGTCAGCTTTCTCATTGCGCTGGCATGGCTGGGCTATGTGGATGCGATCGACTGGGCTGTTGCTGTGGGCCTGTTCGGTGCCGGCCTGATTGCGGCCCTCGTCGGGTTTCTGGATGACCACGGGCACGTCCCTGCCGGATGGCGGTTGCTCGGGCATTTTGCGGCCGCTGCCTGGGGGCTTTTCTGGCTCAACGGTGCGCCACCGCTGGAGTTTTTCGGCGTTGTTGTTGATTTGGGCGTGATAGGCCACTTGCTGGCGGCCGTTTACCTTGTGTGGTTGTTGAACCTGTACAACTTCATGGATGGGATCGATGGGCTGGCGAGTGTGCAGGCGGTTACCGCATGCCTGGGGGGAGGCCTGCTTTGTTTGCTGGGGGGGCACGTATCGCAACTGTGGCTGTCAGGGTTGATGCTGATGGCAGTGGCGGGCTTTCTGGTCTGGAACTTCCCGCCTGCGAAGATTTTCATGGGGGATGCCGGTAGTGGCTTCCTGGGGATCATGCTGGGCCTTTTCGCGCTCCAGGCAGCGTGGATTTCGCCGGCGTTTTTCTGGAGCTGGATGATATTGCTAGGGGTATTCATCGTTGATGCCACGTGGACGTTGATCCGCCGGCTGTTGCGCGGTGACAAAGTCCATGAAGCCCATCGCAGCCATGCTTACCAGTATGCTTCAAGGCATTATGGGAGCCACCGTACCGTGACCCTCGCTGTGCTGCTGATCAATATAGGGTGGCTGTTGCCCATCGCGTTGTTGGTGGGCTCTGCCCATCTCGACGGTATAGCCGGTCTTGTTCTGGCCTATATTCCCTTGGTGTGTTTGGCGTTAAGGTTCAATGCCGGATTGAAAGAGGCCTGACTAGCTATGGTTCAAGGATACGATAAGATGCGCAGCTGGCTTTTACAGCTAACGCGGCGCCAGAAGCGGCTGCTGCAGCTCTCTACTGACGTAGTGATGATCTGGCTCGCCTTGTGGCTTGCCTTTGTCGTTCGTCTTGGCATCGACGACCTGGCCAATCCGATCGTCGACCACATGTGGCTGTTCCTGTGTGCGCCGGTAGTGTCGATCCCGCTCTTCATTCGCTTCGGGCTGTACCGCGCGGTGATGCGTTATTTTGGTAACGACGCACTGATCGCCATCATCAAGGCGGTCACGCTGTCTGCGCTGATCCTCGGCTTCATCATTTATTGGTCCAGCAACCATCAGAACGTAGTGCCGCGTTCCATCACCTTCAACTACTGGTGGTTGAGCCTGATCATGGTCGGTGGCCTGCGGCTCGCCATGCGCCAGTACTTCCTGGGTGACTGGTTTGCTGCCGCCGTCCAGCACGTCCCGTTCGCTCAACGAGACGATGGCTTGCCACGGGTGGCAATCTACGGGGCCGGCGCCGCCGGTAACCAATTGGCAACGGCGCTGCGCATGGACAAAGCCATGCGGCCGGTGGCATTCATCGACGATGACCCGAGCATTGCCGACCGTGTGATCGCGGGTTTGCAAGTGTATCGCCCAGAGCAACTGCAGCAGTTGATTGACGATACCGGCGCCCAGGAAATCCTGCTGGCACTGCCGTCATCGACCCGCACCCGCCGTCGAGAGATCCTAAACTTCCTCGAAGACTTCCCGCTGCATGTGCGCAGTGTGCCCAGCTTCATCGACCTGGCGAGCGGCAAGGTCAAGGTGGATGATATTCAGGAAGTGGACATTGCCGACCTGTTGGGCCGTGACCCGGTGCCCGCACAAAGCGACCTGCTTGAACGTTGCATCGCTGAACAAACCGTGTTGGTCACCGGTGCCGGTGGCTCGATCGGCTCCGAGCTGTGCAGGCAAATTCTTTCGCAGTCCCCGAAAACGCTGCTGCTGTTCGATCACAGCGAGTTCAACCTCTACAGCATTCTTTCTGAACTGGAACAGCGCATTGCCCGTGAGTCGCTGTCTGTTTGCCTGCTGCCGATCCTGGGTTCGGTACGTAACCAGGCGCAGATGCTCGACATCATGAAAACCTGGCGGGTCGATACGGTTTACCATGCTGCGGCCTATAAGCATGTACCGATGGTCGAGCACAATATCAGCGAAGGCCTGCTGAACAACGTCATTGGTACTTTGCACACCGCGCAAGCAGCATTGCAGGCGGGTGTCGCCAACTTTGTGCTGATTTCGACCGACAAGGCGGTACGCCCGACCAACGTGATGGGCAGTACCAAGCGCCTTGCCGAGATGACCCTGCAGGCCCTGAGCCGCGAGTTGGCGCCCGTACTGTTTGGCGATGGGGGCAATGTTTCGCAGGTCAACAAAACCCGCTTCACCATGGTCCGTTTCGGCAACGTGCTGGGCTCATCGGGCTCGGTAATCCCGCTGTTCCATAAGCAGATCAAGGCCGGCGGCCCGCTGACCGTTACCCATCCGAAAATCACCCGCTACTTCATGACCATTCCCGAAGCCGCGCAGTTGGTGATCCAGGCGGGTTCGATGGGCAAGGGCGGGGATGTGTTCGTACTCGACATGGGCGAGCCAGTGCGGATCGTCGAGTTGGCCGAGAAGATGATCCACCTGTCCGGTTTCAGCGTCCGCTCCGAACGCAACCCCATGGGTGACATCGCTATCGAGTTCACCGGGTTGCGGCCGGGCGAGAAGCTTTACGAAGAGCTGTTGATCGGTGACAACGTGCTAGCGACCCGCCACCCGATGATCATGAGTGCAAGCGAGGACTTCCTCCCTTGGGACGAGCTCAAGGACGCGCTGAACCAGTTGCTGGGCGCGGCCTCTGCAGATGATTTTGTACGGGTGCGTCAGTTGCTGCGTGAAACCGTGATCGGCTATGCCCCGGAAGGGGAAATCGTTGACTGGATTTATCAGCAGCGGCGCTTGGATCTGTAAGCATCCTCTGTGACACAAGGCCGCTCCTTATAGCAGCGGCCTGTTCTACACGATTAGCAGTGCCAGCCATGAGGGCCGCAATGGCCCTCATTAGAGCGGGGCAGCACTACCGCCCAGCGTTAATGTGAACCCCGCAGCACCCCAGGGTTTTCCCCGCCCCCCCAACCCGCGTATCATCCCCTCACACAAATCTGAATATCCCCACGCCTGCTTCAGACCAAAGGTCTTGCGTTCCCAGCGTGCATAGCAGCTTCAGATAACCAGACGATCATCAGTGTCATAAAACGACCTGCCAGATTCATGGCCAGGCCAGGCATGCCGGCTGTCCGACGGATGGGACGGTGCCCGATGAGATTTGAAGGAATAGGTTTTGATTAAGCGTAGAAAGGTTGCAATCGTTGGCTGTTCGTACCGCTTCCCTGGATCTTCCAATGCCAGCTTCTGGCAAAACCTGATGGAGGGGCGCGACCTGGTCACCCAGGTCGACCCTTCTCGGTGGGAGAAATCTGAGTTTCTGCACCCGGACAAGGCCAACCCTGCGACCAGCTACACCTTCGCCGCGGGCACTTTGGGCGACATCAGCGCGTTCGACGCGGGGTTCTTCAATATTTCGCCGCGTGAAGCGGGGATGATGGACCCCCAGCAGCGCATGCTGCTGGAAATGTGCTGGGAAACCTTCGAAAACGCCGGGGTCAAGCCGTCGAGCCTGCGCGGCAGCAACTGTGGCGTGTACCTGGGCATCGCCGGTGTCGAGCAGTCCTACCGGCTGGTCGAAGACCTGGCGTCGATCGATGGTGCAACCGCCACGGGCAACACCATGAGCATTGCCGCCAACCGCCTGTCGTTCTTCTACGACCTGCGTGGGCCGAGCATGGCCATCGACACCGCCTGTTCCTCTTCGCTGGTGGCCTTCCACCAGGCGTGCCAGGCCATCCTCAGCGGTGATGTCGACCAGGCGCTGACCGGCGGCATCAGCCTGCACATGCACCCGTTTGGCTTCATGATCTTTGCCAAGGCGACCATGCTGTCGCGCACCGGGCGCTGCCAGTCGTTCGATGAGAATGGCGATGGCTATGCGCGTTCGGAAGGCGGTGGGTTGTTCCTGCTCAAGGACTACGACCAGGCTGTGGCCGATGGCAACACGATTCTGGCCGTGGTCGCGGCCAGTGCGGTGAACACCGACGGGCGCAAGTCCAGCCTGACCCTGCCCAACGCCGAAGCCCAGGCCGCGCTGCTCAAGCAGACCTACGCCAAGGCGGGCATCAGCCCCGACCAGCTCGATTACCTGGAAGCCCATGGTACCGGTACCTCGGTCGGTGACCCGATCGAAACCCGTGCCATCGGCGAAGCACTGGCCCAGGCGCGTGGCAATGGCAACCCGTTGCCGATTGGCTCGGTCAAAAGCAACCTTGGCCACCTGGAAGCCGCGTCCGGTGTGGCGGGCCTGATGAAGGCGCTCAACTGCCTGACCGAACGCACCGTGCCGGCCACCATCGGGGTCAAGGCGCTTAACCCGAATATCGCGTTCGGCGACCTGAACCTGCAGGTGGTCACCGAGCCGCTGCCGCTCAAGCCTGAAGGCCAACTGACGGTCGGCGTTAACTCGTTCGGCTTTGGCGGCGCCAACGCGCACGTCATCCTGCAGAGCCCCGAACCGCAGGCTGCCCCGGCTAAAGCTGCCGAGGCGCGACGCGTACCGTTGCTGCTCAGCGGCAAGACCGAACAAGGTCTGCGCGCCACCGCCGAGCGCTTTGCCGCGTACTTGGCCGCCCACCCGGAGCTGGATTATTACGACGTGGCCTATCAGGCCATGTACCGCCGGGACGCTCACAGCCATCGCCTGCTGCTGGTCAGCGACAATGCCGCCGAAGCCGCCCAGGCCCTGGACGACTATGCCCAGGACCCCACCCTCAGTGAACTGAGCGCGGTGCTCGAAGCCGGCCAGGCACTGGAAGCCGCCTCGGCGCCAGTGTTCGTCTACTCCGGTAACGGCTCGCAGTGGCAAGGCATGGGCCGGGCGATGCTCGGTCAACCGCTGTTTGCTGCTGCGGTGGATGAAGTGGATGCGTCGTTCCAGCCGCTGGCGGGCTATTCGTTGCGCGCCGAGCTGCTGGGTGACAACGGCGAAGGCCGTTATGCCCGCACCGAAATCGCCCAGCCGGCGCTGTTTGCCTTGCAAGTGGCGGTGACCCGCGTGCTGGCCGCCGAAGGCATCCACCCTGTCGCGGTGATCGGCCATAGCGTCGGTGAAGTGGCCGCGGCCTGGGCCAGTGGTGCCCTGAGCCTGGAAGACGCCACCCAAGTGATCTACCACCGCAGCCGCCTGCAAGGGCTGACCCGCGGTACCGGGCAGATGACCGCCGTGGGCCTGTCGGGTGAAGCCGCTGGCGAGCTGATCACTGAACTGAAGCTGGACGGCCGCCTGGTCGTCGCCGGTGAAAACAGTGCCCGTGGCGCCACCCTGGCAGGTGAGGTCGACGCCCTGACGCTGCTGGAAGAAACCCTTGCCGAGCGCCAGGTGTTCGCCCGCCGACTGGACCTGGACTACGCCTTCCACTCGCCAGCAATGAACCCGATTGAACAGGCCGTCATCGACGACCTGGCGCACATTCGCCCGCGCGCCACGCAGATCCCGTTCTACTCCACGGTGGTTGGCGGCGAGCTGGATGGCGAGTGCCTGGGCAATCACTACTGGTGGCAGAACATCCGCTTCCCGGTGCTGTTCCAGGGCGCCTTGGACGCGCTGGTGCGCAACGGCCATAACCTGTTCGTCGAGATCGGCCCGCACGCGATTCTGCGCAGCTACGTCACCGATGTGCTGAACCAGTGCGAGCAGCCTGGCCAGGTGGTCGGCACGCTCAAGCGCAACGACCACAGCCCGCTGCTGCTGGAACGCACCGTGGCCCGCCTGCTGATTGCCGGCGTCGAGCCGCAGTGGGCAACGCGCTTCCCGGTTGCCGGGCGCCAGGTACGCCTGCCGAACTATGCCTGGCAGCGTGATCACTTCAGCTTGCCGGTGAGTGCCGAGTCGCACAGCCCCTTGAACCGCAAGCGCGTGCACCCGTTGCTGGGTTACCCCGTCGTCGACCAGCCGCTGACCTGGGAAAACCGCCTGGACACACAACTGTTCCCGACCCTGGCCGACCACAAAGTGGGCGAGTCGGTGCTGTTCCCCGGTGCCGGTTTCACCGAGTTGGCCCTGGCGGCGGCGCAGTTGCACCAGCCAGGTGAGTTCGTTGACATCGAAGAGCTGGAAATCCACAACCCGCTGCTGCTGAGCAGCGAGGGCAGCAAAAAAGTCCGCGTGCACATCGAAGAGGCCGACGGCACGCTGCGCATCATTTCGCGTAACCTGGCGCAGCATGAAGACTGGGTGCAGCACGTGGTCGCGCGCCTGCCGGGCGAAGCCCGTGGCGTCATGCTGGACACCCGTGCGCCGGCGCTGCCACAGCGCCCGGCGGACTTCAGCGGCGAGCAGCACCTGGCACTGACCTGTGCGGTCGGCCTGAACTACGGCCCGGCCTACCAGACCGTCGCCGCGGCTTGGGTAGAAGAAGAGCGGGTGCTGGCGCAACTGGCCGTCCCTGCCGCCATCGAGCACGAACTGGACGCGCTGCACCTGCACCCGGCGCTGCTGGACGGTGCCTTCCAGCTGATTACCGAACTGCTGGCCAGCCGCCCGGGCCGCAACAACGGGCTGGCCTTCATCCCCGTCAAGCTGGGGCGTATCGCCTTCAGCACGGCAGGTGCTGTGCCGGTGCTGGCCGAAGTACGCCAGCGCAAGCGCACCGCGCATTCGCTGTTGGTTGATTTCACCCTGTTTGATGCCAGCGGCGCTGCCGTGCTGGCGATCAAGGATGCGCGCATGCGCGCCGTGCGCCTGCAGTACGACCGCAGTGGCGATATCAAGCGCCTCGGCCACGTTGGCCTGGCCGCACCGGGCAATGCCGTTGCCGTGCAACGCCACGCCGTGGCCGGTACGCCGGTGGCTGACGCGCTGCACAGCCTGGCCGACGAGCCGGCGCAGTTGCGTTACCTCAATGAAGTCGAACCGCTGCTGGATGTGCTGTGTGCCAGCTTTGTGCTCGACCTGGTCGAGCAGGCCGGTGGCCAGCTGAGCGCCGAACAGGTCGCGCTGTGGTCCCAGGGCCAGGGCGATTACCTGGCGACCCTGCTGCGCCACGCCGAGCAGGACGGCAATGTGCTGCGCAACGCCGATGGCAGCTGGCAGTTGGTCGACAGCGACGAGCGCCCGTCGTCGGAGGCCATCTGGCAGGAACTGTTCCAGAGCTACCCCGAGTACTTCCAGATCATTCATTCGGTGGGGCGTATTGGCCGTCACCTGCCGACCTTGCTGACGGGCGAGCAAACGCTCGAAAGCCTGTTGCCGCGCGAAACCAGCGGCAGCAGCTTGGCGCGCCTGGTGCTCGGTGCGGCCGGCCAGCAGCGCCTGCTTACCGGTATCAGCCAAACCTTGGCCTTGCGCCTTGAGCAACTGCCGGCCGGGCAGCGCCTGCGTGTGCTGGAAATCGGCTTTGGCGGCGCATCGTTTGCCGAGCTGCTGTACGCAGGGCTCGACTTCGACCGCATCGATTATGTCTACGCTGTGGCAGAGCCCGAGCTGCAGCAACGTCTGCATGACGATTGCCCTGCGCTGAGCGTGCTGAGCCTGGAGCAATTGGCCGACGCCGGCCGCTTTGACTGGGCACTGGTGCCGACCGACCTCGCCGCACTTGGCGCAGTGGGCGATGCCTTGCGCCAGGCCAGCGCGCAGCTTAACCCCCATGGCCAACTGGCGCTGCTGGGGCAATACCCGGCGCGTTGGGCTGACTTTGTCTTCGGTGGCGAGCCTGATTGGTGGCTGGCTGGCCCGCAGCACGCGCTTTCGCGTCAGCAGGCTCCGGCCTTCTGGAGCCATGAACTGCAACGCCACGGCCTCGGCCCGCTGCACACCGTCGATGCCTTGCCTGGCAGCGCGTGCGGTAGCTACGTGCTGCTGGCCGACAAGCCTGCGGGCGCTGTGCACGCCTCGGCAGAGGTGCCTGTGCAACACTGGGCGGTGCTTGCCGAAGCCGGGCAGGGCGCTGCCGAGTGCTTGGCCGCGCAACTGCGTGCCCAAGGCCAGCTCGTGAGCCTGCTCCTGCCTGGCGATGCGCAGGCGCTGGCTGCACAGCTCAGCGCATTGGACCAGGCGCCAGCGCATGTGCTGCACCTGGCAGGCTTCGACAGCGCCGCCGGCCTAGACAACCAGGCTGAGCGCTGCCTGCAGGCAGCCGCACTGGTACAGGCCTGCGAGGCCCTGGCACTGGCGCCGCAATGCTGGCTGCTGACCCGTGGCGCTGCCGAACACCTGTACGGCACCGACACCGCCGCCGACGTCGCGGCCATCGCTGACGCGGCGTTCTGGGGCTTTGGCCGCACCCTGGCCAACGAATCGGTCAATTGCCGCATTCGCCTGCTGGACCTGGCCCACGCGGCACCAATCGACCACGTGCTGCCCTCGTTGCTGCACGCCGACAGCGAAACCGAGTTGGCGCTGGATGCCGAAGGCCGCCGCTATGTGCCGCGCCTGCGTGTATTGGCAGACCAGCCCGCCAGCGCCGACAGCGCCGCGCAGTGGGTGTGCCTGGGCTTCGACCTGCCTGGCCAGCTTCGTAACCTGCGTTGGGAGCTGCGCGAGCCGCGCCAACCGGCGGCGGACGAGCTGGACATCGCCGTACGGGCCACCGGCCTGAACTTCCGCGACGTGATGTTCGCCCTCGGCCTGCTGTCTGACGAAGCGATCGAGAACGGCTTCTCTGGCCCAACCCTGGGCTTCGAGTTTGCCGGTGTGGTGCAAGGCAAGGGCGCTGACGTGCTCGGCGATTTCGCCCCGGGCGACCGCGTGGTGGGCTTTGGCCCGTGCAGCTTCGCCAACCGCCTGGTGACCAACGCCAACGCCGTGGCACGCATCCCAGAGGGCATGTCGTTCGAAGCCGCAGCGACCATTCCGAGCACCTTCTTCACCGTGTACTACGCGCTGCACCACCTGGCACGCGTAGAGCCGGGCGAGAAAGTGCTGATCCACGGCGCGGCTGGCGGCGTGGGCATCGCGGCGATCCAGATCGCCAAGTGGCTGGGTGCCGAGATCCACGCCACCGCCGGCAGCGACGAGAAGCGCGACTTCCTGCGCCTGCTGGGCGTGGACAACGTCTACGACTCGCGTTCGCTGGCCTATGCCGACCAGGTACTGGCCGCAACCGGCGGGCGTGGCGTCGATGTGGTGCTCAACTCGCTGGCGGGCGAGGCGATCAACCGCAACCTGCGTGTGCTGAAGCCGTTTGGCCGTTTCCTCGAACTGGGCAAGCGCGACTTCTACCAGAACACCCGTATCGGCTTGCGCCCGTTCCGCAACAACATCAGCTACTTCGGCATCGACGCCGACCAGCTGATGAGCGAACGCCCGCAACTGACCCGTCGCCTGTTCGCCGAAATGATGGCGCTGTTTGCCCAAGGCATCCTGCACCCGCTGCCATTCCGCGAGTTCGACGCCAACCAGGTGGTCGAAGCCTACCGCTACATGCAGCAGGCGCGGCAGATCGGCAAGGTGGTGATCACCTACGCCAACCCGATCGAACGCACGGTCGACACCCGCGAACAACCGCTGCGTAATTTGCAATTGGCAGCCGATGCCAGTTACCTGGTCACCGGTGGCCTGGGTGGCTTCGGCCTGCGCACGGCGCAATGGTTGATCGACAAGGGCGCCCGCCACCTGGTGCTGCTGGGCCGCCGTGGCCCGGCCAGTGCCGAGGCCCAGCCGCAGCTGGCGCTGTGGCAGGCTCAAGGTATCGATGTGCAGGCAGTGGCTTGCGATATCACGGATGCCGGCCAGCTGCGCGCGGTGTTCGAGCGCATCGCAGCCAGCCCATGGCCGCTGCGAGGCCTGGTGCATGCCGCGACAGTGATCGACGACAGCCTGATCCGCAACCTCGATGGCGACCAGCTGCGTCGCGTGCTTGAGCCCAAGGCCAAGGGCGCGCAGTACCTGCATGAACTGACCCAAGCGTTGCCGCTGGACTTCTTCGTGATGTTCTCGTCGGCCACCACCCTGTTCGGCAACCCCGGCCAGGCTAACTACGTCGCCGCCAACCACTGGCTCGAAGCCTTGGCGCGCCACCGTCGTGCCCAAGGGCTGGCGGCCACCGCAGTGCTGTGGGGCGCGATTGACGACGTCGGCTTCCTGGCCCGCAACAGCCAGATCAAGGATGCCCTGCAAAGCCGCATGGGCGGTGCTGCCCTGCGCGCCGAGGCGGCCCTGGCCCAGCTCGAAGCCATGCTGCTGAGCGGTGACAACGGCCAAGGCGTGCTCGAACTGGACTTCAAAGCCCTGTCGCGCTTCCTGCCGACCGCCACCTCGCCACGCTTCAGCGAACTGGCCCGTGCCCACGGCGGTGACCAGGAAGACGACAACGGCGGTGAAGACATCCAGCGCATGCTGGCCGAGCTTGACGATGCCGAATTGCTCGAGCGCTTTGCCGAGATGCTCAAGCACGAGGTGTGCGAGATTCTGCGCCTGCCGCCCGCGCGCCTGGATGCACAGCGCCCGCTGCAGGAACTGGGGCTGGACTCGCTGATGAGTGTCGAGCTGGTGGTGGCGTTGGAAGAACGCTTCGGTATCCGCCTGCCGGTCATGGAGCTCAGTGACAGTTCCAGCATCGATAAGCTCAGCGTGCGCTTGCTTGAGCTGTTGCGCGGTGAAGCCGGCACTGGCGAAGACCAGCTGGCGCAAAACGTGCTCGCCCGTCATGGCAGCGAACTCAGCGCCGAACAAGTGGCTGAACTGAATGCAGAACTGGCCGAGACCAGTGTGGCACCTAACCGATTGATTGACTAAGAGCTCAGATGACAGCCAAAACCCCGACCGGCCTTGGTGGCGACGCCAAGCAACGCCTGATCCAGCAAGCCCTTGCGCGGCGCCGTAACACAGGCGCCGAAGGCGCGGAAGGTGCCACCCTGGAGCAGGTGCAGCAGGCTGCATTGAAGGTGCCTGAAGCGTTTTACCGTTTCGACCAGCTCCCGGGTTACCAGCACCTGCGGGTGATGCAACAAACCGCGCAGCGGCTGGGGCTGAGCAACCCGTTTTTCCGCCTGCACCAAGGCACCGCCGGCGCGCAGACCCAGATTGGCGAGCGCGAGTACCTGAACTTCGCCAGTTACAACTACCTGGGGTATTCCGGCCACCCCAGCGTTGCCGAGGCAGCCAAGGCGGCGATCGACCGCTACGGCACCTCGGTGTCTGCCAGCCGCCCGGTCTCGGGTGATCGCCCGCTGCACCGTGAGCTGGAGCAGGGGTTGGCCAGGCTGTACGAGGTGGACGACGCCGTGGTGATGGTCAGCGGCCATGCCACCAACGTCACCACTATCGGCTACCTGTTCGGGCCGCGCGACCTGGTGGTGCATGACGAGCTGATTCACAACAGCGTCCTGCAGGGCATTCAGTTGTCCGGTGCACGGCGTTTGAGCTTTGCGCATAACGACTGGCAGGCGCTGGACCGCCTGTTGAGCGAGCAGCGCCAGCACTTCGAGCGGGTGCTGGTGGTGGTCGAAGGCATCTACAGCATGGACGGCGACTACCCTGAGCTGCCCCGCTTCGTCGACATCAAGCGCAAGCACAAAGCGTTTCTGATGGTGGATGAAGCGCATTCGCTGGGCGTGATGGGGGCTACGGGTAAAGGTATCCGTGAGCACTTTGGCCTGGCGGGTGATGACGTCGACATCTGGATGGGCACCTTGAGCAAGACCTTGGCCAGTTGCGGCGGATATATCGCTGGCAGCACGGCGCTGATCGAGCACCTCAAGTTTCTGGCGCCGGGTTTTTTGTACAGCGTTGGTATGCCGCCGGCTGTCGCAGCGTCGGCCTTGGCAGCGTTGCAGCTGCTGGCGGCGGATAACGGGCGGGTTGCCCAGGTGCAGGCGCGGGGCGAGTTGTTCTTGCGCCTGGCGCGTGAAGCGGGCTTGGACACCGCCACCAGCACGGGGCTTGCGGTGATCCCGGTGATTACCGGCAGTTCGTTCAAGGCGGGGCGGTTGTCCAGTGCCCTGTTCGAGCGGGGCATCAATGCCCAGCCGATCGTCTACCCGGCCGTGCCAGAGCAGGCGGCGCGGGTGCGCTTCTTTGTCTCGTGCGAGCATACGCCCGAGCAGATCCAGCACACGGTGGCGGTGGTCGCTGAAGAGATGGCGCGGCTGGGGTGATGGGGTAAGGCCTGAGGGGCTGCTTGGCAGCCCTTGTGGCGTGCCATCAATGGGCCATCAATGATAGCTGGAATCTGGCCACTGAAAAGCGGCTAATCATATTAAATCGAAGCAAGAAAAGCCGAACTTACTTCGAGCGCTCTAGTGTTAAACATCTAAATAATTCCTCTTTAAAACGACGCAAAAAAGTGTCTGTGTAAAGTTTGCGTAACGCCTGCAACTTTAAAAAATACGACTATCGTGATCATTAACCGGGCCACCCCCTGGGCCCGTCGTGTATCCGATGGAGTACTTATGAGCAGAGTGACTCTTGCTGCTGTTGTATCGGCGTGCGTCTGCGCCGTGCCAACCGTTTGCGATGCGACTTCTCACACTGCACCGGCTTTTGCGTTTGGCTTACAGGGAAGCTACACCGAACAGGAATTCACCGGGCACGGTAAAACCGACACGGAACATATGCCAGAAGGCGGCGCATTCATTAACTTCGGCAATAAAATGACGTCAACCGACGGGTTCATTTATCAGGCAGAACTCAGCGGCCTCTATAGCAAGCACCAGAACCAGAAGGTCAAGGACGCGCAGGCCGACCTCGACTTGGGCTGGCGTATTACGCTGGCTGAGCGCCATTCCGTCGACCTGCTGGTGGGCGGCGGTTACAAATGGAACCGCCTGCAGCCGAACAACCGCAAGTACGACATCGACCTCACCAACCGCACGCCTTTTGCCAAGGTGGCGCTGGGTTACAACTACCGGTTCGACACCGCGACCCTACGTTTCGAAGCCGGCATGCGTAAGCTGATCAATGGTGATTCGCAATTGGAGATCCATGGCATCAGCAACGAGAAAGTGGACTTGAAAGATGGCACTCATCCGTTTGCTGAAATGAGCCTGCTGTTCAATCAGGACGGGATGATACCGGTGATTGCCTCGTTGTATTACAGCCGCTTTGAATATGAGTTGGACGGGCAGTTTGCAATGACCCCAACGGATACTCAGGTGCAGGATGAATACGGTATAAAACTTGGCGTCAGTTTTTAATCTTGCACACGCAAGGGTTTTGCAATAATTAATGAAGTGACCCTGAGCCAACCGCCAGGCGCAATCCTTGTAGGAGCAGCCTTGTGCTGCGAAGAGGCCGGTGCCAGCACAATCGATCTTCGCTGCTGCCACTGGCGTCTTCGCAGCACAAGGCTGCTCCTACAGGTGTCTGTGCTGACCGAAGGAATAACTGAACACACGCAAGGGCTTTCGCCAGGCGCAGTCCCTTGTAGGAGCAGCCTTGTGCTGCGAAGAGGCCGGTGCCAGCACAATCAATTTTCGCTGCTGCCACTGGCGTCTTCGCAGCACAAGGCTGCTCCTACAGGTCGGTGCTAAGCGAAGGAATAACTGAGCGCACGCAAGGGCTTTCGCCTGGCGCAGTCCCTTGTAGGAGCAGCCTTGCGCTGCGAAGAGGCCGGTGCCAGCACAATCAATTTTCGTTGCTGCCACTGGCGTCTTCGCAGCACAAGGCTGCTCCTACGGGTCGGTGCTGACCGACGGGATAACTGCCTCAAATATGCGGCGGCTCATAGGCATTCAGCTGCTCCACAAACCGCCAATGGCTCTTCTTGTCAAAACCCATCCAGCGCTTCAGGCGGATGTCCCAGCGCATGTGATGGTTGGCAATCCACGGCAGGGCAAACAGGTGCGCCCCGCGCCAAGGGATGAACGGGTTGCGCCGCAAGCTGGCGTAAATTTCTACCCGGTGGCTGGCCTGGTGGCTGGCGCAGCGGGCATGGAAGCCGGATGTATCGGCCACCACCAGGGTATTGGCAGGCACCGCAAAGCGGCGCGGCTGCGGCAGGCCCAGGGCGGCGAGGTCGGGTGTGTCGATACGGAACGAGCCCTCGCGGTGCATCTGCTCGGTCGAGCGGGCAGCGCCCAGGCTTTGCTGATACTCCCACGCCAGGCGCTCGGGCGTCAGGCGGTGCGACCCCGGCACATAACTGAACGGCCCCTGGTCGTCGGCCACGTCATCCAGGAATAACCACGCCTTGGCGGTGGGGTGGAAGGTGTCTGCGTGCAGGCGAGTTTGCGGGTCTTGGTCGGCATTGGCAGCATCGATGATGATCGACTGCAGCTGATAGGTAATGCCGCCCGTGTTGGACGATGCATAGGCAATCAGGTCGCGTACCCCACGGTCCGCCACAAACGCCGCACTGGCCGGGTTGCTGGCCAGCACATCCTGATCAAGGCTGACCCGGCGGGTAACCGCACGCCCTTGGCGCATCTCCCAACCCGTGCTGCGCAAGGCACCCAACTCGGCGCGCAACGCCGCGAACTGGTCAGCGGGCAGGGCGTTTTCGCGGATGAAAAACCCGTTTTCTTCAAAATGCGCACGCTCGCCGGCATCCAGGCGCGAGGCCAGGGCCTGGCGACGGTAGCTGGCCATGGCCATCGCCAATTGGCGACGCTGCACATGCAGGCCAAGCGCATTGAGCCGCGCACTGCCGAGCACCGGGTTGTTCTCGAACGATTTCGCGTGGGTGGCCAGTTGCATGCAATGCCAGGGGAGCGCCGCATAGCGGCCGATGTCCTTGATCGATACGGGCATGTTCTAGTCCTTTGATGGGGCCAGTGGCCGGCCGCAGCCGAGCATGGTCCGGGAGTAATTGAGCAGCGGCGCCACGCGCCGGTGTTCGGCCAACCGCGCAGGGCGCGGCATCGACAGGCAAGCGAGGGCGTGCCAGGCATCGCAGGGCAAGTCTTGCTGAACGTCGGCATAGCTCGCATAGCGCATCAAGGCGCCGGCTACCAACTGGTCCAGGGTCAGGCGCCGGGTGCGGCGCGGCAGCGGCTGGTGGTCGTGGGTCAACCCCCAGCCGGCGTAGAACGGTGTGCCGTAGGTCACCACCGGCACGCCGCGCAGCAGCGCTTCGAAGCCAGCGGTGGAGCTCAAGGTGTGCAGCGCATCGACCTGGCCGTAGAGGCTGGCGATATCGACACCGCCCAACACCTGGTCAGCCAGGCCCGTCAGTAGCGCCGGGGCAACCTGGCCCTGGCGCTTGCCGGCCTCGACGTCCGGGTGGGGTTTGTAGATGATCCAGGCGTCCGGCAACTGCGCGCGCACCCGTTGCAGCAGGCGCAGGTTGCAGCCTGCGCCGCCGCCACTGCACAGCGCCGAAGCGTCATCTTCGACCTGGCCCACCACCAGCACCCGTGCTTGGCCCGGCTGGCCCAGCAACGGCGGCACTGGCCCGCTGCGCAGGTTGAACTTGCTGGTGCCGCTGGCGACGATCTGCGCCCTTAACTGCGCGGCTTCGGCCAGGCTGGCGTCGTCGAAGTCGGTATTGAGCAGCAGCCATTCCAGGTCACTGTCCGACGCGGCGTCATAGTGAATGCCGCCACGGTCCAGCACCAACGACAGGGCCGGGCTGTTACTCACCCCCAACCCCGTGGACCGCATGAAGCCGTCCTCGACCCGCCAGATCGGCACCCCCTGCTGGCGCGCGCGTTCAGCCAGGCTGGCGGGCTCCCGCGCCGCCCACACCAGCAGCCGGCCGTTTTCTGCCGCCACCTGCTGCACCAGTTGCGGGCTATCCACGGTAAAGCGCAGCTGGCCCCAGCGGCTGGCAAAGAAGCGGCGAATGTTGTGCTGCTTGTGGCGCTTGACCCCCAGCACCGTGGTAGGCCCGGCAAATTCAGTGTCGCGTGCCTTTTTGCGCGCCAGCTGGCGAGCGACGGTCAGCGCATCGGTCAGCTGGCCGGTGAGCGGGTCGACATAGCGGCAATAACGGATGTACGCCGCCGCCACCAGTTGCTCCAGGCTGGGCCGCGCCTGGCGGCGGGGGATGGGCATGCGATCGTCGGTCAGGCCCCAGCCAGCGTAAAACGGCAGCCCGAAGCAGGTCACCGCCACGCCCTGAATCAACGCCTCGAGCCCAGCCTGGCTGGTGCCCACATACACCCGCTGCGCCCGCTTGGCCAACGACGCCCACGCCACTGGCCGTGCCTCCAGCGGCACGCCCCGGGCTTGCGCGGCGGCCAGCAGGCAGCTGGGTTTCTGCCCGCCCAGGCAGTCCGGGTGAATACGTACCCGCACATCGGCATCAGGGTGCTCGGCCAAAGCGACATCGAGCATGCGCACGTAGTCCGCTTCGCACAAACCGCCACCGGGGATCGAATAGTCGCCCGCCGTCTGGTCAACCACCAGCACCAACGGCCGCTCACGGCCCAGCGGGTCGTCTGCGGGCAGGTCCTGGGCATTGTTGTACTTGCCGATGCCCGTGCTGCGCATCAGCGAGATCAGTGCGTGCGCGCACTCCAGCTCATGCTCGGTCAGCGCCTCGGGCTGTTGCAGGATGTTCTCGAGCAGCGAAGGCCGGTCTGCCAGGTAGTGAATACCTATCGGGTCGACCACCATCGACATCGGCGTGTCGCCTTCGATGCCCAGCGACGAAGACCGTAAAAAACCGTCCTCCAGCGCGATATAAGGCAGCCCCCAGCGCTGGCACAACACGCGCGCCTGCGCAGAAGACTGTTTGTAGCCGATGCCGGCAATCGCCTTGAGCCCCTTCGGTGCCTTGCTACCCCGGCGCCAGAGCCAGAAGGGCGGGCCCTCGGGCCCAAGAAACTGCGGCAGGTGCAGCACCTTCCAGGCAACCCACTGGGACATGATGCCGACCCAACCCGGGCCGTCCACCAGTGCTTGCAAGGTCACCGCTGCCGGCGCTTCAATACGGTTCATGGCACCCCCCGCCACATGCCACGCACCGGCGGGAACGGCACCCAACGCTTGCGGCGCAGGGCAAAGCCATTGTGCAGGTACAGCCGTTTGGCCCGTGGGTTGTTCAGCGGCACTTCCAGTTCGACCTGGGTAAAGCCCAGCTTGGCCGCATGCGCACAGCACGCCTGCACCAAAGCCGATCCCATGCCCTGTTGGCGAGCCGCCTTGCTCACGCGCAGCCCATACAACAAGAACGGGTAACGCCACTCGCGCAGCTCGCTCAGGCAAAACCCGGCAAAGCGCACCCAGCCACTGATTAGCCCGAACTCGCGAATGAACGGCCGCCAGTGCAACGCAAATGGCCCACGCCCGTCATGCTTCAAGGCGGCAAAGCCCAGCGCCTGCTCGCCCTCGAAGGCCAGCAGCACGCGGTCCCAGTGGATGGCCCCGCCCAGCAGGCGATAGCGGCAAGTAGGGTTACCAATCAGAAACGCCAGCGAACCGCGCCCCTGGGTCAGCAACTGAGCCAAGGCAGGGTCTGCGGCACGCTCCGGCGCCAGGTCCGATCCCAGAACGATGCGCACCACGTTTTCAGGCTACCCCAGCCACGGCACTGTGCGCCGCCTGGCCCTGTGCGGGCGCCTGGGCGTGTGCCAGCAGTGCGCTGGACAGCTTGTGTACAGCGATGGGGCACGCTTGGCTGCCAGGCTGGCGCCGGTTGGACCAGATCAGGTAGTCAGTGTCGCCGGCCGGCGCGCCGACTGCCTGGTAAACCTCGGGCAGGATCGGTACATGGTCACCAAAGAAGCACAGCAGCGCCTCGTTCGGCTGGCTCAGTAACGTTTCGCGCAGCATGCCAAGCATGCGATCGGCATTGCCGATATGCCGCAGGTAAGGCGCCAGGTCTTGCATGCCCGGTTGCAACGGGCGGTCGAACCAGGCCGGCAGCTCGTGCTCGGCCACGCTTTCCAGGTGCAGCGGCCCGTGGTTTTCCATGGTGACCGCGTGGATGAACAACGGCTGAGTACGCCCAGGCGCCTCCAGCAGTTCGCGAATCTTCTGCGCAACCGCGCAATCGCCAATGAACGGCCCAGCCTTTTGCGACGGGTTGAACGCGCGCACATCGATGAACTCATCGAAGCCCAACGCCGGCAGCACTTTATTGCGGCCGTAGAACCCACCGTCATACGGGTGAATGCACACCGTGCGGTAGCCCAGCGCCTTCAGCCGCGAAGCGATACTCGGCAAGCCCCGGCGCGCCAGTACGCGATAAGGGTTGAAACGGTGCACGCCAAGCCGCTCGGACGGGATGCCCGTGAGGTAGGCGAATTCGGTACGCACCGTGTTGGCCCCCCACGCCGCCACCTGCAGCTTGCCGCGCGCAAGCGCCTGGCTGGCCAGCACGTCATACTCGCCCAGCACCTCAGCCCGCACGCCAGGCCACAAGCCACGCACATCAAAGAACGACTCGCTCTGCACCGACACCAAGTCCGCCAGCCCATTCCCCGTGGGAGCGGCTTTACCCGCGAATGCGCCAGTCGCCCCGACACTACCCTCACAAGCAAACGGCGACCCCAACCCAGCCTGATCAACCGGCGCCCGCGCCGCCCAAAAATACCGCCACAAACTAGCCGCCAACCCCCAGCCCCGCACATCGCGCTCGGCATCAAAGCTCGGCACCACCCGACGATGCCCCAACCGCAGCAACCCCAGGCCAATCACCACCGGCAGCAACGCCTCAACCCGCGCCCCCGGCACCTCGAAGCGCAAGCCCGCCCACAGGTAAACCAGAAACCCGACCGCCAGCACTGCCGCTTTACCAAACCCAAAGAACGGCAAATACAACCGCGGAAACTTCACCGCATCGCTGAAGTACTCGAAATCCGCACACACAAACGGTTCGCGCAGCGAGTGGTACTTCGAGTTGCTCACCAGCACGATCAGCACCCACAGCAACAGCAGGTTCACGCCACTGAACAGCGGCCGCGCGGTCAGCGCATACAGCAACCCAAACCCCACGCACCACAACCCCACATGCAGCATCCAGCAGTCAGCCGGGCGGCGCAGGGCAGGGCGGGGTATCAACAAGCGTTCGACCAGCACGGTCAGCATCAGGCCGATCAACGCAACCGGCAGCAGAGAAACATCAATCACTGTACTTCAGCCCACGCAGGATCATCGAAGAAAGCCACTGCGGGATCAGCCCCAGCAGCCAGGTGCCCAGGTTGAGCGGGAACGGAAAACTGATACGCGCCTGGTTAGCAGCCAGCCCACGCTTGATGCGCTTGGCCGCTTTTTCGGCGGTCCACAAAAACGGCTTGGGCCCCGGCATTTCGAAGCACATCTTCGATTCCACGTAGCCCGGCACGATCACATTCACCTTCACCCCTTCCGGCGCCAGCCAATCGCGGATCGCTTCGCCATACACCCGAATCGCCGCCTTGCTGGCACTGTAGGTAGGCGTCACCGGCAGCCCACGCCAGCCCGCCAGCGAGCTGAACAGCGCAATCTGCCCATGGCCCCGGCTGCGCATGGCCGGCAGCGCGGCTTCCACAGTGGCCAGCGCCGCCATCACATTCACCTCGAGCAACGCCCGGCTGTCGTCCCAGCACTCGGCCTCGCCATTGGCGCCCACTGCCGTGTTGAGCCCGGCACCAACCAGCACCAAGTCTGGCTGATGCGCCTCGCTGACCCGCCGCACCATCGCCCGCAGGCCATCCAGGTCGCGCACGTCGATGGCTTCCAGCAGTACCTCGGCGCCCAAGGCGCGGCACTGCTCGGCCATCTCATCCAGGCGGTCCAGGCGCCGGCCTTGCAGAATCAGCGTCACGCCCGGTGCGGCATAGGCAGGCGCCAGCGCGCCGCCGATGCCGCCGGTGGCGCCGGTGATGAGGATGCAGCGGGGTGAAGCGGTGTGGTTCATAGGTATTTTTCGATTCTTGAAGTTTTCGCCATCAGCACTTCGAGGCAATTGGTGACCGCCATGTCGATGCCGCAGCCGGTGTAGAAACCGCCGTTGACCTGGGTGGTGTGGATGACTGTGTTGCGAAAACGATGAAAGAGCTTGATGTCTGGCATGTCCGGGGATTGCCAGAAATCGGCCAGCGCGCCTTGGTGGGTCAGACCGGGCATGGCGTAGATTGGGTCGGCCAGCGTGATGGTTGGGCGGCCGTGGAGGATGGCTGATGCGCCGGCGGTGCTGTTGACGGTAATCATGCCATTGATGTGCGAGAGCAGGGTTGGCATATGCCCGCTTTCCATGAACTCGACCCGATCGGCTACGTCGTATTCACGGGCCAGCGCCTCGGTGACACGCCGATAGTTAACCAGCCCAGGCGTCAACGGGTGGTTCTTGACCAACAGGCGGGCATTGAACGGAGCGTTCAGCGAGAACGAATCGATCACGTGCTCGATGACCTGGGTCATGTTCTCAAACGGCGAGTGATCGCGGATCTGCGCGTCGCTGTCCAGTTGCAGTGGTAGCAGGTAGGTGGGCTGGCGCTCAGAGGCGACGTCGGCGACTAGGGCGTCGTCGCGGCTGCGGGCGCGGAGGAGGCGCAGGCCTTGGCGGATGAAACCAGCATATTCCACTGCGGCGTTGAAGGGCGCATGAGTGCGGTATTTCGGGTAGAACAGGGCGTTGAGCGCGCCGCCTGCATGATAAATCACATCATGTGCTGCGCGTGCCGTGAAGGACAGTTTGAATGACTTGCCGTTTTGGTAGCGCGGGATGTATTTGCCCACTTCGCGGTACCACTCCGGGTCCCGCGGCAAGCGTGAATTATTGTTAACACCATCACGTTCCAGGGTGATCCAGTAAGGGCGGAAGTAGCCTTCCTCGAACACGTGCACGCGGATACCTTGCAGGCGAGCAAGCTTTATCGCCACTTGGTGCACTGGACGGCAGTCGCCAAAAAGTACCAGGTCGGTAATGTCTAAATCCCGAAAAACCTGAGAGTAGTAGCCCTCCAGCTCTCCCGTTTGCAGCCCGCAGCGGCGGCGCGAACCCGAGCTGTAAAGTACATCACCGACGTTGAAACTTATGCTGTGTACGCGCTGGTCAATCGCTCTAAGCCCTTGGGCTAGTCGACTGAAGAAGGGCGAGCTGACACTTTGCAAAAACAAAAAATTGTTACGCGGAATCCCTAATAGCGGACGACGCGTCGGTTCGACGATCAGTTGGCCGGGCGCTTCCTGCCCAGCAAACTGCTCAACCGTCGTTTCAAATCCTGCCATTTAGACGTTGCTCCGGGCTGCGGTAATGCATGCCAATGTTGTAATTCGTAGAGAGTCTGTTCGGCTGTGGTAAAACGATTGGTTACCAGGCTCACATACGTGGGATAAAGCAACAGCGTGGCCGCTACCAATTCATCCAAGGTCACGGGGCGACAGCGTCGGCGCCGAACTTGGTCATCCAATTCATGATCAACAGTCAACCCCCAGCCCGCGTAAAAAGGCTGGCCGTAAGTGGTAACCGGTACCCCGCGCAGCAGTGCTTCAAAGCCTGATTGCGAAGTAAGAACATGAACTTCGTCCACCACTGCAAGCAATTGTTGCAAGGGGGTGTCGCCGATCACCTCGTCGCACCAGTGAACCGTCTGAGCTTCATCGCTGCCGCTCGAGCGGGTACCTGCGAGTACCTCTGGGTGAGGTTTGTAAAGCACCCACGCCTGAGGGTTTTTCTCGCGTACGGCGCGCAGTAATTGCAAATTGGTGAAAATGCTGGTGCCGCCGAAGCGGATAGAGGCATCACCTTCGACCTGTCCAGTAACGAGAATGACTGTTTGTGCGTCTGGTGGCCGTTGCCAGGGCTTTCCGGGAAGGTTGTATTTGGTAAGCCCCGCGTTGCAGATTGACTCGCGTAGCGCTTGCGCGCGGGTTAGCAGTGCGGCCTCGAAATTACCGCTAGCTAACATGTGTTCAAGGCGTGATGGCCGTGTGGCGTCGTAATAAATCCCCACATCATCGACTATCCACGAAAGCGGGCGTGCCTTGCCAGCGCCCAAGCCGACAGACCGTAAAAAGCCGTCCTCCACGCGATGGACTGGATAGGGATGATTCAATAACTCTGCATCATGTTTGCATCCCCAAGCCACCACTGGCATTGAGGGGGATGCGCGCTTTTTAGGTTTGACGAACCGAATTGCACTGCCGCTGAAAAAGAGCGCTGCTAATGGTTCTTTCCAGCGACTGAACCCGCATACCTGCACGGAAGCTGGCAGCAAGCTGCGGTGGCGGCGTTGCAGCCCCAACCATTCGATCAAGGACTCTGGCGTGCACGGAATGCCCCGTTCCGGGCAGACGTAGCGCGGATAGCGCACCAGGCTGGCATGAATCAACTGGGTAAGGCACACCGGAGTGCGTCGCGCTGGTGCCGGCAGGCGATCTTCAGTCAAGCCCCACCCTGCATAAAATGGCATACCCCAAGTGTGGACCTTTACATCCCATAACAAAGCATCAAACCCCAACTGGGATGTCATTACGTAAACCGCACGCATCTTGGGCAAAAGCTCGGCTGGATGTGTGTGTTGGGTCAGGATCTTCACACGCGGCAGCTTTGCTACCATAGCCAAGTCGAAATGTCCCATCTTGCGCCGAGCTAGCACGTCAGGATGTATTTTGAGAAGAACAGTGCTGTCGGGGTAACGGGCCAGAGCCGCACGGAGCATCGCCGTGAAATCACCAGCTGTTGCGCCTTGCAACGAAGCATCGCCCAAAGTCTGGTCTGCCACCAGCACACAGTTCTCTGGTAGAGCAGGCTGCTCAATGCGCGCATCGTTGTACTTGGAGATGCGCTGATCCTGCCACAGCGCTTTCAGCGCCGTAGCACGTTGATGCTGGTCTGCTGTCAGCGGTTCTGTAATCAACTGCTCCAATCGCGAGGGCTGGCTGGCATCGTAATAAATCCCTACGTCATCGACGATTAAGGACAGCGGTGGCTCCTCTGCACCTAGCCCCACAGAGCGGACAAAACCGTCTTCTAGGGTTAGCACTGGCTTACCTGCCTTGTACGCCTCGGCCATGGCCAGATGAGCGCTCGGTTTACGTCCCCATGCCATCACCCAGTCGGTCGCTAGAACGTCACCCACAGCTCCGTTCTGCAGCTCGAAATCGGGCAGTAGCGAAGGTAAGGTGGTGATCTGCTGAGCCCCTTTGGACAGGATCAGCAAGCGTTGGCGAGGCAAAGCATCATCCATAAACGTGTAGCGGCGTTCCGGTGCCGGGACAGCTAAGGTCAGAAGGCCTTATGAATCCAGTGGGCGATTTTAAGCGACGAATCTTAATACAGATTCAGGTTTTTGGGATGGCCTCCCAGAAAAAATACGACAGAAATCTCCAAGATTTCACCATTTTTCGGAGGGTGATATCATAGTGATATCCAATTAAAGCAGGGTGAGTAAGTGTTCACATTTTTCTAGGAGCAATGGCAAGGTTCCTAAGGTGCGGTGTTCACAGATGTTTTCAGGGCGCAGCGTGTGATACAGAGCTGTCAACAGGAACACGTAGCGCAAATTACGAAGGGCCTCTTCGTGTGAGTACTGGGTTGGCAGACCAGCGAGGTACCCCTCTATGAATTGAGCCTCTGCCGAGAGGAATACCGCTAGGTCTTTCCTCCTGAACAGGCTGCCCAGGTACGCCCCACCATCAAAACCTATGCGTCCAACCTTAACCTCGCTCCAATCGATCAGGTGCAAGTGGCCTCGGTTTACGAACAGGTTCTTACGTAGGTAATCCATATGACTAATGCACCGCTGGCTGCTTCGTGCTTGCTTAGCTAAGCGTTTGGTCAGGGGTACGAAAGCTTTGAGCCTATCAGCGATTCCTAAGAACATCCGGTCTTCATGTGCCAGTCTCGCGAAACTGTCTAAATAGCGAGCGAAGTTAAAGCGCGGGCGCAGCAAAAACCAAGGCTGAAAGAAGTCCATGCTCCAAAGCAAGGGCTTTTCCCGCCCTGGCCGGGAGCGTAGATATTGATGGCTGAGGTGCTCCTGCTCTGCAATGCAATGGCCCAAATATCTGGCGATCGCCTGCATTCGCGGGGGTTTGCCGCGCACATACGTCGTGAAAATAATGCTTTCCCAAGGCGTTTCTATTACGCCAAGGCAGGGCGGGTGACGGAAGCGCTTCGATTCAGAAAGCATACCCTGTGCCCGGTAAAAACGCGCCTCTTGGCTACTTAAGAATCCAATTTTGCGAATCGATTTCTCGACGAGATCTACCTGCTGGCCAGTCGTTGGGTCAATTAAGCGGTGGTGTCGGACATAGTTGACGAAGGAGGCATTGAAAGCCAGTTCGCGGCTCCGGATGATCAGGGGTTGATCACGCCACCCGGGGGTCAAGGCACGTAAGTGGTCCTCGAGCGCGGCGCGCCGCCAGCGAAATAAGATTTTTTGCTCTGCGGTGGAAGTCATAACATTTTGGTAGGCAGCGCCTTGCATTCATTCGGGTAGCTATTTGGGGGGCGTAATGCTGCGCCATCCCCGAAGGTCCTACAACCAAAAATTTTGATCACAGCGCTATTGGGGCGGAAGAGGCTGCGCGCCTGCGTCTCTCGCTTTTGGATTCAAACAGGTAAATGGCGAGTATCCACACGGTTTAGCAGGACTGCCTGGGTGACAGGATGGATAAGCCCCCATTCCCTAGCGTTCAAAGGCTACTCCTATAATGAAACGAAAATCCCGGAGCATGCATTGGGCGCACCAGGATAGCTATCACTCTCATGCGCAAGGCAGTGTGTAGGAGGGGCGACAGGCGGTCAGCACGGTGTCTCATTGCTGTAACGATCTCGGTGGATAGTCGGACCTATCTGTTCAGGGAGATGCACGTATGTGGATTCAAATGGCAGTTTTGATTTCCGGCCTATCAATTTCTTTAGCCGTTTTAGTGGTCACACTCGCCACTGCGAAGAGAATTCACCAGTGCGAGGATTATCATTCCTAAGCTAGAGTGGCTGGCAAGCGTAGTGCCTTTGGATCTAGGTGGTCGCGTAGGCCTTCGGCGTATGAGCAGTCAACCTGACTGATCTGTCGGGAATCGTGACCTCCCTGTCTTTGTAGGCGGGCGATTACAGCACTCGTAGTCATCTTCGTATTCACCTTCATGGTCTGTGGCTCAGCCCCAGAATTGCACCCTGAGCTCAACGCAAAGGTAAATGCCCTGACGGTGCCATGATGTCATTGTGGTATCACTATTCAATAATCTGCTGCGGGGCTACCCATCTCTTAATTCGATCTGAGATTGGATGATGCTTGGCGTCTGAAGCCTCACACCATGCACCATGGCGGGGGGCGTCTGTCTGCGTGCGTACATGACTGCCTTGACTGAGCTAGTCTGGTCAGATTAACCTTAGCGGATATGAAGAATGGAAGCAGCGTGCATGCCTTTTCCCCGCGAAAGGTAGGGCATTTCATTGAAATTGATTTCGCTGCCCCGGTTGATCCGCTGGGCGCCCAATGCAGTGCATCATCTTGAATCTCACCTCATCCCCACATTCCCTGCTTACGGTGCTACTTCCGATAGCACGCTGTGCAGCTCCGTTTTACGTCGATAGTCCGTGGAGGCTGACTGATACTGCCCGTTATAGTCTGCGTTCTCTCCAGCGGCCCCCTCAGACGTTCGAGGATGTGTCTTGTGACGTCCAATTATCGTGGTGCGCGTGTCCTTTTGCTGAATTCGACATTTTGACGGAACCCAGAGATTGGACGCGGAGTCCTAATCGGCCTTCAAGATGTTCGTCGGGCGTGGACATGGATGATGAAGAGTTTTTTTTATTCCATGACGTGCCAAAGTTTCGTTATTTCAAAGCGTACAGGTCTTCGGTAGGAATATTTAATGCTGAGGACAATAAGCTGTCCGACCAGCTGCCTGGCCACTAAAAATAGAATTAGGAAACTAAAATGAAAGTAGGAATAATTGGGTCGGAAGCAACGCGTGGAATATTTATTTTTAATGCGTACGATGTTTCTTTTTATAAGACGGAAATTATTAGTTATCAAACCACTACTGTGAGTAATGTTGCGGGGCCAGTCAAGAATGCTGTTGATTTCAGTGCCTATTCTACCTGGGACAGAATGATTGTTGAGAATAACCTCAATAAGGTCTGGCCGCAGAGGCTGCAAGCTTTCGCTCCGGAAGTAGTGGTTGTAGATTTTGTTTCTGATGTTATGTATACCAGCGTGCAGCACGATGGAAGTATCGTTACTAGAAATCCGATAATGCTCAAGCATTTAAAAGATGATCTTGTGGATCGGACACGGATATTTTCCGACGAAGACGACTTTGTGAGTGGCTGGTCGGTTGCATGTAAACGTCTGGTTGATACTGTTAGAGAAATATGTCCCAAAGCTTTGGTTGTTCTGCATAGTGCGCCATTGATGAATTCCTATATAGATAAAGAAGGTATTCCTAGGAAGGTTCGGCGGGATGACTATGATGCAAAAAGCACTCTCTTAAAGCGGATTAATTCCGAAGGTGAGTGTATGTTTGATGCTGTAATTAAAAGTGATCCGTTCAAGTTTCATGGTCATGAGCTTCATCCTTGGGGGGTGGGTCTTGCAAAATATGAAAATAAATACAATACACACATGCTAGGATTGTTTGCTAACAAGGTCTTGGAAGCGAAGTTCGAGAGGAGTGAATGACATGGAAAAGACAAAAGTAGCAGTCGTTGGCGCGTGTGTGACGCGGGATTGTTTCAATCGGAGTTTTGTGCCTTTTTATCGGGAAAACTTCGAGTGTGTTGCAACTGTTTGGCAGTCTTCATTTATTTCGCTTGTCGCGCCCCCCACGAAAGTAGCGGATGATGAGTTGGTCGGTCGTCTCAATGAGAAGCAACTGGCATATTTGAAAGAGGACATTGAAAAGGCGCATATCAGGAAGCTGGTATCACTAAAGCCAGATTACATTATTCTCGATCTTTATGCGGATACGCACTATGGTGTTTGTAATGTCAATGAGTCTATTGTCACTTGCAATCCTAACAGTCTAATGAAAACTGAGTTCTACAAAAAGAACAAAGAGCGACTTGCCGCCGTCAGTTTGCTGAATTCGCCTGAGCAGTTGCCCCAAGTCCTCCAAGCTTTCTTTGATTTTATTGATTTGATGAAACGACTGCTGCCAGATTCGCGGGTTGTTTTACACCTCTTCGAGTTTACAGATGCATTTATCAATAAAAAAGGAGAGCATGTAAAGTTTGAGGGCCCCAAATACAGTTATATTGAAAAAGCAAATAGTTTGCTAAATAAATTCTATGAGCAGATTTTGAGTGAAAGGGATGTCACGACCGTGGATATGCGCAACCGGTATTATCTAGGTGACGAAAGCTACCCGTTCGGCCTTGAGCCCTATCATTTCGAAAGGCAGTACCAGTTAGATTTTATCAGTAAGTTTTCGCTCCTGTGTCACAGGGATCAGCTCAGCAGTTGAAAGCTGTCAATGGTTTGACGCATTCAGGTTCGCGCCCCTTAACCGCTCTGTTTGAAAAATGATGGATTAAGCATGACTAGTGAAAGTGATTTTTTTGGTGAGTTTACGGCCGTAGGTAATAGGTTTGATGGCGCAACGCCTATTTTCCACGGTAAGAATTCTCTTAATTTTAAGGGTGTAGACTGCGTCATTAAAATTGGTGCAAATGTAACGTTTGAGAACGTACGCATCGAAATGCTGGGCGGTAGCGGCACACTCATCGTTGGTGATAACGTAAAACTAAACGGGTTGCTGCAGATTGCCCCACTCAGCAAAATTGAAATTGGTGAAAATACCATCTTTAATCGGCATTCTCACTTGAGTGCATGGGAAGGTGCTTCTATCCGTATTGGCCGTGGCTGCTTGATGTCCAATGTCGAAATTAGAACCTCGGACATGCACTCTATTGTAGACCTCATTAGTGGCGACCGTATCAATCCAGCTAAGAATACCGTGATTGAAGACCATGTCTGGCTTGGTGAAGGCGTTACGATTTATAAAGGTGTGACAATTGGTAGTGGCTCCGTTGTGGGTGGTCACTCGGTTGTATCTGGTCCAGTACCTAGCTATACATTAGTTTCTGGTGTGCCGGCCAAAGTTATTAAGAGCCGAATCAGTTGGCAGCGCGAACTGATGCCAGTTGCTACGCTTGGCGCAGTACAAGTTCCAACCACCCTGCCCACCAAAGAAGAAATGGCTCAAGCTATCAAGGCGGGTGAAACTAAAGAGCTCATTTTCGATATCGACATGTATATGAAGAATACGGGCACTAACTTTGAAGATCTCGAAGGATATGCTCAGTTCTACTACGCTCGGTCGCAATACCTGTCGGGAAGCTTTAAGGCAGCTCGACAGTGCCTGCAAGTTGTGATTTACAAGAATCCTCAGCATAAAGTCGCTATTCAGCTACTTGAGAAGATTCCTGTAGAGGCCTGAATCGCCTAGATGCTTGGCGGTAAGACCGCCAAGCATTTCAAATAGTAAGGTCGATGTCGTCCGTAAAGTGGCGGCGTATCAGTAGATAATATTAAGCACTAACGGATCTTTGAAAATGGGTGAAGCACTCGAAAAAGCGCCTCCTAGCACACTAGCCTATACAGCTTTCGCTTTTACCTCTACTGGAATCACAGTTACCATCCCGCTCGCTCAAAAGGTACCGAATTCTATATTGATTCTCGAGCACACAAAATCGGGACAAACATGGGATTTTGAGAGATTTAGAGCGGATTCGGCTGGTGAGGTTTGGGTTGCGCCTTTCAAGGTGCTTGAGCTCAGCGGCTCATACCAGTTTCGATATGTCAGCAAGGCTAATGGTATTAGTCGCGTATTGGGTAAAGAAATTGCTGCGCAAGTGAGCTCAAACGATGAGCGCTTTATCGGGAGCACATTCTTTCAGAGGGCGGGTGAGCTTTTTGATGCCGAGCTTTATATTCCGTACACCAGAAAGAGTGCCCGCCTTCGTGTGAGGAAGGCGTTTGAGCATGCAGGTTCTGTAAAACGACTTGAACATTTACATGTGAAGTCGGTAAAGGTCAAAAAAGACGAGTTCATCATATTGGGCTCCGCCTTTGTACCTGGGATACCATCGCTTGATCTCGAGCCATTCCTGTTACTCAAAAATGAAGCTGGAGAGGAAGTACTGCGAGTTCCAGGTGAACGTAAGCGCAGTATGGGTAATCAAAACAGATACGGATTTCCTGATTGTGATTACACCAATTCGGGCTTTCTATTCAATGTTTCAAAACACCTGTTTGATGGTGACGATCGGCTCAAAGCGCCAAGTCGTCTAAAGTTATCAGTTACCCTCGTAGGGGCTAATGGCGAATCTTACGAGCGGACTCCAAAGGCTACTCCGGCTTCTTTAGACTCGAAAGTGCGCACAATTGCGTCGCTCGGCACTATAGGGAGTCGTAATATCGTATCAGTCATCTCTGCAGTCAATAGCGATGAACTGTTCTTTACGCACCGGGTAGAGGAAGAGATTTTATCGAGTTTTAACAAGTTCAAACGCGCGCTCGTATACAAAGCTTTCAATTTCATGCGGCGGCCGCAGTCTAATACTTGGCTGCTCTACGAGTTTGAGGCTTCAGCCGCTCAAGATAACGGATTGGCATTGTTTGAGGAACTCAAGCGGAGCAGGGCAGATCTAGATGTTAAGTATATTATTGATCGCAGAAGCCCAGATGCGATTAAGTTAAAGAAATATGGTAGGCATGTGATAGGGAAGTATACCTTACGGCATTACTGGTCGTTGCTTACCGCTCGTGTGTATGTGTCATCTCAGTCTCGTTATCACGGTTATCGTCTCGCGCCACCGAAGGCGGATCCAATTGGCCAAGTAATGGCTAAAAAGCCTTTTGTTTTTCTTCAGCATGGTGTTATTGCACTAAAGAAAATCTCATTTCACAGAAGTAATCCGCGTGTAGCATCTGATTTGTTTTTCTCGTCGACTACGTTAGAGCAGGACATTATCTGCCGGGAATTCGGCTATCAACCACACGAGGTACCGGTTGTCGGTCTTCCTCGGTTTGACAGGTTGGTAGATATGTCGAATACTACAAATGAAATACTTGTCATGCCTACTTGGCGGAAATGGCTACAACGATCAAATCAACACAGCTTTATGTCGAGCGACTTTTTCAGAAACTACATGACATTTTTGAAAAGCTCTGATTTATCAAGCTTGTGCGAAAGGCAGGGTCTGGTAATTAAGTTTTATCTACACCCGATGATTGCGAAGCATATTGGATGCTTCACGGATCTCCCGCCTCATGTTGAAATTGTCTACAACGGGCAAGAGCCAATCAATGAATTGATGATGAAAGCGAAGATGCTAGTCACCGACTATTCATCCGTTGCTTGGGATTTCATGTACATGAAAAAGCCAGTCGCTTTCTTCCATTTTGACCTGCCAATGTATGATCAGGCTCATGGCTCCTATTTCGATTTGAAAGAGGGGCTTGGCCGTTCGTCTGTGAAAAATCCGGCAGAGTTAGTAGCCCTTATTCAAAGCTGGGCCGCTGGGGAGAAATGGCCTGAGCCAACAGTCAATAAGTTTCTTCATACAGATCAAAATAATTGTAATCGAGCCATAGCTGCCATTGAGGAGCTTTTGAATAAGAGCGATATCACATCACCTTAGTCTGCGCTTATGATTGATTACTCACCTCAAAGAAATATTCATAATGCGCCCACAGAGCTGGGCGCTTTCGGATATTGCATGGGCTTTATTTAAGTTCATATATTGCACGTTGACGGCCTGTTTCTTTCCTTCCTGTGGTGACGCCTACAAACAATACTGGCGTCCCTTTTTCGCCAACGCGACTATAGCAAAGTCCTTCAGGTTCATATGATTGTCTAGGTAATAGGCTGTTCTTGCCTGGGTTAATGTCAGGAATCATTCCTTGCGCTGTGCCTTCAATAGTATAAACAAACACAGGTTTAGATTCGTTCGCCTTTGAAGTTCCATACGAGATGGCGACGATGTCTTGATTGGATGCAATACCCTGTACGGGGAATCGACGTCGGGTGGGTATTGACCACTCATATTCGAAAGAGTTCGAAAGATCTCTGCTATCGTTCCTCAGAACTTTCTGAAGCTCGAATATTCGTATGGTATTGGACCCACCATACTCTTTTGTTTTTCTACTGGTTGCGATAAGCCACTTCTGGTCATAGCTTATAGCGACGGTTATTGAAAACCGCATATAGGAATCGTCAAATAATTTGTAGCGTTGGATGTCTAAACGCCCATCGAGGCTATACTTAAATCTTACGGCTTCCCAGCTTCTGCCAGGTGCTGCGGCCCAGAGGTGCGGCCCATCACTGACATTTTCCAAGCTAAGGCCCTGATGGCCTATTTCCCTAGTCGGTTGACGTATGGTTACGGGTAACCCCCTCCCGTTTGGGGTAAGGTCATATTCCATAATGGTCGTCTGAGCAGGTCTCTCATGGGTTACAAATTGTGCGTAAAGCCTACCTCCGTGATCGTCAATAGCAAATGATTGAAGCGCTAAATCCTGTGCATCATAGTCAGAAGGCAACAGCAATGTGAAATATGGCTGGTCAGCGCCTCGATTTTTAGCTCCAAGGGTTAAGGCATTGGCATAAGTGGCGATGAACGTCACAAGCAGCCCACCTGTAAAGGTGCGTCTCGTTACCATGGTTCTAGTCTCCGGATATTGATTCGCAGACTTCCCAAATTGGTAATTCAGGATAGCGCTCTTCAAAGAAAGATTTTGACAGTTCTTTGTACTTACTGTTTTTTGCACTGTCGCCGCCGTCATTGATGCAAATAAATTTATACTTCAATGAGTTGTAATTAAGTAATTTGGCGGCAGTGTGAGGCTTAGCGGTAAAGTTTGCGACCTTGGCTGTTGACGCCCGACCAGTCGCTCTGATGTAGTGCTGGAAGAAAAAAGAAGCTACATTGATGTCGGTGGCTGATCTGGTGCGTGAGTTACGAGTTGTATTAAATTCATGAATGAAGCGTACCTCCATCTCTTCTAGAATCGATTTCTTTAGTGCGTATGGAACATGCTTATGTTGAAGTCGTGGGCGATGCTTAAAAGATTCATATATTAGTTCGCTTGAGTTCATGGATGCGCGTAGATAGTCAGGGGTTTCAGTGTGAGAGGACCCTGACAGTGCGGGAGTACACTCCTCGAAATACAAAATGGGGCGATTGTACTCGTCAAAAAAATCGTTCGGTCGACATGGTAAAGAGATTAAGAAGTCGTCATTGAAATAAACAAAGTTTTCTGAAAGTCCGCGTATTCTATGGAGGCAAGATTCTATTGCGTGAGAGTTGAATGTCGGTAGAGTCGAGGCTGATGGAAAAATCTCATCATGCGTGACCCATTGAACCTTCCCATCGTTTTTCGACAGCCATAATGGGCGTTCGCAATTGCTAACAATGAATATTTTATTGAACCAAGGCGCATATTTGTTAATTGACCTTAGCGAATACCGGAGTTCTTCGTTGCTTGTGAAGCGGTCGAGGTCAAATGGCCTATCGGGATATGTTTCATTCCAAGCGGACTGCCATCCTTCATCGGTGCAGTCAACCCAAGTGATGACGGCATCTATTGGTTTGCGACAAAGATCGTTGATGTACTTAGACTGCAAGTTTGAATATTCTTCAAGTTTTAATTTCTTAACCCAGGCGTGGTTAGAACGAAGTGCTGAGTAGCCGTCTTCTGTTTGATCGCTTAGGTAAATTCTTAAAACAGTGTCTAATTCATGTTTAGGATCAGAAAACTCTATAATAAACTGTGATGCTTTGGAAAATTCTTTGGAGGCTGCATTGGATAAAGGTAACGCATTTTCGTCCGCGTATATAACCGCGCTCCGTTCGTGGTCATATAGTAATGTTGTAAGCCCGAAGGAGCATCTGATTAAATCAATCAGTTTTAACGTGTCTTTGACATGACAGCCATTGACGAGGAGGCTTCTTGGATCAGTACCGTCACTGACACCATGTGGGCATTTCAGTTTACTGATGACGAAACTCGGTATACCGAATTGCTTAACCATATTTAGATCAGCCGCGGAGAGCTTTTTTGCTGCGGACTGGGTGCTGCGTTGACCAATCACATGCACCTTCGTTTTATTAACCCGTTTTCGAAAGAAATCTAAAAAAAATCGATTCGGATCACTAACCAATTTTTCAAGCTTTGGGGAAATCAGTTTTTTTTTCATTTAAATAAAAACTTAAGCCGCTTCCGAAAAGTGTCATATCTGTCTACGTGGCCAGGCTTGTTCTCAAAATAAATCGAATAGTCTTGTACTCTCCTTTCGGTACTTGAACATAGATTTATAAAATCCGTCATCAGTGTTGGATCGACCGGTCGCTCGCCGTCAACGAAGGCTTTATGTTTCTCGCAAAAATAAAGATAATTTTTTTGGCGAAGTGAATAATATAAAGCACTTTCGTTAGGTTTTTGATGAAATATGTGAAGGAAGAAATCTTTTTCTAATAATGGTGTTAAACAAAAGCGCCCGATCTCCCGTCTAAATCCTTGTGCAAAAAGGGGAGCTCTCATCGTCGCGTTCTCAAAAAAGTCTAGAGCAGGGCTGATTTTTGAACGTAATACAGCAAGTCTGAGAAGGAAGTCAAAATCTTCGTATCCGTGACCTGCAAAGGTAACATCGAACCCGTTCAGAATTTTATAATCATCACTTCGTAGTATTACGATAGACGAGGGATTCGCCAAGTGCAAAAATTCTTTCCGAGAGAAAGAAAAGTACTGTTCTTTTAATAGGTTAGTGGACTTCTCTCGGGAAACCAAGGACCTGCTACCGGCCTCGGATAGATAAAGGCAAGGAATTATTGTGAATGATTCTTCATTTTTGATGATTTTGGCAAGATATTTGGATAGTATATTTAGATCAAGCCATAGATCTACATCCAATAACACCAAGTGCTCTGTTTGAACAGCTTCGAACGCGATATTTCTTAGAAGTCCTGAGTTAACAGTGCCTTCGTAAAATTTCCCTGATACTAGCGATACATTATTTATATCGCGGAGGGATTGTTTTAGTTGAGCATCCGCTGCTGTTTTACGATCGTTATGGGCAAATACGATCTTGAGTGATGAGCCGTGACAAAGTTCAACCATCAGTCTAACTTTGGCTAGTATGTCCTTCGCTCGGAATTCCAGGTCTAAAGGAACGATAGCTGTAAGATGCTCTAGATGATCCAATCTGCAAGGTTCAATGTTTTGAGCTTCTGTGATTCGCAGCATTATCCTATCCGTAAGTTTTCAAGATCGCTAATGCAGTCTCTTGTTTCTTGGGCTGATTGCCTATCTACTATAAAGGCCAAATCGAGAGGTTTAGCTAGCATAAATGAAGATGGCAAATGCTGGGGGGCTTCAGCGACAAACGACTAATACGCTTAAGTGAATTCATTTGCTATTCGCCTATTTTAATTCCTAGCTTTTGAAGAATGCGTTTAGTCCAATGGGCCTCTATAATGGGTGAGGGTTCTTCAATAGATGCGACTTCTTCAATTGTACTGTTCCAGTAGGGGGACTTGGATACAAATGAAGCATCTGGCTTGTAAGGAGGGGCGACATGATTGAGGTGAGGACGTTCCCACGCGATATTCTTTCGAACCACTCTAATGGGAGCCCCCGCAGCTACACAGTTGTTCGGTATTTTACCCTTTACTATACTGCCAAAACCGATAACACTACCCTGTCCAACATTCGCGCCGCTCAATATTGTTACTCTTCCCCCGATCCAGGTATGAGCTCCGATGTTGACCGACTTAGGCATGTTTATCCGTTTCTCTGACTTAACATCAAAAATTGGATGGCCGTCATCTGCGCGTATTTGGATGTCGGAAGCAAGCATGCAATCCTCACCAATAGTTACCGATATTCCTTCGGCGGCGGTAATCAGGCAATCATTTGTGCAGGTAACTTTGTCGTTTATGGTTACGGTGCAGTCTTCTCCTAATCGTATAAAGCCCTTGAATCGATTTTGCCCTATATGGCATGTGCCGTTATTGCATTCGAAGTAAATCCCTCCTTTGATTTTACTTCCTTTTTTAACTACGAGTTTATTGTTCTTCCCATAGAATACAACTCTAGCGGTTTTGATCTCTTCGTCGCAAAAAATTTCATTGTTGTGTTCATCTTTGTATGGTCTTATGGTATTAACGATAATCATGTGTTAGCGGTGTGCTCAGTCAATGGTGTCTAGTTATTGAAGCGAGCATCAATTATTGCACACTGCGTCCGCGACATGCTACTAAGTGTGGAGGTGGAAGAGAGTGGCACGCCTAATCGGGCGTCATTTGTTCAACGCGCCGGCTGCCCTTACTAATTGTTCGTGGCTCGCAAGCGATTTAGTCGCATACGCCTAGCTTGTCCGCGGGCGAGAGATATTTGACACCGCCAAGCTATTCTCAGCCTGCTCCGCAGGCCAGCAGTCATGAGGCCCTGCTTCTGTAGGTGCTTACGAAATTGGGCCTTGGTTCGGCCAAAAAATGGGATGGAAAGCAGTGGCTTTGCCCGATCCTGCTTTGCAGGGCTTGCTGAAAGCTTTAGTATTGTTTCTTTGCTAATACGCCCATGAGGTGGAAATGAATCATCTCCTAATCGCCAAGGAAGCGCTTGTTGCCCAAGCCCAAGCGATAAACCAGCTAGCGCACCGTCTGGATGGTGAGTTTCAAAGTGCAGTTCAAGTAATCTTGGGCTGTAAAGGTCGCACGGTTGTCTGCGGTATGGGCAAGTCAGGTTTGATTGGGCAAAAGATGGTAGCCACTTTTGCCTCAACCGGAACACCAAGTTTTTTTCTCCATCCGGCAGAGGCGTTTCACGGTGATTTGGGGATGCTCAAGTCAATCGATGTTTTGATCTTGATAAGCTATAGCGGTGAGACTGAGGAGTTAATAAAGCTACTGCCAAGTCTTCGCTCGTTTGGCAATACCATCATTGCGATGACAGGCAATGGTCGGTCGACGCTTGCCAAGAACGCTGATATTTGGCTTGATATTTCAGTTGAGCGGGAGGTTTGCCCAAATAACCTGGCGCCTACTACATCTACGCTCGCGACCATGGCAATGGGTGATGCGTTAGCAGTTGCTCTTATTGATGCGCTTCAGTTTAAGCCCATGGATTTTGCGCGATTTCATCCAGGTGGAAGCTTGGGTCGAAAATTACTGACACGCGTATGTGATGTTATGCATTCTCCTGCGCCGATAGTGTCACCTGATACAAGTTTTCATGACTGTCTGTCGATGATGACCCAAAGTCGGCTAGGTTTAACATTGGTTACAGATAATAATGGTGAGCTTGTAGGTATTGTAACGGACGGGGACTTGAGAAGGGCGTTGCTTGAAAGTCCCGATGTGGTCAGGGAAAGTGTTCAGTATTTTATGACACCTAATCCTCATACAATTCTCGATTCTGCGCAGTTGTCAGAGGCTGAAAGCTACATGCGAGAAAATAAAGTTCGCGCGTTGGCGGTTCTAGGGGCCGGAAGTGGTGAAGTATTGGGTATAGTTGAAATTTTCGATTAACTTTCCACTCGGAAAGCAGGAAAGGCCATTCATTCTGGCCTTTCCCTTGTGATCATTTAGTAAGCTTTGCCAGCTTTATAATAATTTTGGAAGCAAAAGTTTGTTGCGTCAATGTAACCTTCAGCGCCGCCGCAGTCAAAACGCTGGCCTTTGAATTTGTACGCTATGACACAACCGCTTTGCGCTTGCTGCATCAGGGCGTCAGTGATCTGGATCTCACCACCTTTACCAGGCGGAGTGTTCATGATGATGTCGAAAATGTCGGGCGTCAGAATGTAGCGACCGATGATAGCTAAGTTCGAGGGCGCGTCTTCAGGCGCAGGCTTCTCGACCATATTTGTCACTCGGAAGATATCTTCACGGATCATGTCGCCGGCAATCACACCGTACTTATTGGTTTCTTGAGGGTCGACTTCCTGGATAGCGATGATTGAGCAGCGGAACTGTTTGTATAGTTTTACCATCTGAGTCAGTACGCCGTCTCCGTTCGGGTTAACGCAGAGGTCATCCGCTAGGACTACGGCAAACGGTTCTTCGCCGATTAAAGGGCGGCCGGTGAGAATCGCGTGGCCCAAGCCCTTCATTTCGGTCTGACGGGTATATGAGAAAGAGCACTCATCCAGCAGGCGACGGATGCCGACTAGGTATTTTTCCTTGTCAGTGCCCTTGATCTGGTTCTCCAGCTCGTAGCTAATGTCGAAATGATCTTCCAGAGAACGCTTTCCTCGGCCCGTGACGATGGAAATCTCGCTCAGGCCGGCATCCAGTGCCTCCTCAACGCCGTACTGAATCAGTGGTTTGTTGACCACCGGCAGCATTTCCTTCGGCATGGCTTTGGTAGCGGGCAGGAAGCGGGTGCCGTATCCGGCGGCTGGGAAAAGGCATTTCTTGATCATAATTTCCAGTCTTTAGCTGCTTCGAGGTGTGGGTAGGAAAAACCGTGAGGTAAGCTCACGGTTATGTCCGAAATTATTCAGTGTTGTAACGCAATAACGATCAGCTTTTTGGGTTGGCGGAGTTATTGGTCGCTTATTTATAGTCCGGTGGTTCTGCCTATGATCATTGTTTGTACAATAGGAGAGATGATTTTTTGCCATTCGTAAACTGCGGCATTAGTCACGTAAATGGTGTCATCCGGTTTGATAGCAATCTGTCGTGCGTAAAAGATTGCTGCTGGATCTCTCATATTCAAACGCAATACAGTCGGCTTTGTATTCTCGCCGGTAGGCATGCGGAAGACAAAAACACCCTCAGGGTTGGCGTTTTGTTCACGCAGACCGCCTACAGATCCCAAGGCATCTAGTAAGGTTGTGTTCTTACTAGGGAGATCTTTCAAGCCAGGTTCACCTACAGCCCCCATAGCTACAAACCGTTGGCGTGCTCGGTCTAGAACTACTTCAGAGTTAGGGCGCAGAATCATGTTATTGCCAGCAAGCACGTCCTCATAGTTGAATTGCTGTACTTGAGTACCGTTGCGCACTGTGACATTAACTAAATGAGATTCCAGTACAGGCCCGCCTGCTTGGTTGACTGCATCCAGCAGAGTCAACGGCCCTTGCAAAGTACTGAAACGACCGGGGGTTTTCACTGCTCCTGCTACTAGCACTGAGCCGGAGAGGTCGCCGACCAATTCAACATGAGTTTGAACGTCCGTGGTAATTCCTTTCAGCTGACGTCGGATCATGTTCTCTACTTGATTGAGAGTCATGCCTGCCACGAACTGTCTGCCGACGTAGGGTAGTGACAGCATTCCTTGAGAGTCGATACGAGTTTTAAGCTGAGTGCCGCCGGTGGCCAGCGGAGCAAAAAGTGCAGACCCTTCCGGAGCCGTATCGGCAATGAGTACGTTGAGTGTATCACCGGACATCAATCTGACTTCTGGTGAAACTGGTGTAGTCACGGAGCTCACAGCCGGACGTGGCGCCCCCTGCATGTAAGGTGCGATCGAGGTCGCATTAATGTCTACGAGAATGTACTGCTCTGATTTTTTCTCGATTGCGCCTTTGTAAGGTCCAGCACCTGAGAGGGTTCCACCGCAACCAGCCAAGCCAAGTGTCGCAAGCGCCACCGCTGCTAGCTTCAGATTAAAATTACGAGATAAAGCCAGGGATTTAATCACGATGATCCTCGATCGACGCCAGAATGAAGCGGGTGATGCCGTAAAGCATCAACAGGCCAAGCAAAATAGTTGCCAGGTTGTACCAGCGCTCTGGGTAGAGGGCGAGCTGCGGGGTGTTGGGGCTGACTACAGTGACCAGGGTACGAATTTTTTTGCTCGCTTCGATGCGGGCATTATCAAGCGCTGCTACAGATGCTTTGTAAGTTTCCTCAGCAATCCCGGCGTCGAGGGTCAGTTGTTGGAAGCGTGAAGCAACAACGTTAAGTTGAGAGCCTTTTGGCGAAGAAACGAGCAATCGCTTTTCTTTAGCTAATTGTTGAGTAATGGCTTCGACTTTTTGCTTCTGTTGACGTATTTGGGGAGCATCACTACGCAACTTGAACGACATCTCCGTCAGGCTAGCTTGCTCCTTTGTATACTGGCTCTCTAAGTCGGCAATAATAGTTGCCCGGCTCTGCGCAGTATTCGCGCCGTCCAGAACTTTGTTGATGTTCTGAAAGTCCATAAGTTCAGTTTTACGCTTGGCATAATTGATTCGAGCGCTTTCCAATTCGCTTTGAGCGAATTTCATTTGTTCGCGGGCTATGTTGTGGCTCACTTCGTTAACGAAATGTTCGCTAGCTTGAAGGATTATGCGCAGCATCTGCTCGGACAGTTCTGGCGTAAATGCCTGAACTTCAACGCGCAGAAGGCCAGTGGTTTCATCATAATGTGCAGAGACCATGCGCTGGTAATACTTAAGCAAATTCTCACGCGGAGCATTCTCGTCCAGCCAGAAAAACACATCGCTGCGCTGGGCTGAAAACTGCTCGATCCAATGTGCTTTTTCTTCAAGCAGCAGCATCATGTCCATAGAGGTGATGAATTCACGGAGATAAAGAGTCTCCTCTCTAGAGGCAGGGTTGGCACCTGTCAACAGAGTAGCCAGACCTGGTACCTGAGCGCCTGGGGTGCCGCCATCTTGACGTACTACAACCTGTGCGGAGCTTACATAGCGATCAACAGCAAACACCCCGTAGTACACGGCTGCCAATATCATTGGCAAAATCACCATGGCGATCGTAAGGCGCCATTCCTTCTTTTTACCCGTACTGCTCATAGTTGGATGCATCCTTCAAGTGGAACGGTGCTGCTTAATTGGAAAAGAGTTTAATCAACTATTGTAAGCTTCAATGCCTTTGGCAACATCGTCGTATACCTGGATGCCGCCGTTGCGCACAAGAAGGACTACATCACAAAGTTTTTCAATCTCAGGCATTGAGTAAGAAACTAATACGACATTCGATCTCTGGAGTTTATCTTTAAAAACTTCTGCGCATTTGCGTTTGAACTGCGCATCTCCTACAGACATGACTTCGTCAATCAAGTAGTAATCGAAGTCGAAAGCCATGCTCAACCCAAATGCAACCCTCGAGCGCATGCCAGATGAGTATGTTTTGATCGGCTCGTCAATCCAGTCGCCTATTTCCGCGAATTCTTGGACATAGCGTACTTTTTCGCGCATCGCTTCGCCGGTGGCTCCGTAAATTCGACATACGAACTTGATGTTGTCGCGCCCCGTCATGCTGCCTTGGAAGCCGCCCGTCAAACCAACAGGCCATGAAATGCTTCGGTCGGTGGCAATCGTGCCGGAGTCCGGAACATCGGCACCACCCAGCAACCGCATGAGAGTGGATTTGCCTGCCCCATTTCGGCCTATGAGACCAATGTTCTTTCCGGGCGGTATCGCCAGCGATAGGTTGCGAAAGACATACCGGCGCCCTTTAGGGGTGAGGTAAGACTTAGTGACGTTTCTGAGTTCGAACACGTTTGGCCTGTACTTAACCGTTCTTGGTGGAAATCAGATGCATCCTGCGGGCGCGGTACGCACCAAGGGACAGGAACAGCAATACCAGGGTGAAGGTAAACACATAGGTCACGGAGACGCCGTCGACCGGGGTGTAGTGTGGCAGCACTTCTGCACGGATTAGCTCAAGGATGTGCAGGAAAGGGTTCAGCAGTAACACCGGCATCATAGTCTGTGGCAGGTACGATGCAGGGATCAGTACGCCGGAGATAAAGTACAGAGGGAAGAACGCCATGCGAATGACGATCTTAAGGCTGGGCAAGGCGTGGGTGACCAAAGCTAGGAACATCCCCAAGCCGAAGGCGAACAGCAAACCCAAAAGCAATGTAAAGACCCACTCCAATGGACTATGGATTGACATGTCGAATCCAAACCAGGCAAAGCCAAAAACCAGGAGAGCGTAAACTGTGGCCGCAATGCAGGTCTCGACAATGACCCGTGCAACATAGGTATCCAGTGGTTTGATCTGTTTGTAGCCAAACAGTGATCGGTTCTCTCGAAGGCTGTCCATGAGCCGTAGGGCAGTATTTCGGTAGAGTAGGAAGGGCGCCATGCCGACTAAAATGAACACCGGGTATTCGACACCAGATACGGTGCGGCCTCGTAGCATTGCAAAGAGCAAGGAAAAAAGAAGGAGGTGAACCAGGGGTTCTAACAGCATCCACACGGCCCCGAGACGGCTGTCGCCGACGCGTGCGCGCGCTTCACGTAAAACGAGTGCGAAAATAACTGATTTCTGGATTTGTAGACAGGAACGAGGCTTCAAGATGGCGACCGCAAAGCAAAGCAGCGCGCCTAGGCACGCCGGAATTCATCTTCACGAAAGGCCCGATTCCCGTGGCGGGTAGGCTGGGGATATCCCGGATACTTCCATGTTCTAAGGTGCGCGAGGTTAATTCGATGAGACGCAAGCGTCAAGAAAATTGAGCGAAATTGCAATCATTCGCCGGCTCCGTGCACTCCATCTGCCACGATGTCGCTTCAGTCAGCTCTCAACACATCGGACGAGTTTGCTGCAAGATCCGTATGTCAGCAGAGTTGCAAAAAACCGGTTTGTGTCAGGTGGGAGGATTGCTGGCGGGGTGATGTCAATATGATGCCAGCCCCCCCTTATCTGTCTGACTGTAATTTACCCATCTTGGTTATAGAATTCAGTTGCTTACGAGTAGGTTGTCTAGGGCTTGCCTGATTGGTTTGCGTGCATCAAATCAGTCAGGCTTGATTGGGGTGCGAGACCTACCGGATCGGTACCGATAGGCGCATAAGGATTTTTAGGGATGGGTGCCAAGCTTACAATTTATCCCGCCAGCCATTCCCCTAGCGAGCACAGTGCCTATAATGCCCGCCGAAATTGGCAGCAGCTGGCTGTTGTTCATGGACAGATTATGCATCAAGGAAATCATTCGCAATGCCGTACTACCGTAACCCCCGTGATGTGACGGCCCTCCCTGCCTGGCAGGCGCTTCAGCACCACCGTGAGGCCATGCAGAACTTCAGCATGCGCGAAGCCTTCGCCGCCGATGCCAAGCGTTTTGATCAGTTCTCCCTGAGCAGCTGCGGCCTGTTCCTCGACTACTCGAAAAACCTGATCACCGAGCAAAGCCGCGACCTGCTGGTGAACCTGGCCAACGAAGTCGGCCTGCAGGATGCGATCAAGTCGATGTTCAGCGGCGAGATCATCAACGCCTCCGAAGGCCGTCCGGTGCTGCACACCGCCCTGCGCCGCCCGGTGGGCGACAAGCTCAGCGTCAACGGCGTCAACGTGATGCCGGAAGTGCACAAAGTGCTTAACCAGATCACCGAACTGGTCGGACGCATTCATAACGGTCTGTGGCGCGGTTACAGCGAAAAGCCGATCACCGACGTGGTCAACATCGGTATCGGCGGTTCGTTCCTCGGCCCTGAACTGGTCTCCGAAGCGCTGCTGCCCTACGCACAACGGGGCGTACGCTGCCATTACTTGGCGAACATTGACGGCAGTGAGTTCCACGAACTGTCGGCCAACCTGCGCGCCGAAACCACCCTGTTCATTGTCTCGTCGAAGTCGTTCAACACGTTAGAGACGTTGAAGAACGCCATGGCTGCGCGCACCTGGTACTTGGCCCATGGCGGGGCGGAATCCGAGTTGTACCGGCACTTCATTGCCGTCTCCAGCAACAAGGCTGCCGCCGTCGCCTTCGGTATCCGTGAAGAGAACATCTTCCCGATGTGGGACTGGGTCGGTGGGCGCTATTCGCTGTGGTCGGCCATTGGCCTGCCGATCGCCTTGGCCATCGGTACCGCCAACTTCAAGGAGCTGTTGTCTGGTGCCTACACCATGGACCAGCACTTCCAGACCGCGCCGTTCGATCAGAACATGCCGGTGCTGCTGGCCCTGCTGGGCGTGTGGTATGGCAACTTCTGGGGCGCCCGCAGCCATGCGATCCTGCCGTATGACCACTACCTGCGAAACATCACCAAGCATTTGCAACAGCTGGACATGGAGTCCAATGGCAAGAGCGTCCTGCAGGATGGAACGCCGGTGAAGACCGAAACCGGCCCGGTGATCTGGGGCGGCGTTGGCTGCAACGGGCAACATGCTTATCACCAGCTCTTGCACCAGGGCACCCACCTTATCCCTGCTGACTTCATCGTACCGGTAGTGAGTTTCAACCCAGTGGTTGACCATCATCAATGGCTGTACGCCAACTGCCTTTCGCAGAGTCAGGCGTTGATGCTGGGCAAGACCCGCGATGAGGCAGAAAGCGAGCTGCGGGAAAAAGGCCTGAATGAAGCAGATATCGAGAAGCTGGCCCCGCATAAAGTGATTCCGGGTAACCGCCCAAGTAACACCTTGGTTGTCGAACGCATTAACCCGCGCCGTCTTGGTGCACTGGTTGCAATGTACGAGCATAAAGTCTTCGTGCAGAGCGTGATCTGGGGTGTGAATGCCTTCGATCAGTGGGGGGTCGAGCTGGGTAAGGAGCTGGGCAACGGCGTATACGGGCGTTTAGTCGGGAGTAACGATGAGGCTGCTGAAGATGGCTCAACGCAAGGTCTGATCAATTACTTCCGTGGTCGCCACCGCGGCTGATTGTTTTTGCCGAGAAGTCATAAACGAATCGCTCGTGCCCATTGCTGAGAAGCAATGGGCACGAGCGATTTACGAATGCGGCCCCGCAAGTGCGCGCCCTATATCTACCCTAGTTAGGTGTCGAGTCTCGCTTTAAGGGGCGAACTACTTTGCTTGCGTTTTTGTAGGAATGTTCACAGTCAGAAGTCCGAATGTAAGTATTACCTTAAGGTAATTTTCGTGCAGGTTATAAAATATTTGGATTAAGGCTAGTCATCATGTGAAGTGTGGGGCCATGGCGCTTTATATGGGTATACGAAGCTCCGCTATTTGCTGTCCCATTTAGTAACGATTCATCGAGCCGCCTGTCTAGTTAGAACAATGGAATACCGCTAGGGTTGATTGCGCAGCCAAAGGAAAGCTGCTGCTAGATAAGACCAACCCAAGGAGTGATCCCTAATGCGCAATACCGTTCTGTCCTACCTGCTTCTGCCCCTGTTCGCCAGCCTGTCCTTCTCGGTCAGCGCCGCCCCCGCCAGCACTACCGCCGTGCAGGAACCAGTGCCAATCGTCACCCACATGGAAGCTCAGACCACCCGCCTAGACCTGAACAAGGCCGATGCCCCAACCCTGCAAAAAGAACTGAACGGCATCGGCAAGGCCAAGGCTGAAGCGATCGTCGCCTACCGGGAAGCCAACGGCCCATTCGCGTCGGTGGATGAGCTGCTGGAGATCAAGGGAATCGGCAATGCGTTGCTGGAGCGTAATCGGGACAAGGTAATGGTGGAGTAATCAGCAGTCGGGCTGGGCAGGCGATGCTTGGCTCAGCCCATTTATGGACGTATGCATCACTTGACCATGGAGAGGTATAGGTAAAGCCAGCTGGAACTCGAGCGAAGAGTGTGTTGGATTCTTCGCGGGCAAGCCCGCTCCCACAAGTCCAGCTGCCACAGGTTGAGAGGGGGCGGACTAAGGCCTTTGCAGTTGGCATGACAGCGACGTCGAATGGACGTTGCTGTCTTCTACAGGGAATGGGGCAGGGGGTTTAGCGGTCCTGCGCATCCTTCGCATCAGCCTCAGCATTGCGCTCATGCACCTTGCGCAGTTGCTCATCCGTCAACGGCAGTTTTTTCGCCGTATCTCGCAGCATCATCAAGCCGCCGACAATCGAGCCGAGGGCTATGATGAGTATCAGCCAGGCATACCAGGGCATTGTCGTTCTCCTTTGATCATCATGGGGCGGCGCTTGTATGAAATTTGAGCAATTGCCGGTTCCTTTGGTTCAATTATAGAAGTCAGGCCTTGCAGGGCCAATTCCGTGACCCGCGGCCCCCAAAGCCTGCGTCACTTCGTTTACAATGCGCGCCGTTTTCGACTTGCCAAGAGACCCTGACCATGTCCGCCTGCCAGACGCCCCTGATCGTCGCCCTCGACTTCCCTACCCGTGAGGCCGCTCTGAAGCTGGCTGACCAGCTTGACCCTGCGCTGTGCCGGGTAAAGGTTGGCAAGGAGCTGTTCACCAGCAGTGCCTCGGGCATCGTCGAAACCTTGTGTGCCAAGGGCTTCGAAGTATTCCTCGACCTCAAGTTCCATGACATCCCCAACACCACGGCCATGGCCGTCAAGGCTGCCGCCGAGATGGGCGTGTGGATGGTCAATGTGCATTGCTCCGGTGGCCTGCGCATGATGTCGGCCTGCCGTGAAGTGCTGGCCAAGCGCAGCGGCCCGCAGCCGTTGCTGATTGGCGTGACCGTGCTGACCAGCATGGAGCGTGAAGACCTGGCGGGTATCGGCCTGGATGTTGACCCGCAAGAACAAGTGCTGCGCCTGGCGGCCTTGGCCGAGAAGGCGGGCATGGACGGGCTAGTGTGCTCGGCGCTGGAGGCAACGGCACTGAAGGCTGCGCACCCTTCGCTGCAACTGGTGACCCCGGGTATTCGCCCGGCAGGTAGCGCTCAGGATGACCAACGCCGCATTTTGACCCCGCGTCAGGCGCTGGATGCTGGCTCGGATTACTTGGTGATCGGGCGGCCGATCAGCCAGGCGGCGGACCCGGCACAGGCTTTGGCTGCGGTTGTAGCTGAAATTCGCGGGTAAGGGGTAAGGGGCAGGGTTGCGTTTGCGTTTGCGTCGGTAGGGGTTCGCCACAGCAGTTTTGGTGCCTGTGAGATCGAGCGCCGCCCGCGCGGCGCATCGCGAGCAACGCTCGCTCCTACGTTTGTTTCGGGCCAGTTATTCCTGGGGAAAACGGGCGCGAACGCCTTGTTTATTCGACGCGATATCGCGCCATGCGCCAAGGCGGTCGCGCGCGCCTGCTACAGGCGTTATTCGCCAAAAACAAACGTAGCGATGCGCCGCGCGGGCGGCGCTCGATTTACGCCCCGATACAACAATCGAGACAGGCACTGAAATCCAGGGCCTACGCTGTCAGACCTTCAACACCAACTTGCCAAAATTCTCGCCGCTGAACAGCTTGAGCAGCGTCTCTGGGAAGGTCTCCAACCCTTCCACCACATCTTCCTTACTCTTCACTTTGCCAGCGGCCAGCCAGCCGGCGATTTCCTGCGCGGCTTTGCCGTAATCCTTGGCATGGTCAAACACCACAAAGCCTTCCATGCGCGCGCGGTTCACCAGCAGCGACAGGTAGTTGGCCGGGCCTTTGACGGCTTCTTTGTTGTTGTACTGGCTGATGGCGCCGCAGATGACGATGCGGGCCTTGAGGTTGATGCGGGTGAGCACGGCATCGAGGATCTCGCCGCCAACGTTGTCAAAGTACACGTCTACCCCTTTCGGGCATTCGCGCTTGAGGCCGGCCAGTACGTCTTCGGCCTTGTAGTCGATGACGCCGTCGAAGCCGAGTTCGTCCTTGAGGTATTGGCATTTTTCGGCGCCGCCGGCGATGCCGACCACATGGCAGCCTTTGAGCTTGGCGATCTGCCCGACGATGCTGCCGACTGCGCCGGCGGCGCCGGAGATGACCACGGTGTCACCGGTTTTGGGTTGGCCGACTTCGAGCAGGGCGAAGTAGGCGGTCATGCCGGTCATGCCCAGGGCCGAGAGGTAGCGGGGCAGGGGGGCGAGGCTGGGGTCGATTTTGTGCAGGCCTTGGGGCTCGCCGGTGAAGTAGTCCTGCACGCCGAGCGGGCCGCTGACGTGGTCGCCGGGTTTGTAGTCGGGGTGGTTGGAGGCCACCACTTCGCCGACGCCGAGGGCGCGCATCACTTGGCCGAGGGCCACCGGGGGGATATAGGACTTGCCTTCGTTCATCCAGCCGCGCATGGCGGGGTCGAGGGACAGGTACAGGTTGCGCACCAGAATCTGGCCTTCGCCGGGCTGTTCGGCAGGTACTGCCTCGAAGCTGAAGTCGTCACGGCGCACGGCGCCGACCGGGCGTTTGGCGAGCAGGAAGCGGCGGTTGGTCTGGGTCATGGCGGGTCCTTGTGGGCAGTTGATCGGTGTAAGGGCAATTTACCTTGCTGATGCAGGTTGTAGCGCAAAATCACTGGTAGGCATGGTAGCTCAACCGTGGGTGTGATGATGCTGCACGGGGGGGAAGGGGGTGACTATGCTCTGGGGCAGCGGGTGGGTGATGGTTGGTGGGTGTTTGGCGCGGCATTGGGTAATGGCCGGCAGGTGTTCGGCGGAAGATGTTTGGTGGCCGGGAGATCGAGCGCCGCCCGCGCGGCGCATCGCGAGCAACGCTCGCTCCTACGTTTGTTTTTGGCCAGTAACGCCTGTGACAGGCGCGCGCGACCGCCTTTGGTGCATGGCGCGATATCGCGTCGAACAAACAAGGCGGTCGCGCGCGTTTGCCCCAGGAATAACTGGCCCGAAACAAACGTAGGAGCGAGCGTTGCTCGCGATGCGCCGCGCGGGCGGCGCTCGATCTCACAGGCGCCGCCCCCCTCCAGCCCCGCACCTAGCGGCCCTGATGCAATCCCCCAAAAAACAACCAGGAGCAAACGATGAGCATGACCTTTTCCGGCCAGGTAGCCCTGGTCACCGGTGGCGCCGCAGGTATCGGCCGGGCAACGGCGCTGGCCTTCGCCCGTGAAGGCTTGAAGGTGGTGGTGGCCGACCTCGACCCAGTCGGCGGTGAGGCCACGGTGGCGTTGATTCACGAGGCGGGCGGTGATGCGATGTTCATCGCCTGCGATGTCACCCGGGAAGCGGATGTGCGCCAGCTGCATGAGCAGCTCATCGCCGCCTATGGCCGCTTGGACTATGCCTACAACAATGCCGGTATCGAGATCGAGCAGGGCCGCTTGGCCGAGGGCAGCGAGGCGCAGTTCGACGCCATCATGGGCGTCAACGTCAAAGGGGTGTGGCTGTGCATGAAGTATCAGTTGCCATTGCTGCTGGCCCAGGGCGGTGGGGCGATCGTCAATACTGCGTCGGTGGCGGGGCTGGGGGCGGCGCCGAAGATGAGCATCTACAGTGCCTCCAAGCACGCGGTCATCGGCCTGACCAAGTCAGCGGCCATCGAGTATGCGAAGAAGGGCATCCGGGTTAACGCGGTGTGCCCGGCGGTGATCGATACTGACATGTTCCGCCGTGCCTATGAAGCGGACCCGCGCAAGGCGGAATTCGCGGCGGCGATGCACCCGGTGGGGCGCATCGGCAAGGTGGAGGAGATTGCCAGCGCGGTGCTGTACCTGTGCAGCGATGGGGCAGCCTTCACCACGGGGCACAGCCTGACAGTGGATGGCGGGGCTACGGCGATCTGACAAGTCCGGGGCATGTGACCTTTTTGTAGGAGCGGCCCCACGATTTCAGCGTTTTGGCACAGGATGCTGGGGCCGCTCCGCGGCCCTTTCGCGACGCAAGGCCGCTCCTACAAGGGTCAGTTGCGTACTTGTAGCTGCGGGCTTTGCGCTGCAGCAGTCCGCGCAGACAAGCACAACGCCAACCCAACCAGCACGCACCCCAGCAGCAGCACCCCACCAAACACCAGCAAGGCCATCCGTGACCCCAAGCGGTCGCTCAGCAACCCGGTAAAGATCACCGGCAAGCTGAAGCCCAGGTACGCCAGTAGGAAGAACCCGGCACTGGCCCGGGTTTTTTCTGTGCCGGCCAGTTGGTTCACCGCCGCCAACCCGCCCAGGTAGATAAACCCGTAACACGCACTGCTGGCCGCCACCGCGCCCAGCAACACGGCCACCAGTCGCCCAGCATCGGCCCCCCAAGCCAGCACCGCGTAACTGCACGGCAGAATCAGCAGCCCCAGCAGCGTGGCCTTGAGGCTCGACAGGCGACGTGCCATCGGCTGAAACAACAAGCCGCAGCTGATCACGCAGAAGGTCGAAAACCCCGACCAGGCACTCAAGCCATGCTGGCGCAAAATCCCCGGCAGCAGGGCGATGACCAAGCCAACGCAGGCCCAGGCCAGCAAGATGGCCAGGCCATAGGCAACGCTGCCGCGGGGGTAGCACGGCAGCCGCAGCATGGCGCTGCGCTGTGTCGGGCGCGGGTCGGGCAGGCGCCAGACCAGCACCAGGGCAACGGCGGCGAGGAGCAGCTGCAGGTGGAAGCTGCCTGGGGTCAGGCTCGGGCCGCGCAGCAAGAACAGGCTGGTAAGCGCGGCGCCCAGGCCAAAGCCCAGCGAGGTGCTGGCGGTGACCCAGTTGGCGGCACGGGGGCTGCCGTCACTGCCCATCAGCTCGCCCATGTAGGCGGTTGCCGTGGCCGAGGCAAGGCCGGTGCCCAGGCCCAGGAACAGCCGCGCCAGGCCAAGGGTTTGCAGGCTGGGGGCGAGTAGCATGAGCACGGTGGCGATCATCGACAGGATCAGCGCGGCGATGATCATAGGGCGGCGGCCAACCCGGTCGGCCAGCCCGCCGAGGGCCAGTAGTACCGGGAGTACGCCCAGCACGTAGCCGGAGAAGGCCACGGCGGTGGCGGCGGCCCCCTGGCCGGAGAGGTCGGCGTAGGTGATGTAGAGCGGGGCCTGGAGGTTGACGGCGAGGGTGATCAGGCATAGGGCGAAGGCCAGTCTGGCGGGGGCGCGGGGCATGGGTAAGATCCTGGTTTTTTTCAAAGGGCAGTGCCACAGGTACAGCGCAGTTCAATGGGCTGTGAAAAATCCGGGTAGGAGCAGCCTTGTGCTGCGAAGAGGCCAGTGAAAGCAGCCAAGACTTCCGGTGTTTTCACCGGCCTCTTCGCGGGGCAAGCCCGCTCCCACAGGTACAGCGTGCTCCTACCCGAATCGCGTGCGATGTGAGGGCCGCGCCGGTGAGGCAACAATGATTCCAAGCAGCCCCCGCAACCAGACACACCGCCACCCCATTTATGCTTAACTGTTCGCTCAAAACCTGCGAACACTTGCCATGCACTTCCCTCTAGACCGCACCAGCCCCACGCCCTTGGTGCAGCAGCTCACCAACCACCTGCAAACCTGGATCGGCCACCAACGCCTGCGCCCCGGCGCCCGTCTGCCGTCGATCCGTGCGTTGGCGCGCAGCCAGGCGGTCAGCGCGTCTTGTGTGATCGAGGCCTATGATCGCCTGGTCGCCAGCGGCTGGCTGGAGGCGCGGCATGGCACCGGCTTTTTCGTCGCCGAGCGTAAACCGGTGGGCGAGGCGGACGATGGCTTGCCTTGGGGCGAGGCTGGCGATGGCCACTGGCGGCAGTTTCGCGAGGGCCATGACGAGCTGCTCAAGCTCGGCTGTGGCTGGTTGCCCAACAGCTGGCGTGCGGCCACCGAGCTGGCCCAGGCGGTGCGCCAGGTCAGCCGCGGCAACCCGCAAGACCTGTTCGACTACTGCCCACCGCTGGGCCTGGCCAGCCTGCGTCAGCAACTGCACAAGCGCCTGGCGCGCCAGGGCATCGCCGCCGGCCCCGAACGCATCCTCACCACTCAAGGCGCCAGCCATGGCCTCGACCTGCTGGTGCGCACCTTGCTGCGCCCTGGCGATACGGTGCTGGTGGAAAACCCCGGTTACTACAACCTGTACAACCTGCTGCGCCAGCACCAGGTGCGCATGTTGCCCGTGCCCCGCCTGGCCGAAGGCCCAGACCTGGCGGCGCTGGAGCGCTTGCTGGCCGAACACCGCCCGCGTTGCCTGTTCATCAACAGCCTGTACCACAACCCGACCGGCACCAGCCTGACCCCCAAGGTTGCCTACCGCCTGCTGGAGCTGGCCCGCGAGCACGACCTGCGCATCATCGAAGACGATATCTACGCCGACTTCCAGGAAGGCCCGGCCACGCGCCTGGCCACGCTGGACAGCGAACAGCGGGTCATCTACATGGCCAGCTTCTCCAAAACCCTCAGCAGCTCGCTGCGGGTCGGCTACCTGGTCGCCGACCCGGCCCTGCTGGCGCGGCTGGCCGAGCTGAAGATGGTCAGTGGCATCGGCACGTCGCGCTTCGCCGAGCAGGTGGTGGGGCAGATGCTTGCCAACGGCAGCTACCGCAAAAGCGTGCAACGCCTGCGGGTGCGCCTGGGCCAGCACATGGCCAAATTGCTCGGGCAGTTGGAGCAGGCGGGGTGGGAGGTGTTCTGTGAGCCTTACGGCGGTATGTTCGTGTGGGCGCGGGTACCCGGGCGTGACGTTGCCAGCCTGGAGCGGCTGGCCCTGGAGCATGCGGTGCTGCTCACCCCTGGCAGCGCCTTCGATTACCAGGGTGCGACCAGCGATTGGCTGCGCATCAATGTCGCTTACGGGCAGGATTCCCGCGCCCAGGCCTTCTTCAAACACGCAGGGCGACCTCCAGCACCCTGAAAGCGACACGCTCATAGCTATTTGACACTATTCTGGCGTCAGGCCCTTGTGAGTGCACGGGTATCGTTGCCACGCTTGGCCTTCGGCAAAACCTGACAAGGTGAAGGGGAATCGGCGATGGGCGCGACCAAGCACGGTGTTCTGGCCAACCTGGGCATGGCCCGCAAGCTCGGCCTGGGCTTTACCCTGGTGCTGTTGTTGACGCTGGCGGTGGCGGCCATCGGCATCGCCGCGTTGCACAGCGTGGGCCAACGCTTCGACGGCTTGCGCCAGCTGGCCCAGGTCAATACCGACCTGCTCAGGTTGCGCCAGCACGAACAAACCTTTGCCATGAGTTCTGACATCAAGCAGGCCGAGGCCTTGCGCATGGGCCTGCAGGGCATGGCCGAACGTGCCCGTGGCTTGCCGGCGCTGGCGGCGGCCGAGGCTGAGCTAAGCGCCTATGGCCAGGCGTTCGAGGCCTTTGTCGAAGCGGTGCAGGCCAAGGAACTGGCGCTGGACATGGCCAGTTGGTCGGTGTCCAGCGTGGCCAACAACCTGGATGTGCTGCAGGCCGGGCTGGCCGACGACGGCACCTACACCCTCAAACAATCCCAGGGCCAGCAGGGCGGCGAGTTTCTGGAGCAGGCCGCGCAGGTGGCGCAGGTGTCGCGGCTGATGCTGCAAGCAATGGACGAAGCCCGCGTGCGCCTGGACAAGAGCCGCAAGGGTGAAGAAGGCACGGGCCAGACGCGCATCGCCCAGACCCTCGAAGCCGCAAGCCTGGTCGAACAGCTCAAGGCCGCCGTCAGTGATGCCGGGTACCAGAGTGTGCTGGGCGAAGTGGCTGGGCACATCGGCAGTTTCTCCGACAAACTCAACGAATACACCGACCTGCTGGCCAAGGAGCAGGGCCTGAAGGCGCAGCTGCAGGCGCGGGCCGAGCAGGTCACCGGCCGGGTCGACCAGGCCTACCTGGCGCAGGAGCAGGCCCTGCAAGGTGAGTTGTCGCGCAATGCCCTGGCCATTGCCCTGGCCACGGGGCTGGCGCTGTTGGTAGGTGTGCTGGCGGCCTGGCTGATCACCCGTGCGGTGGTCGGCCCGCTCAAGCGCGTCATCGCCCGTGCCCAGCGCATTGCCGCGGGCGAGTTGAGCCTGGAAGCAGAAGCGCCGCGCCGCGACGAGGTGGGGCAGTTGATGCAGGCCATGCAGCAGATGGCGGCCGGGCTGTCGGGCATTGTCAGCGGGCTGCAGCAGGGTATCGAGCAACTGGCCGGCAGTGCGCAGGCGCTGTCGGCGGTGACCGAGCAGACCAACCGCGAGGTGGGCAGCCAGAAGGAGGAGACCGAACAGGTGGCCACCGCCATGCAGCAGATGACGGCCACCGTGCACGATGTGGCGCGCAATGCCGAGGAAGCGGCGCAGGCGGCCCAGTCTGCCGATGACAAGGTCGAGTCTGGGCAAGTGGTGGTGCGTCAGAGCATGCAGCGTATCGAGCAGTTGGCGTCGGCTGCCGAGACGGCCAGTGCCGGCATCGACAGCCTCAGTGCCGAGATCCACACCATCGGCGATGTACTGGAAGTGATCAAAAGCGTCGCCGAGCAGACCAACCTGCTGGCGCTCAATGCCGCGATCGAAGCGGCGCGTGCGGGCGAGCAGGGGCGTGGTTTTGCGGTGGTGGCCGATGAGGTGCGGGCCTTGGCTCGGCGTACCCGGCAATCGACCGAGCAGATCGAGACCCTGGTGGGGAGCTTGCGCGGCAACGCCCAGCAGTCGGTGGCGCAGATCCGCGGCAGTACCGAGCTGGTGCGTTTGGCGGTGGCGGATGTGTTGCAGACTGAAAGTGCGCTGGGCAGCATTGCCTCGGCGGTTTCAATGATCCAGCAGATGAACCAGCAGATTGCCGCCGCGGCCGAGCAGCAGAGCTCGGTGGCCGAAGAGATCAGCCGCAGCGTTACGCAGATCCGCGGCAGCGCCGATCAGGCGGCGTTGGCGATGCAGGACAATGCCAGGTCGAGTGTCGAGCTGGCGCAGTTGGGCACGGACTTGAAGGGGATGGTGGGGCATTTCAGGCTTTGAGCTTTGTGTAGCCTGCACCGGCCTCTTCGCGGGGCAAGCCCGCTCCCACAGGTACTCCACAGCTCTTAGGCTTGGTGATATCCCTGTGGGAGCGGGCTTGCCCCGCGAAGAGGCCGGTGCAGGCTACAACACCTTAGATCTTGCGCGGATTGAGGATCATCAGGGTCAAAACCCCCGCCACAATCCCCCAGAACGCCGACCCGATCGAGAACAGCGTCAACCCCGACGCCGTCACCATAAAGGTAATCAACGCCGCCTCACGCTCGCGCGCCTCGCTCATGGCCACGGTCAGCCCGTTCATGATCGAGCCGAACAACGCCAAGGCCGCAATCGACAGCACCAGCTCTTTCGGCAACGCCGCAAACAGCGCCGCCAACGTTGCCCCGAACACCCCGGCAATGCCATAGAAAATCCCGCACCACACCGCCGCGGTGTAGCGCTTGCTCGGGTCTTCATGGGCATGTGGCCCGGTGCAGATCGCTGCGCTGATCGCCGCCAGGTTCACCCCGTGCGAGCCAAACGGTGCCAGCAGCAACGAGGCAAACCCGGTCGCCGAAATCAACGGTGAAGCCGGCACCTGGTAACCATCGGCCCGCAGTACGGCCACGCCGGGCATGTTCTGCGAGGTCATCGCCACCACGAACAGCGGAATCCCAATGCTGATGGTCGCCCCCAGCGAGAAGCTCGGCGTGGTCCACACCGGCGTGGCCACTTCCAGGCGGAAGCCGCTGAAGTCCAGCAGGCCAAGGGCGCCAGACAGCGCCGTACCGACCAGCAACGCGGCCAGCACGCAGTAACGCGGCGACAGGCGCTTGACCAGCAGGTAGCTGAAGAACATGCCCAGCACCAGCACGGTGCGGTGCTGCGCGGCGACAAAGATCTCGCTGCCGATCTTGAACAAGATACCCGCCAGCAGCGCCGAGGCCAGTGAGGCCGGAATACGTTTGACCAGGCGCTCGAAGCTGCCGGTCAGGCCGCAGATCAGCACCAGCACGGCGCAGGTGATGTACGCCCCAATGGCCTCGCCATAGCTGACGCCGCCCAGGCTGGTAATCAGCAGCGCAGCGCCTGGGGTCGACCAGGCCACGGTGATCGGCGTGCGGTAGCGCAGCGACAGGCCAATGCTGCACACCGCCATGCCGATCGACAGCGCCCAGATCCAGGACGAAATCTGCGCAGTGGTCAGCCCGGCCGCCTGGCCGGCCTGAAACATCAGCACCAGTGAGCTGGTATAGCCGGTGAGCATGGCAATGAAGCCGGCGACCACCGCCGACGGGGAGCTGTCTGCCAGGGGCCGCAGGCGTGCGGAAGTGGCATCGGTCATGAACAAAATCCTTGTAAAGGTGTAAGCAGTTTTTTCAGACTAACGCGAGCAAGGTTGATCCTTGCCATACAGCGGCCATTGCTTTTAGCCGTACAGTCGCCAACTATTGGGCACGAATGCGCAACTGCATGGGAGGGGAGGGGTGATGTACAAGGTCTATGGCGATTACCAGTCGGGCAACTGTTACAAGGTCAAGCTGATGCTGAGCCTGCTGGGCCGGCCGTATGAGTGGCACCCGGTGGATATTCTAAAAGGCGAAACCGAGACGCCTGAATTTCTGGCGATGAACCCCAATGGCAAGGTGCCGGTGCTGGAGCTGGAAGACGGCACGTACCTGTGGGAATCCAATGCCATCCTCAACTTCCTCGCCGACGGCAGCGAGTTCTTGCCTACTGAGCCGCGGTTGCGCACGCAGGTCTTGCAGTGGCAGTTTTTCGAGCAGTACAGCCATGAGCCGTACATTGCCGTGGCGCGGTTCATCCAGTTTTACCTGGGGCTGCCGGATGATCGGCTGGAGGAGTACCGCAAGCTGCACAAGGGCGGGTACAAGGCGCTGAAGGTAATGGAGCGGCAGTTGCAGATGACGCCGTACCTGGTGGGGCAGCAGTATTCGATTGCCGACGTGGCGTTGTATGCCTACACCCATGTGGCGCAGCAGGGTGGGTTCGACCTGACGGATTACCCGGCGGTCAGGGCCTGGCTGGAGCGCGTGGCCAGCCATCCGCGGCATGTGCCGATGGTGGGCTGAGCCTGTACCGGCCTCTTCGCGGTCCGACTTGTCCCGCGAAGAGGCCGGTAGCCCCCACGCGTTCTGTCAAACGGACGCGAAGCGCTTGTCCAGGTAGGCAATGATGGCCTTGGACTCATACATCCAGCTCACCTTGCCTTCTTCCTCGATGCGCAGGCACGGCACTTTCACGCGGCCACCGCCTTCCAGCAGCGCCTGGCGATGCTGCGGGTCGTTCTTGGCGTCACGCAGCGCCACTGGCACGTTCAAGCGGTGCAGGGTGCGGCGGGTTTTGACGCAGAACGGGCAGGCATGGAACTGGTACAGCGCAAGGCCACTGGCCGCTTGCTCGACACGCGCCTGGGCGGCGGCATCGCGCTTACGCTTGGCCGGGCGGCTGATCCAGTCGCCGAACACGATGAGCTGGCCGAGGCCAACCCGCAGGGCTTTGACGATCATGGGCAACTCCTGAAAAGAAAAAGCCGACCCAGCAGGGTCGGCTCAGGGTAACCAGCCAATCACTTGATCAGGCTGAGGAACTCACTGCGGGTGGCGGCGTTGGCGCGGAATTCGCCCAGCATCACCGAGGTGATCATGCTCGAATTCTGCTTCTCGACACCGCGCATCATCATGCACATGTGCTTGGCTTCGATGACCACGGCCACGCCGGCAGCGCCCGTTACCTGCTCGACCGCTTCAGCGATCTGGCGGCTGAGGTTTTCCTGAATCTGCAGGCGGCGTGCGTACATGTCGACGATGCGTGCCACCTTCGACAGGCCCAGCACCTTGCCCTTGGGCAGGTAGGCTACGTGCGCCTTGCCGATGAAGGGCAGCATGTGGTGCTCGCACATCGAGTACAGCTCGATGTCCCGGACCAGTACCATCTCGCTGTTGTCGGAGGTGAACAGCGCGCCGTTGGTGACTTCTTCCAGCGTCTGCTCATAACCGCGGCAAAGGTACTTCATGGCCTTTGCAGCCCGCTTGGGCGTGTCGAGCAGGCCCTCACGGGAGACGTCCTCGCCGATCTGGCTGAGAATCTCGGTGTAGTTCTGTTCCAGGGACATGTATCTACCTGTGGGAAAAATCGCAAAAACGAAGGGTACGGCGGCAAGGGCGGCGCTGCAAGCGCGGCGTTACTCGTCGCGTCCTTCGAGCATGGTTCGTTTAAGCATCACATACACCGCGCCGGTGCCGCCATGGCGCGGGTTGCACGAGGCAAAACCGAGCACTTGCGGGTGCTGGCGCAGCCAGGTGTTGACGTGACTCTTGATCATCGGGCGCTTGCCGTCGAGGCGCGCCGCCTTGCCGTGGGTGACGCGGACGCAGCGTACTTCCAGCTTGGTGGCCTCGGCGATGAAGTCCCAGAGTGTTTCACGGGCTTTCTCGACGGTCATGCCGTGCAGGTCGAGGCTGCCCTCGAAGGCAATCTGGCCGAGCTTGAGTTTGCGCAGTTGGGTTTCCTGCACGCCGTCACGGCGCCACATCAGTTCGTCTTCGGCGCCAACGTCGATGACGAACTGGTCGGACATGCCGTCGATCACCAGCGCCTTGTCGCTGCGCACGGTAGCCGCCTGCCGCAGGCCGGCCAGCTGCTTGCGGTCGGCCTTGGGTTTGCCGACCTCGGCACGGTCGTGCTTGATCGGCTTGACGCCGCGCACTTCGGCATGGAACAGGGAAAAGTCGTCGTCTTGCATGATGCCTCCACGTGGGCGGCGTAGTTTACGCGACTGTGGGGCTGTGTGCAGCCTGTGCGGGACTCTTCGCGGGGCAAGCCCGCTCCCACAGGATGGACTGCCCCCAAGAAGTTGGACACCAATCCAACCCTTGGGGGATCTATGGGCAAGTACACCGAGCAGTTCAAGCTCAAGGCGATTGCAGCCTACCTTGATGGCAGCCACGGCTTCCGAAAAGTGGCTCGTCACTTTGGCATCGATTTCAGCCTGCTGAGGCGCTGGGTGGCCAGCCACCAAGCCGACTCCAGCATCGGCCGACGCCCTCACGGCCGGCGTTATAGCGAAGAGTTCAAGCATCGGGTGTTGAAGTACATGCATGAACATCGGCTCTCTTTGCGCCAAACAGCCGCCCATTTTGATCTCGGACAGTCTTCGCAGATAGGCATTTGGCAACGACGGTACTACAGTGGTAGCCCCGCAGCGCCTACTGCCGCCAAACCAAGAAAGCCTACTCACGTGCCAAAGAAAATTAAGCCAGTCGAGCCCACTGATATCGATGACGCGCAAAAGCCCCGCGAGCAGCTGCTGGCTGAGCTCGAATACCTGCGCATGGAGAACGCTGTCCTAAAGGAGCTCAAAGCTATGCGCGAGGAGAAGGAGCGAATACAGACGAAAAAGTCCTGATCGTCTGCAAGCTCAAGCGCAGATTTCCTTTACCTGACCTCCTGCGGATGGTCAGGCTGGCGCGCAGCACCTTCTACTACCAGCTCAAAAGCCAACAGAAGCCGGACAAGCATGCTGAGCTCAAAGAGCAGATACAGCGTGTCTATCACGAGCACAAAAAGCTGTATGGCTATCGACGCGTGGCGCTCGTGATCAGAAACAACGGGACCCTGGTTAACAAGAAGGTCGTTGAGCGGTTGATGGCTGAGCTAGACCTGAGATCGGTCGTGCGGCCCAAGAAATTCCGTTCCTACCGGGGCGTAGTGGGCAAAGTGGCAATGAATCTTTTAGAGCGTAACTTCGTGGCTCAACGGCCCAATCAGAAGTGGGTAACCGATGTAACCGAGTTCAAGGTCGCCGAGCAAAAGCTCTACCTCTCACCCGTCATGGACTTGTACAACGCCGAGATCGTGGCATACGAAATGGCCAGCCGGCCCTGTTGCAGCCTGGTTGGAAACATGCTGGACAAGGCGCTTGAGAGGCTGGGCGAGACGCCAAAGCTGGTGATGCACTCGGATCAGGGCTGGCACTATCAACAGCCTCAGTATCGTCACAAGCTCTATCAGCGCGGCGTAAAACAGAGCATGTCGCGTAAAGGAAATTGCCTGGACAACGCGGCCATGGAAAGCTTCTTTGGTACGCTCAAGTCAGAGTTTTTCCACCTGAAGCGATTTGAAAGCGTCGAAGAACTGAAGGCGGGTCTGGATGAGTACATTCATTACTACAACCATGACCGCATCAAGCTAAGGCTTAACGGCCTGAGCCCTGTTGATTACAGGGCTCAGGCTGCTAGCTGAAACTGTCCAACTTTCTGGGGGCAGTCCAGGATTACTCTCTGGCCTAGGCGCTGAAGTTATCCTGTGGGAGCGGGCTTGCCCCGCGAAGAGGCCCGCACAGGCGATACAAAAGACTCAGTCGTGTTTTTTCATCAAGTGCGGCGACAGGTTCAATTCCCGCCCGCGACGCAGGCGAATACGGCTGCGCCGCCAGAAGCGCACGCCCAGCCACAGCAACAGCAAGCCAGCCCCGGTGAGGATGCTGGCCAGCGGTTTGTTGGCATTGAGTTCTTGCAGGGCCGGGTAATTGCCCAGCAGGCCGGCGATGCCGGCCATGGCCAGCAGCACACCCAGCGTTGCCAGCAAGGCGGACAGGCCGGCAGCCAGGCGTGCGCCCCAATTGCGCGGTTCGCGCGTGCGCAGGCGTTTGGCGTCGAAACTGCCTTTGAGCTTCATTCCGATTTCCTCTGTGGATATCCGGAATTCGACCTGCGCTCGCCCTTTGGGTTCCGCCCGGCTGCCGGGCGGTCGTTACCCGCCCTAGATCAGATCAGGCTGGCGGTAGGGGCGACACAGGCGAAGTTGTCGGCCATCACGGCCATTTCACACTGGTGAATCTGTGCGGCCGGGATGACCCCGTCCTTGAACGCCAGGTCGCGGGTCGCCGAGGCGTCTTCCACCAGGGTGCACCGATAACCATAGTCCTTGGCGCGGCGCACGGTGGTGCTGACGCTGGAGTGGCTCATGAAACCGCAGACGATCAGGTCCAGGTGGCCCAGCGCCTGCAGGGTGTCGTGCAGCTTGGTGTTCTTGAACGCGTTAGGCATGCGCTTTTCGATGACAGTTTCGCCTTCGAGTGGCTCCAGCCCAGGGATGAACTGGCCACCGCTGCCTTGTGGGTCGAAACGGCCACCGACAGTGCCCAGGTGACGGACGTGGATGATCGGACGGCCGCTCTTGCGCGCGGCATCGAGCAACCGGGCGATGTTGGCCACGGCCTCGTCCATGCCCGACAGTGCCAGGGGACCACTGAGGTACTCCTTTTGCGCATCGATGATGATCAGGCTGGCGTGGCTCAGCTTGGCCGGCGGGTAGTCGCGGCCAGTGAGGCGGAACATCGTGGTTGGAACGGACATCAAGGGCTCCTTGGAAGGGCTTTTGTATACCTATTGTCCCTTGCCTTGGCGTCAATGGGAATGGTTGACATCGCAAACAGCGTGGTTACTGGCCTGTGGCTACCCTTTGGGGAACGCCAAGGAACAATTGTGCGGGTTGGGCTGTTAGACTTTTGTACGGTCTGAATTAGGAGTACCCCCGTGATCACATCCCGTCTGCGCACGCTGCGCGACTACATTCGCTGGGCGGTCAGCCGCTTCCACGAGCGCGAGCTGTTCTTCGGCCACGGTGCCGACAACGCCTGGGACGAAGCCCGCCTGCTGGTGCTGGGCGCCGTGCACTTGCCATGGGAGGTGGCCGACAGCTACCTGGACTGCATGCTCGAGGACGACGAACGCGTGCGCCTGCAGCACCTGCTCAAGCGGCGTATCGAAGAACGCGTGCCCACCGCCTATTTGCTGGGCGAGGCGTGGTTCTGCGGCATGTCGTTCATTGTCGACGAGCGCGTGCTGGTGCCCCGTTCGCCGATTGGCGAGCTGATCGAAAAACGTTTCGAGCCGTGGCTGGCGTCAGAGCCTGCGCGCATTCTGGACCTGTGCACCGGGTCTGGTTGCATCGGCATCGTCGCGGCCGAAGTGTTCCCCGAGGCCGAAGTGGTGCTGGGCGACCTGTCGTTCGATGCCCTTGAAGTGGCGAACCAGAACATCGAGCGTCACGGCCTGGACATGCGCGTCTACACCGTGCAGGGCGATGGTTTCGATGGCCTGCCAGGGCAGCGCTTTGACCTGATCCTGTCCAACCCGCCGTATGTCGATGCCGAAGATTTTGGCGACATGCCGGCCGAGTATCACCACGAGCCTGAGCTGGGCCTGGCCTGCGGTAACGATGGCCTGGACCTGGTGCGGCGGATGCTGGCCGAGGCGGCTGACCACCTGACCGACAAAGGGTTGCTGATTGTCGAAGTGGGCAACAGCCAGGTGCATGTCGAGTCGCTGTACCCCGAGGTGGATTTCGCCTGGCTGGAGTTCGAGCGGGGCGGGCATGGGGTGTTCATGCTGACGGCTGAGCAGTGCCGGCAGCATCAAGAGCTGTTCAAAGCCCGGGTTTGAGTGGGGGCTGCTTTGCAGCCCATCGCGGGTAAACCCGCCCCCACAGGTACAGCGCCGTTCTCAAGGCCAGTGCTGCACCTGTGGGAGCGGGTTTACCCGCGAAGCAGGCGCCACGGTCTCAGCGGGTAGCAATCCAGATCAACAACCCGGCCTGAAACATCGCAAATGCCACCAGGCAGGTGATGGTAAAGCGCAACCCGCCATCTTCACGCCGGTATTTGGCCACCCGCTCATCCCGTTCGCGCAGTTGGCCTTCCATTTCCTGCAGCTGTTGATCGGCCTGCTGCAGCAAGTTGGCCGCATCGAGAATCTCCACCCGCTGCAGCCGCTCGCTGCTCCAGGCGCCCTTGAGCTGGCCCACTGTGGCTTCAACGGTACGGCCCTTGAGGTGCTGAGGGTCTTCGTACTCCACTTCGATACCCACCCCGCGCAAGAACTGGTCCCGGCGCAGGCGTGAATCCTCGCTCAGGGCATCCTTGCTCGGCAGTGCCATGCCTTCGACCCGGTAATGCGACCACCTGCGCTGCAGCCATTGCACGGCCTGGGCCAGCATGAAGCGGCCGATACCGCGGTTCAGGGGTTCCAGCTGCAGGCCCTGGTCGCTGCCAATGCGCACCAGGCGCTCGGCGTGGTCGACGCGGATATCCAGGTGGTTCTGTTCTTTGCGCACCTTTTGCCCCGGCAGCTGGATTTCCATGCGCAGCAGGCTGTGGGCTTTGTCGTGGCGCTCGGCGTAGCCGAACTGCACAAAGCGCAGGGGGCGGGCGCCGGTGGCGCGGTCGGTGGGCAAGGGGGCCAGGCGCAACAGCTGGAAGTGTTCGGCGGCAAGGTCGGCCCAAGGCAGCGCGGCGCCGTCCTGGGGTTGTGGCTCGTCGGCCGGCTCTTGGGCGGCGGGGGCAATAGTCATGGGGGCTGTCCTTAGGTTCGGGCATGCGACAAATGGGGCTGCTGCGCAGCCCATCGCTGGCAAGCCAGCTCCCACCAAGGGCGCGCTGCTCTCAAGGGCACTGCTGCACCTGTGGGAGCCGGCTTGCCGGCGATGGGCCGCCAACGCGGCCCCGGATTCGCCGCCAATACCGCCTTATCGGCAGCCCCGGCCAAGACCTGAGGGTCAGGCCGATGGCAAATGCTGGATGAACGTAACGATCCGCTCCCCCAGCTCACGGGCCAGTGGCAGCTCGGGGTTGAGGTAGCTGTCACGCTGTTCGCTCATGGCCTTGGGGCTGATGCGCAGCATGTGGTTCATGCCATCGATCAGCACCAGTTGCGCATCCGGTTTCGCAGCCTTGAGGCGCTCGGCATCCGTTACGTCGACCTGCACGTCGTTGCGGCCCTGGACGATCAGCGCCGGCATCGGCAATTGCGCGAACGCCGCCGCTGGGTTCTGCCGGAACAGCGAAATCAGGTACGGCTGCACGCTGGGACGGAACACCTGGCGCAGCGGCGCGGGCACATCCAGGCTGGTCTGCCCAGCCTGCAGGCGGTCGAGCAAGTCACTGCCACGGGCCAATTGGGCGGGCGGCAGGCGCTGGGCCAGCTGCTCGCGCAGTACGTCGGCCAACGGGCGGCCGACGCCGGCCAAGGTGATCACCGCGCTGGCACCTGCCTGTTCGGCGGCGAGGCTGGCGATCAGCGCGCCTTCGCTGTGGCCCACCAGAATCAGCGGGCCGAACCGCGGGTCGGCCTTGAGCTTGTGGCTCCAGGCAACCACATCGGCGACATAGCGCTCGACGCTGAGGTCACGCTCATCGGGCGTGGCCGGCTGGCTCGCGGCCACGCCGCGCTTGTCATAGCGCACGCTGGCAATGTGGTCGTTGGCCAGCACCAGGGCCAGCCGCTTGAGGTTGTCGATACGCCCCGTGGCCGGGTTGTTGCCGTCTCGGTCGGTGGGGCCGGAGCCCGCGATGATCAACACCACCGGGGGCGGCGTGGCCTGTTGTGGCAGCAGCAGGCTGCCGTGCAGCACGCCCTGCCCGGTGTCGAGGTCGATGGGGCGCTGCAAGACGGTGGGGGAGGCGGCCTGGGCGAGGCCAGCACAGAGCATGAACAACAAGGCGACGAGGCGCGGCATCATGGGGTACTACGGTGGGGAGATGTCGGTTTGACCCAATGTTTGTGGGAAGGTTCGGTGGGTAGTTGCCTGTGCGGGCCCTTTCGCGGGCAAGCCCGCTCCCACAGGATTACCCCTAGCCTGAAAGCAGTGATATTCCTGTGGGAGCGGGCTTGCCCGCGAAGAGGCCAGCACAGACAACCAATCCCTCGGTATTTTTCCGTATACTGCCGCTTTCGTTCACCTCAGGCAGACTCGCGGAGCGTCCATGTCCGGCAATACCTACGGCAAGCTGTTCACTGTCACCACCGCAGGCGAAAGCCATGGCCCGGCGTTGGTCGCCATTGTCGATGGATGCCCGCCGGGCCTGGAGATTTCCCTGGCCGACCTGCAGCATGACCTCGACCGGCGCAAGCCTGGCACCAGCCGGCACACCACCCAGCGCCAGGAACCGGACGAGGTCGAGATCCTCTCCGGTGTGTTCGAAGGCCGCACCACCGGCTGCTCAATCGGCCTGCTGATCCGCAACACCGACCAGAAGTCCAAGGACTACTCGGCGATCAAGGACCTGTTCCGCCCGGCGCACGCCGACTACACCTACCACCACAAGTACGGTGAGCGTGACTACCGCGGCGGCGGCCGCAGCTCGGCCCGCGAAACGGCCATGCGTGTAGCGGCAGGGGCCATCGCCAAGAAGTACCTGGCCACCCAGGGCATCACCGTGCGTGGCTACATGAGCCAGCTGGGCCCAATAGAGATTCCGTTCAAAACCTGGGAATCGGTTGAGCACAACGCCTTCTTCAGCCCCGACCCGGACAAGGTGCCGGAACTCGAGGCCTACATGGACCAGCTGCGCCGCGACCAGGATTCGGTCGGGGCGAAAATCACCGTCGTGGCCGAAGGCGTGATGCCAGGCCTGGGCGAGCCGATCTTTGACCGCCTCGACGCGGAATTGGCCCATGCGCTGATGAGCATCAACGCGGTCAAGGGCGTCGAGATTGGTGCCGGCTTTGCCAGTGTCGCCCAGCGCGGTACCGAGCACCGTGACGAGCTGACCCCGGAAGGGTTCCTCAGCAACAACGCCGGCGGCATTCTGGGGGGGATTTCCTCGGGCCAGCCGATCGTTGCGCACCTGGCGCTGAAGCCGACCTCCAGCATCACCACGCCGGGCCGTTCCATCGATGTGGAGGGCAACCCGGTGGACGTGATCACCAAGGGCCGTCATGACCCCTGTGTCGGCATCCGCGCCACGCCGATCGCCGAAGCGATGATGGCCATCGCCCTGATGGACCACCTGCTGCGCCACCGCGCACAGAATGCCGACGTGAAGGTCAGTACGCCGGTGCTGGGCCAGCTTTGATCCATTTGTGATTGATGTGCCGAATGCACCGGCACACCTCTGTGTAGGAGCAGCCTTGTGCTGCGAAGAGGCCGGTGCAGTTGGCACATTCGTGCAGTGGTTCTACCGGCCCTTTCGCAGCACAAGGCTGCTCCTATGTATGGACTCGCCCACACTGTCTAGCTGCTTTTGAACTTAGGAACCCGGTTGCATCTATGTATCAGGCCTATTCGAGGAAGCTTTTTGCTTCTGGCCAACATCGTGGTGAGCTCGCAGCGTGCCGTTTACATTGAGGCCATTCATCAGGCCTGTAGGAGCAGAGGCATCTGTCTGCGACGGTCTTACCAGGGGTCAATGTTCACTAGCAGGGGTTGGAGCGCTCGGCGCCCCGGTGGCATTGCTCGGTTGATCAGAGGCTCATAGCAGCCTCCGAGTTGCTGTTCGGTTTGCGCTGATATACCTGATCGCTCTGCAACAAGGCCCAGATAATGCGCAGATTTCGATTAGCCAGTCTGATCGCCGCCTCCTTGCGTCCAAGGCGGGATAGCCAGCGTAAAAGGCGGTGATCGTCTGGCTGATCGGAATCAGGCCTTAGCTGACTCAAGACAGCATGCGCCCCCTGGATCATCAGGCTGCGTATGTAGCCATCACCTCGCTTGCTCATCCTGCCCAGCCTGATTTTGTTTCCGCTGCTGTGCTGGTCGGGCACGATACCGAAGAAGGCGGCATACATTCGGCCACTGGCGAAGCGGCTAGGCTCGGTCTGTTTCGCCACGATCGCCGTGGCAATGATTGGGCCCACGCCACGAATGGTGATCAACCGCTGTGCGACCTTATCTTCCTGGGCTGTCGCTTCAAGCCGCCTACTCAGCGTCGCAATGCGTTCACCCAGAGAGAGCCAGTCAGTCAGCAGCTCATCGAGCAACTCGCGCAACAAGTCGGGCAGAGGTAAAGAGGCATCTTCAAGAGCCCGTGGCACATGCGAATTGATCGCCGCATCGCCTTGAGGCATGGAGACGCCATGCTCTAGCAGCAGGCCACGTATCTGATTACCCAGCGCTGTATGCCGCTTGATGTTGCCGCGCCGGACACGGTGCAGCGCTTGAATAGCCAGTGCTGTAGTGCTCTTGATCGGGATTGAGGCAATACTGGTATCGCGACCGGCACGCAAAATGGCATGGGCGTCGTTACGGTCATTCTTCGCGCCGCTGCGGTGTTCGGCAACGCGTTGCGCAGGCAGGATCCGAACCGGATTACCCTTGGCCTGCAGTAGTCTGGCCCAGGCTTGAGCACCAGGACCGCACTCCATTAAGACAGTCACCGTCACTGGCAGCTTGATTAGAAAATCATGGAAATTTTGACGGGATTTGATGCGATTTTCGTAGATCACCCGCCCGGTAGCATCCTCGCCTGCTAACTGGAAGACCTGTTTGGCCAGGTCTACGCAGAGGGTTGTGCAAAGCTCCACATCAGTGGAAGACAGGGGATCGTGCTTCGAACTATGCTTCTTCATGGTCTCGCCCTCGCTGCCGTTGGCTTCTTTGAACGCCACCGTGGCACTGTGATGCCTCGGCGGGGGCGAGTCCATCGATTACACAGTGGGATCGAGCCGGTACGCTAAACACACCATCGGCCCATTCCATGCCCCCAATCCCCTACTGGCGCCTGTCCAGCTTCTACCTCTTCTACTTCGCCCTGCTGGGCTCCACAGCCCCCTTCCTGGCGCTGTACTTCGACCACTTGGGTTTCTCCCCGGCGCGCATCGGCGAGCTGGTGGCCATCCCCATGCTGATGCGCTGCGTCGCCCCCAACCTGTGGGGTTGGTTGGGCGACCGTACCGGCCAGCGCCTGCTGATCGTGCGCCTGGGCGCGTTGTGCACGCTGGCCAGCTTCGCCCTGATCTTCTTCGGCAAGAGCTACGCCTGGCTGGCGCTGGTCATGGCCCTGCACGCGTTCTTCTGGCACGCGGTGCTGCCGCAATTCGAAGTCATCACCCTGGCGCACCTGCACGGGCAAACCGCCCGCTACAGCCAGGTCCGCCTGTGGGGTTCGATCGGTTTCATCCTCACGGTGGTGGGCTTGGGGCGCTTGTTCGAATGGCTCAGCCTGGACATCTACCCGGTCGCCCTGGTGACGATCATGGCGGGCATCGTCCTCGCCAGCCTGTGGGTGCCCAATGCCCAGCCGGTGGAGCAGGGCGAGCGCAGCGGGGCGGGCGGCTTTTTACAGCAACTGCGGGCACCTGGGGTAATCGCGTTTTATGCGTGCGTGGCGCTGATGCAGCTCAGCCACGGGCCGTACTACACCTTCCTTACCCTGCACCTGGAACACCTGGGCTACAGCCGCAGCGCCATCGGCCTTTTATGGGCGCTGGGGGTGGTGGCCGAGGTGCTGGTGTTCATGGCCATGAGCCGCATTTTTGCGCGGTTTTCCGTGCAGCGGGTGTTGTTGGCCAGTTTCCTGCTGGCGTCTTTGCGCTGGCTGCTGCTCGGCAACCTGGCCGATGACCCGGCGGTGCTGGTGCTGGCCCAGGTGATGCACGCGGCCACCTTTGGCTGCTTCCATGCCGCCTGCATCGCGTTCGTCCAGGCCAGCTTCGGCGCTCGCCAGCAAGGCCAGGGCCAGGCGTTGTACGCGGCGTTATCTGGCACCGGCGGTGCGCTGGGCGCCTTGTACTCGGGCTACAGCTGGAAACTGCTGGGGCCGACCTTCACCTTTGGTATGGCCAGCGCCGCAGCCTTGGCCGCAGCCGTTATCATTGCCCTTTGTTCGCAATCGACCAGGACCCGCCACTGATGAGTACCCTCAGCGTTTTCCACCCGTCCAGCCCAGGCCTGCCGAACAAGCTGCTGACCCACCACGACGACATTGCCGCGACACTGGCCGAGCAGGGCGTGCGTTTTGTTCATCACCCGCTTGCGCTGCGGGTTCGCCCTGGCAGTGCGGAGGACGAGGTGATGGCAGCTTGCAGGGAGCACCTCGACCAGTTGATGACCGGCCACGGCAGTGCGGCCTTCACACTGCTCAACCGTGACGGGGTGGACCCGGCACAGGCGGATGTACGTGACGAGCATGTGCATGACGCCGAAGAGGTGTTCGCTGTGGTTAGCGGGCGGGCGCAAGTGGGTTTGCGCTTGGGCGAGTTCGTGTATTCGGTGCTGTGCGAGAAGGGCGATCAGCTGGTGGTGCCGGCAGGCACGCGGCGCTGGGTTGAGCTGGGCGAGACGCCGTTCTGCCTGGCGCTGCGGTTGTTTGGCAGTGAGCAGGGGCTGCAGGCGCGGTTGACCGGGGATGAGACTGCCCGGGCGTTTTTAGGTATTGACGAGTTGTAATGCTTGGGCGGGCCTCTTCGCGGGGCAAGTCGGACCGCCGCACCGCCGCTCCTACAGGTCAGTGGTATTCCTGTGGGAGCGGCGGTGCGGCGGTCCGACTTGCCCGCGAAAAGGCCGGTGCTGGCAATCAACGATAGGTCGGCAAGGCAAACCGTTGCTGGCTCTGCAGCATCGAAATCACCGGCAGCTCGCTGGCCTGTTCAGCCAGGTCACGGCGGATGGCGCTGATCGCCCAGGACAGCTGCTCGGCGCTGTGCAGTTGGCCGTAGGTCAACACGCGGCGGGTAACCTTGCCATCAGCGGCGCGCAGGGTGAGCAAGACACCACCATCGGGGCGGGGCTGGGTTGCGACCTGGTAGGCCGAAAACACCGAGACGAACTTTTCCTGGATGAGGTCCATATCAACTCCTGACTGTTGTGTGGCAGACGTGAGTTGATAGTTGCAGTGACCGTGCCAGAAACTGATTAAGTTAAAAATCCTTTAAATTCAACGGCTTACGATGCTGCCGAAAGGATCTCTTCGTGCAACCTGCAAGGTCGTGCATTTTGCACAGTGCATTTTGCACGGCCTGCCGGCTACCTATCGGCCCGATAGAATCTGAACCTTTGACCGCATGGCCTTGCCTGACAAAGACTTGGGCAACCATTTTTGCCAGGAGGTTCAACATGTCCACCGTCCAACCCTCGCCTGCCGCCATGACCGATGACGAAACCGCGGCCTTCGCCGAGCAGGTGTTCGAACGCGCCCGCCAAGGTGACGCCCCGATGCTTGAGCGGTTGCTTGCCAGTGGCCTGCCTGCCAACCTGCGCAACCACAAGGGCGACACCTTGTTGATGCTGGCCTGCTACCACGGCCACCATGACGCGGTGCGCGTGCTGCTGGAGCACGGCGCCGACCCATTGATGGCCAATGACAATGGCCAACTGCCAATCGCTGGCGCCGCGTTCAAAGGCGACCTGGCCATGATCCGCTTGTTGCTGGAGCATGGGGTGCCGGTCGATGCCGCCGCGCAGGACGGGCGCACCGCGTTGATGTTGGCGGCGATGTTCAACCGCAGCGAGATCCTCGACTACCTGCTGGCCCAAGGTGCCGACCCGGCACACCAGGATGCCCGCGGCGCCACCGCGCTGATGGCCGCGCAAACCATGGGCGCGGCAGACGCCGTGGCGCGCCTGCAGGCGCTGGCCGGCTAACTGTTCGGGGGCGTTTGCGGCTATCCTTGGCGACTTTTCACCGGTCGCAGGCCCCCTTCATGAAAAACCAATTGCTCGAACTCATCACCCTCATCGGCGCCGGTTGCATGCGCGATGAAGACATCGAGCGCATTGCCGACGAGGCCGCCCAGGCCTACGCCGACCCCGTCGCCTTCCTGGCGGCCAACCCGGACATCAACTACGACGACACCTTCCCTATCCCGCTGGGGGAGTGGATCGTGCTGGGCAGCCTGCCGGACACCGTGCTGTTCCAGGCTGACAGCTATCAGGACCTGTTCCAGAACATCACCGACTCGTTCGACAAGAGCGTGCCGTTCACCCTCAAGCCCAAGCAGCTGGCGCGCACCGAGCCACTGACCGCGCTCAATCGCATCCAGGTGCAGATGGGGGCGTTGAACAAGGAGGCGGGGGGGTATGTGCTGCTGAACTTCAGCCAGTTGCTGGATGATGAATTGCAGATGGTGATGGTCGGCCAGCATGACCTGGCACGGGTGCTGGAGTTGGGGGCTGAGGTGGGGATCAAGACCGAGCCGGCTTTGGAGGCTTTGAAGGTCGCGGTTCACGTCTGATTTGATGGCTGCCTGTACCGGCCTCTTCGCGGTCCGACTTACCCCGCGAGGAGGCCGCTACAGGCAGTCGAAGAACTCAGCCCAGCGCTGTATCCAGAAACATCATCACCCCAAACCCACCCATCAACCCCAGGGTCGCCGCCGTCTGGTGGCCATTGCGATGGGTCTCGGGAATCACCTCGTGGGACACCACAAAAATCATCGCCCCCGCCGCCAACCCCATGCTTATCGGGTAGGCCAAGGCAAAACCGGTGGAAATCCCCAGGCCGATCACCGCACCCAGCGGCTCCATCAGCCCTGAACCCACCGCCACCAACGCCGCCTTCATGTTCGACAGCCCCGTGGCACGCAACGCCAAGGCCACGGCAAGGCCTTCAGGGATGTCTTGGATGGCGATCGCGCTGGTCAGCGGCAGGCCGATGTTCATGTCGCCATTGGCGAAACTGACCCCAATCGCCATGCCTTCGGGCAGGTTGTGCAGGGTAATCGCCAACACGAACAGCCACACCCGGTTGATGCGCTCTGCCTCCGGGCCGCAAGGGCCAGTGCTCTCGTGCTCGTGTGGGGTGAAGCGGTCCAGGCCCAGCATCAGCAGTACCCCAAGGCCCATGCCCAGCACCACGGTAAACGCCGCCGCCGGGCCGTTGCCGGTGATCTCGCGGGCGGCATCCAGGCCCGGCAGAATCAACGAAAACGAACTGGCGGCCAGCATCATGCCGGCGGCAAAGCCGAGCATCACATCCTGGGTGCGCGCACTCACATCACGCAGCACCACCGCCAGTACCGCGCCCAGGGCCGTGGCGCCAAAGCCGGACAAACCGCCCAGCAGCGCCAGGTGCAGGTTATCGGCATGGTCGCCGTTGACCGCGTTCCACAGGCTTGCCGCCAATAGCACGATCACCGCCAGCAGGCTCAACCCCAGGCCGGCGCTAAGCCAGGGGGTCGTCAGCACCTGTTGCCGCCAGGCGCTCAGCAGCGAGGGTGGGGTGGCAGTTTCGGAATGGGCTGGGGGCATGTGAACCTCGAATCAATGAATACAGGCAGTCTAAGCAAGGACCTGCACGATCGGCCAAGGATTCCCTTCTATCGACGTGATAGCTGGCTATGCTGTGCTGCAACGTCTTTGCAAGGGAGTAGCGGCATGGGGTCTACATTCAATAGCTTGGTTGGCCTGATCATTCTGGCCCTGGATATCTGGGCGATCCTCAATGTGATCAAAAGTGGCAGCGAAGTGGGCATCAAGGTGCTGTGGATTCTGCTGATCGCGCTGCTGCCGGTGATAGGGCTGGTGATTTGGGCAATTGCCGGGCCCAGGGGCAATGTGCGGATCTGATACCGGACATAAGCAGAAATGCGGCCGTGACAAAATTTTCACATTGGTTTAAACAGAATCCGCACCCGCACAATGCTGCGTTGGTATTAACCTTCGCCATCTCCGCAAACCCGCAATCCTAGGACTTTCCCATTCATGGCTAACACGGATGCCTTGAAACAGGGCGCGCGAGCGTCGTTCGCGCCGACCCTGAAATCCCACCTGGCCTACACGCTGCTCAGCGGCCTGGTCATCATGCTGATGCTCAGCCTCGTGCGCCTGGCGCTGTTGGTCTACAACAGCGACATGATCGGCGATACCCCCTATGCGACTGTCGCTGAAGGCTTCCTGAACGGGTTGCGCTTCGACCTGCGGGTGGTGGTGTACATCAGCATTCCGCTGCTGTTGGCCATTCTCAGCCCTTGGGCCATGGCCCGGCGTGGCGTGTTCCGGCTGTGGCTGACCCTCGCCTCCAGCGTGGTGATGTTCCTCGGCCTGATGGAGATGGACTTCTACCGCGAGTTCCACCAGCGCCTCAACGGCCTGGTGTTCCAGTACATCAAGGAAGACCCCAAGACCGTCATGAGCATGCTCTGGTACGGCTTCCCGGTGGTCCGTTACCTGTTGGCCTGGGTCATTGGCACCTGGCTGCTGAGCCTGCTGTTCAAGGGCATCGACCGCATGACGCGCGGCGGCCAGCCGACCGGCGCCACCCCGCAGCGCAGCGTAGCGCCGTGGTACAACCGCCTGGCGGTGTTCATGGTGATCCTGCTGGTGGCCGTGGTCGCCGCCCGTGGCACCCTGCGCCAGGGCCCGCCGATGCGTTGGGGTGATGCCTTCACCACCGACTCCAATTTCGTCAACCAGCTGGGTCTGAACGGCACCCTGACGTTGATCGATGCCGCCAAGAGCCGCTTCGGCGAAGACCGCGCCAACATCTGGAAGCCGGTGCTGGACCAGCCGCTGGCCACGCAGACCGTGCGTGAGCAACTGCTGACCGCTCACGACACCCTGGTCGACGCCGACGAAGCGGCGATCCGCCGTGACTTCGTGCCACCGGCCGACCGTACCCTGCCGATCAAGAACGTCGTGGTGATCCTCATGGAGAGCTTCGCCGGCCACTCGGTGGGCGCCCTGGGCAGCCCTAACAACATCACCCCGTACTTCGACAAACTGGCCAAGGAAGGGTTGCTGTTCGACCGCTTCTTCTCCAACGGCACCCATACCCACCAGGGCATGTTCGCCACCATGGCCTGCTTCCCTAACCTGCCAGGCTTCGAATACCTGATGCAGACCCCGGAAGGCGGGCACAAGCTGTCGGGCCTGCCGGCACTGCTCAGCGCCCGCGATTACGACGACGTGTACGTCTACAACGGTGACTTCGCCTGGGACAACCAGTCCGGTTTCTTCGGCAACCAAGGCATGACCACGTTCATTGGCCGCAATGACTTCGTCAACCCGGTGTTCTCCGACCCGACCTGGGGTGTGTCCGACCAGGACATGTTCGACCGTGGCGCTGAGGAGCTGGCCAAGCACGACGGCAAGAAGCCGATCTATGCGCTGCTGCAGACCTTGTCCAACCACACGCCGTACGCGTTGCCCAAGGACCTGCCAGTGGCGCCTGTGACCGGCCAAGGCCGCCTGGACGAGCACCTGACGGCCATGCGTTATTCCGACTGGGCGTTGGGCCAGTTCTTCGAGAAGGCGCGCAAAGAGCCGTACTTCAAGGAGACCCTGTTCGTCATCGTCGGCGACCACGGCTTCGGCAACCACCAGCAGGTCACCGAGCTGGACCTGGGCCGCTTCAACGTACCGCTGCTGCTGATTGCCCCGGGCATCCAGGAGAAGTTCGGTGCGGTCGACCACACCGTCGGTACCCAGGTCGACATCGTGCCGACCATCATGGGCCGCCTGGGTGGCCAGACCCGCCATCAGTGCTGGGGCCGCGACCTGCTCAACCTGCCTGAGGGCGACCAGGGCGTGGGCATGATCAAGCCGTCGGGCAGCGAGCAGATCGTGGGTTTGGTGCAGGGTGACCGCATCCTCATCGAGTCCAAGGACATGAGCCCGCGCATGTACCGCTACCAGTTGGGCAGCGAGTTCAAGGCCGAGCTGATCGAAAGCCCGGACCAGCCGGAAATGCTGAAAAAACTTGAAGCGTACATCCAGACGGCGACCAAGAGCCTCTTGGACAACACCGCTGGCGTCGTGCACGGCACGCCGAAGTAACGCTGCAATAGGGGCCGCTTCGCGGCCCCTTCGCCACCGCAAAGCCCTGCCAACTGAACAAATCCCCCCGCCCAAGGTCAAGCTATACAGGCGCCACACACCCGGCGTTCTTCAGATCGAGGGCTCGTTCCATGAAAGAGTGGGAAGTCATCTTTGCCGACCAGAAAGGCGAACCGACGTCATTGCGGCTGCGGGCTGAACATTGCCCCAGCGAAGAAGACGCGGCCCGTGCCATTCGCTCGCACTTGTTTCCGGTCATGGATGAATTAGACCTCAACGACTTCCAGGACCGTGCACCATCCCCCACGGCGCGCTGGCTCAAAGAGCAAAATGGCGTCACCATCACCCGTATCCAGGAAGCGCCCTGAAGCTTGCGTTGACGTGGTGCCCACGCAGGCACTACGCTGGACCCAGGTGCCGACCTATTCTGCGGGTCGGCACCCATAACATTCGCGTCTTGCATCAGCTCTATACAACTCGATCTGTCCGGCACCGCCGGCAGGTACGTAGTGCCCGGAAAGTCTATCCATTGCATTGCAGGAGGACGATTCATGAGCAGCCAGAACGACGATATCAGCAGCAATGTCCTGCGCCAGATGAAAGCTGGCGGTTTTGACTTCACCCGCATCCACCCTATCGAGTTCTACGCAGTATTCCCTGATGAAGCCGGCGCGCGACGGGCAGCCGGGCAATTTCGTGGCGAGTCCCTCAACGCCCAGGTACGCGAACGCAAAGACGGCGCCTGGCACCTTGAACTGAGCAAGGTCATGTATGCCACTTATGGAGGGATTGGCGACTTCGAAGAAACGTTCGAGCAACTCGTTTCACCGTACGGTGGCGAGGTGGAAGGATGGGGCGTCAAGCAAGAGCGACTGTGCGCCTGACCCTGACTCACCCACTGCCGCTCCACAGGCTTATGCACCTCCCTGTAGGAGCGGCCTTGTGCCGCGAAGGGCCGCCAAGCGGCCCCAACCTCTCAGGGCTTACGCCCCGCCATATGCCCCAGATAAGCCAGTAGCGCATCCAGCTCCTGCTCGCTGAGCACCGCCTCTGTAAACCCCGGCATCTTCGCCTGCGGCCACGTTCGAAGGCTTTGCGGGTCACGTATCAGCTTGCGCAAAAATGCCGGCTGGAAGTACTCGGTAGGGTTGTGCGGCAGGTTCAAGTCTGGCCCAAATTGGGCATCACCCGCGCCATTGAGGCGGTGGCAGGCCAGGCAGTTCTGCTGGAACAACGCAAACCCCTGGCGCACCGGGTTATCGGCCGGGAGCTTCGGGTCTGGCAGCAGTGCCGGGAAACGTTGCTCCACCGAAGCCAGGCGGCGGATGCTGGCGATCTGGAACGGCCACTGCTCTGGGCGGATGCCGCTGGCCTGCGGTGCTGTCCAGACCAGGTAAAACGGCCCGGCGCTCGGCTTGCCGTTGCCCAACGCGGGCCACGGCTTGGCCGGGTCTTCGACGGCCAGCCAGGCACGCGCCGGCCCTTGCTGCAGCAGCGGCGCGGCAGGCATTTCGGCAGCAAAACCATCCAGCGCCACGGCTTGCAAGTGGTCGTTCACACCCACACCCTGCAGCAGCACAGCCAAGGGGACCGCGCGATACTGCATGGGGCGCTTATAGGAAACGTCCTGCTCGATGCTGATGTCGCGCGCCTGCGGATGGGCAAGCAGCTCGGCGCTGCTCCACTGGCGCGAGGTGTCGCCCAGCTCAAGGTGCAGCTGCGCCGCCGACAGTGGCAGGCTCAAAAGCAGGGCGAGTAGGGCAAGGCAGTGGCGCATGTGGAATCTCCGACCTTCAAGGCCGGCAGGTTACATGCGCGCTGCCTGTTGACGCCACAGCCACCGTCAGCCGAACAAACGTGTCAGGTTCGGCAGTATCAGCAGTAGAGTCGTGGCGAAGAGAATGAGCCCTGCTTGGCGTATTTTCGATTGTCTGAACATGGCGGACCGCCTTCTTGTTGTTATTCCTGAATACCCGTTGGCTTCCCTGTCGCGTTTCGGGTCGATCGCAGTGGCGTAAGTTGACGCCTGTTCTGCTTGCCTCTTGAAAGTCGATATACAACCAACAGTAGGGTGTGCGTCATCCATGTTTGAGAACCCTTTGTTCTAATTGTAAGGCTGGTTAATTTCATTGGGTTATGAGGCCAATGGCCAGCTGGCTGGCATGCTCTCGCTAGACAGTGGCGTTACTGCAAACGACACGCCGGCGAAATATGACCGTTCGTCAGTGCAGCCTACTTGCTTGTACGTGCCTTTCGCGGCAGTCTCTACAGCAGATTCCCACCCATGTCGTTCAGGACTATTTCTATGTCGTTACGCATCTGCATCCTGGAAACCGATGTCCTGCGACCGGAGTTGACGGCGCAGTACCACGGCTATGGCAGGATGTTCGAGCAGCTGTTCTCGCGTCAGCCGATCGCCGCCGAGTTTCGCGTGTACAACGTGATGAACGGCGACTATCCCGCCGACGATGAAGTGTTCGATGCCTACCTTGTGACGGGCAGCAAGGCCGATTCGTTCGGTTCCGATCCCTGGATCCAGACGCTCAAGGCTTACTTGTTGAAACTCTACGCACGGGGCGAGAAGCTGCTGGGCGTGTGTTTTGGCCATCAGCTGCTGGCCTTGACCCTGGGTGGCAAGGCCGAGCGCGCCGAGAAGGGCTGGGGTGTGGGCATCCACCGTTATTCACTGGCGGCGCATGCGCCCTGGATGGACCCGGAGGTTTCCGAGCTGACCCTGCTGATCAGCCACCAGGACCAGGTCACCGAGCTGCCGGAAGGCGCGACCGTAATTGCCTCCAGCGACTTCTGCCCCAACGCCGCCTACCACATTCGTGACCAGGTGCTGTGCTTCCAGGGGCACCCAGAGTTCGTGCATGACTACTCCCGGGCGTTGCTGGATGCGCGGCAGACGTCGTTGGGGGATGAGGTGTACCACAAGGCCATTGCCAGCCTGGCCACCGAGCACCAGGGCGACCTGGTGGGCGAGTGGATGTTGCGGTTCATTGGGCAGTCGGTGAGTAAAGACAGCGTGGCGTGATGGCGGGGGGCCGCACAGCGGCCCCAACATCTCAAAGCCAACCCGACTTCTTGAAGCTGGCATACAACCCCGCACACCCCAACCCAATCACCCCTAACACACCAAAATACCCGTACTGCCACGCCAACTCCGGCATGTTCTGAAAGTTCATCCCATAAATCCCGGCAATCGCCGTGGGGAAGGCCAGAATCGCCGCCCAGGCCGCGAACTTGCGTTGCACGATGCTTTGGCGCGACGACTCCAGCAACATGCCGATCTCGATGGTCTGGCTGGCGATATCGCGAATGCCGACCAGGTCTTCCATCTGCCGCGTGACATGAATCTGCACATCGCGAAAATACGGTCGCATGTTCTTGTCGATGAACGGAAAGCTCAGGCGCTGCAGTTCTTCGCTCACCTCCAGCATCGGCGCCACGTACCGGCGCAGGCGCAAGATGTCGCGCCGCAGGCTGTGCAGCCGGCGGATGTCATCCTCTTGCAGCGAACCGCCCAGCACGCTTTGTTCCAGTTCTTCAATTTCGCCATGGATCGCCTCGCTGACCGGCTGGTAGTTCTCGGTCACGAAGTCGAGCAGCGCATACAGCACGAAGTCCTCGCCATGCTCCAGCAGCAGCGGCCGTGCTTCGCAGCGTTGGCGCACCAGGGCGTAGGATTTCGAGTGGCCGTTGCGGCAGGTGATGATGTAGCCATTGCCAGCAAAGATATGGGTTTCGATGAACTCCAGCTTGCCTTCATGACGTACCGGCGAATAGGTGACGATGAACAGCGCATCACCGAAGGTTTCAAGCTTGGGCCGGCTGTGCTTTTCCAGCGCGTCTTCAATGGCCAGCTCGTGCAGGTTGAACTGCCGCTGCAGGTTGGCCAGCTCCTCGGCGTTGGGCTCTTCGAGGCCGATCCAGACGAAGTGGCCGGGCTTGCGCGCCCATTCGCTGCCTTCGTCGATGCTGATGTTAGTGACCTTTCTGCCGGCGCTGTACACCGCCGACGCCACGACTCGACCCATGGTTGTCCACTTATTCGATTGAACACTCTTACAGCTTGGGCTGTAAGGGCCCAGAGGGCAACCTAGCGGCGTGCGAGTTCATCTTCCATGCGGTCGATGCACTGCTGCATCTGGCTGCGGCACTGTTCGACCAGGGCGGGGATGTCGCGCTGGCTCAAACCCGCGGTAGCAATCGGCGGCAGCGAGCGTACGATCACCGTCCGCTGCCGCCAGCTGTTCAGGTTCAAACGCCGGGCATAGCGGCTGACGCACACCGGCACGATCGGTACACCGGCTTCGATGGCCATGTGAAAGGCGCCTTTCTTGAACGCCAGCAGGTGCTCTGCCGGGTTGCGGGTGCCCTCGGGGAAAATCCAGATCGATGTATCGTCCTGCAGCACCCGCGTGGTCTTTTGCAGCGCCTTGCGCGCCTGGTAGGCATTCTTGCGGTCGACCAGCACGTTGCCGCCCAGCCAGAACAGCTGGCCGAACAACGGGATCCAGCCCAGGCTTTTTTTACCAATAGCCACGGTGCGCCGCGGCACGGCCTGGCCAATGAGGAACAGGTCGAAATTGGACTGATGGTTGGCGATGATGACGCAACCGGGCGGGTGATCGAACAATGGGCCGACTTCGGCTTTGACCTTGACGCGCATCAGCCAGGCGGCCGGCACGCTATAAAGCCGGGCAAATACCCGGCTGTTGTCGGGGTTGAAGGGGCGGCACAGGCCGATAATCAGGCCGACGGCGCCAACCAACAGAAAATGCAGGGCCAGCAGGAGCATGCGCAACGAATAAAGCATGGGATGACTCACACCAGATAGTCGCATTCCAGTGTACGACTGTGCACTCAAAGAGGCAAACCTGGGGTGAGTCTGTCGATCGGCAGGGTTAGCCCATGTGGCGCTGATCCAGCTCGATAGCCTTGTCCAGAGCCTCCAGTAGGCCCTTGCGCACCTTCAGCTTGGTGTTTTTGTGCGCCAGCATGTTCAGCTTCTTCAGTTCACGGGCAGCTGCCAGGGCCGCCTCGTGCAGTTGCTCGGCCGGCACCACCTTGTCGAGGAAGCCGGCGTCCAGTGCGCCTTGCGGGTCGAAGATCTCGGCGTTGATCACCGAGCGGTGGAAGGCCGAGCGGCGCAGGCGGTCGCGGGCCAGTTCGATGCCGGCATGGTGCATGGTCATGCCGATCTGCACTTCGTTCAGGCAGACCTTGTAGGGACCGTCGACACCAATGCGGTAGTCGGCCGACAGCAGCAGGAAGGCCCCTTTGGCCACGGCATTACCGGGGCAGGCGACGATCACCGGGAACGGGTGCGACAGCAGGCGGCGGGCGAGGGTGGAGCCGGCGGTAACCAGGCCTATCGCCTCTTTGGGGCCACTGGTCATGACCTTGAGGTCGTAGCCGCCAGACAGAATGCCCGGCTGCCCGGTGATGATCACCACGGCACGTTCCTGTTCGGCGCGGTCGAGGGCGGCGTTGAAGGCAGTGATGACATCCGGCGAGATGGCGTTGACCTTGCCGTTGTTCAGGGTCAGGGTGGCGATGCCGTCTTCGGCGTGGTAGGTAATCAGCTCGCTCATTGCAGAGTCCTTTTGTTGGCGTGGCGACGACGTTACCCAGCGCCGTGGGCCAGGTAAAGCAGCAAGGCTGACTGGCCGGTCAGCGTTTACCGGGCCTCAAATGCAAATGCATGAAAAATTTGAAAAAAATGCTTGCCAAAGGAAAGGCCTTCCACTAAATTAGCGCGCCTCGACAGGCTAAAAGGCTTGAAGAGAAAACGGTGAAGTGTCCGAGTGGTCGAAGGAGCACGCCTGGAAAGTGTGTATACGAGAAATCGTATCAAGGGTTCAAATCCCTTCTTCACCGCCACATTCTACAAAAAGCCCCCGCGCTGAAAAGCTCGGGGGCTTTTTGTTTTTGGGCTGCTCACCTGTCAGGTGATGGCGGTCCCTGTAGGAGCGGCCTTGCGTCGCGAAAGGGCTGCAAAGCAGCCCCAGGTTTCAGCGTCGCCGCACATATTGCTGGGGCTGCTTCGCAGCCCTTTCGCGACGCAAGGCCGCGCCTACACAAAGGCAGTGCGCAGGGTTTCAGAAACTTACAGACGCTGACAACCGTGCCGTACGCGGCGCACCCTGGAACAGGTAGTTGTCCCCCAGGTAATCCCCCACATCGCGCCAGTAGCGCTTGTCGAACGCGTTATCCACGGTCAACCGCAGCACCGTGTCATACCCCCCAATGCGGGTGCGGTAGCGGCTGCCGAGGTCGAACACGGTATAACCGCCCACCTCGACATTACCCGCCTGGCTGGCATATTTGCTGGCGCTGTAGCGCGCACCGCTCAGCAGCGCCAGGCCTGGTACCGGCAGGCTGTATTCGGCCTGCAGCGCCGCACGCAGGTTGGGCACATTGATTGCCTGATGCCCTTCGTAGTCCTCGGTCCCGCTGTTTTTTACCCGCGCGCGAATGGCTGCGGCACTCGCCTGCACTTGCAGGTTCGAGGTTACCCAGCCACTGGCGCCCAGCTCTAGGCCGGTGTTTTTCTGTTGGCCTTGCTGGACATAGGTGAAGGTGCCTTGGCCATCGGGGCGTGCGTATTGATACGCCTGGCGGATCTGAAACAGTGCGGCACTGAAGCTGATGCCTTGCCAGTCGCGCTTGATGCCCAACTCCAGCTGGCGTGACAGGGTGGGGGCGAGGATTTCAGCCGCGTTGCTGGCAAACCACGGTGCGGTACCGCCAGCCGACAGGCCTTTGGCATAGCTGGCGTACAGCGTGGTGTCTGGGCGTGGCTTGTAGATGAGCGCAGCATTGGGCAGCAACTGGTACTGGCGAGTGTGGCGCCCGGCAACACCGGTCTCGTCCCAGGTCTGCTCGTCCAGGCGCAGTTCGCGAGCGCCGATCACGGTTTGCCACTGCTCGTTGAAGCTGATGCGATCACTCACGAACAGGCCGTACTGGCGGCTGTCGAGGCGACGCTCGCTGGCGCCGATCGGCTTGTCAGACGGGGCGAGTGCTGGCGCACCGGTGTAGATACTGCCGGTACCCAGCCACTCGTTGTAATAGGGGCGTTGATCCACCGTGCGGCGTTGCGCGCTGCTGCCGATTGTCAGGTCGTGCCCTACGCCCAAGGCATCGAAGCGGCCGTTGAGCGTGGCCTGTGCTTCATCGGTGCGGCGGGTGTCATCCGGGCTGCGGTAGTCATAGATGTCGTAGTCGCCATTACTGCCGAAAAACGCCCCCTCGCTCGAGCCCCAGGCAAACGCACTGTAATCGTCGATCACCACCTTGCTGCGCGACGCACTCAACGTGCCGGTCCAAGCCTCGTTGAAGCGGTACTCGAAACGCCCGCCCAGGTTCAGCGAATCGTTCTGCACCGGCTTGGCCCACTGCTGGTAGGCCAGGCGATCATGCGGGTCGATACCGTGTGGCACCTCGGTGCCGCCGAGCAACTGGTAACCGGGCACCGAGCGTTGTTCGCGGTGCTGGTACTCGGCGTCCAGCTGCAGCGTGGCATCCGGGTTGATCTGCCAGTCGAAGGCCAGCGAGGCGAAGTCGCGCTTGCCGTCGGCATGGTCGACATAGCTGCGGATGTCTTCATGGGCCAGGTTGGCGCGCAGGCCGAACTGCCGCTCGCTGCCGAACCAGCCGCCCAGGTCGGTGGCCAGGTAACGTTCGCCTTGTTCGTTGGTCGATACCGTCACGCTGCGCACGTCTTCGGCGCGCTTGGTCACGTAGTTGATCAGGCCGCCCGGTTCCGAAACGCCGCTTTGCAGCCCCGACAAGCCCTTGAGCAATTCCACTTGCTGTTTGTTTTCCAGGGCCACGTTCTGCTCGCCGGCGATAGTCTGGCCATTGATCCGGTAGCTGCTGGCGGCATTCAGCTCGAAGCCGCGCACGTTGAAGTTTTCGTAATAGCCGATGGGCGCATAGCTTTCCCCCACCGAGGCGTCGCTTTGCAGCACTTCGCTGAGCTTGCGCACCTGGCGGTCCTCCAGCAATTGCTGGCTGAACACGCTGACCGAGGCCGGGGTGTCGAGCAGCGGCGCGGGCTGGAAGCCACCCACCGAGGCTTCGCGCACCTGGTAGCCGTCGTTGCCATAGCTGTCGGAGACCCGCAGCGGGTCCAGCACGATGCTGTCTTCGGCAAGCAAATGAGGGCAATGCAGGGCCAGGCCCAGGCTGAGCAAGCTCAGGGGCAGGCGGGGGCGAAGCGGGGGCATGCGGAGGCTCCTGGATACGCGACACCTGTGCCGGCCTCTTCGCGGGGCAAGCCCGCTCCTACAGGATTTTGCGCAACCCTTGTGGGAGCGGGCTTGCCCCGCGAAGAGGCCGGTACAGGCCATGAAAAAGGCGGCATCTTAACAGCCGCCTTCAACATTGGACGATCACGCCCGCGCGATATTCAGTCGTTGCTGGCCGGGCGCTTGTGCTGGCGCCAGTTGTCGTCGATCTTCGACCAGGTCTTGCCATCGGTGACGGCCAGCAGTTTGCGCCCGTCCTTGAAGGTGGCGAGGAAGGTGGCTTCTTCTTCCTTGCCACCGAGCCAGAGCCCGGCCAGCAGCCCCACCGGCCCGGCCACCAAGGCCCCAGCTACACCCCAGCCAAGGGCGGTACCCAGGCTGCGGCTGGACTCCAAACTGGACAGCTTGAGGTCACTGATGCGTGCGAGTGAGATCCGCTCGCCAGGCGAGGGGCTGCGCGGGGTCTTGAGTGTGAGCGATCCGTTGCGATACTCGCCTTCACCTTGCAAGAAATCGCCGGATCGAACCGTGAGTCTTGTCATAAAGTCGTCCTTCAGGGAGGGGGCATTGTCCAGCACTTACTTGAGCCCTCCCGAGGCAGGCAGTCAACGCTCAGGCGACGGAGGGTAGTGCGTTGCAATGTCGCGGCTGATGCGCTTGCGCTCGGCCAGCGCCCAGGCCAACAGTGCCAGCGTACCGATCACCAAGCCGGCCACGACAATGCCCATCCAGCCCTGACGCTGGAACAACTGCGTCCCCAGCAGCGACCCCAGCGCACCGCCGATGAAGTAGCAAGTGATATAGCCTGCATTCAGCCGTGTGCGCGCCTCTGGCCGCAGCGCGATCACCGCGTTTTGGTTGCTCACGTGTACCAGCTGTACGGCCAGGTCGAGCATCAATACCCCCAGCAGCAACGCCAGCAGCGAGTACTCGGCAAAGCCCAGCGGCACCCACGACAGCAGCAGTACGATCAGCCCGACCGTGGTGCCTAACGCCCCTTTGCCTCGGTCGGCCAGGCGCCCAGCCCAGTTGGCCGACAGCGCTCCCGCCGCGCCTGCCAAACCGAACAGGCCGATCACCGCGTCCGAGTAGTGGTAGGGCGCTTGCGCCAGCAGGAAGGCCAGCGGTGTCCAGAACAGCGCGAACAGGCTGAACGCCAGCAAGCCCAGCAGCGAGCGCAAGCGCAGCACGGGCTCTTCGATGAACAGGCGGAACACCGAGCCGATCAAGGCCGGGTACTTCAAACCGGCATGGCTGTGGTGCTGCGGCAAGCTGCGATACAGGGCCAGGGCGGTGATGGCCATCAGTACCGCGGCCAGCACATAGATGCTGCGCCAGCCACCCAACTCCGCCATGAAACCGGCCGCCGTACGCGCCAGCAGAATGCCCAGCAACAGGCCGCTCATCAGTGTGCCCACTGCGCGCCCGCGCTGGTGCGGCTCACTCAGGCTCGCGGCCATCGGCACCAGGATTTGCGCCACCACCGAGAACAGGCCGGTCAGCGCGGTGCCGAGCAGCAACCACGGCAGGCTCGGTGCGCAGGCGCTGATGACCAGGCCGAGGGTCGAAATGGCGGTCATCACCGTGATCAGGCGGCGTTGCTCGAACAGGTCGCCCAGGGGCGCCAGCAGCAACAGGCCAGCGCCATAGCTGAGCTGGGCGGCGATGACGATGCTGCCGGCGCCGGCGGTGCTCAGGCCGAACTGCAGGGCGATGCTGTGCAGCAACGGTTGCGCGTAGTAGTTGCTGGCCACGGCCAGGCCGGTGGCGGTGGCCATCAGCAGGATCAGGGCGCGACTGAGGGTCGGGGCGTTCATGGGGATCTCGGGGGGCATTGGCAGGGGGCTGTATTCTAGGGCGTTGAGGGTATGGCGGGGGATGTTTAGCGCCTGGGAGATCGAGCGCCGCGCGGGCGGCGCTCGATCTCCCAGGCGCAAAAAAAAACCAAGGCAGACACCTAGAACTGCGCCCACCTCAAGCCGCAAACCCACCATCCGCCGTCAAACTGGCCCCCGTGATGTACCCCGCCTCCGGCCCCGCCAGGTAGGCCACGAAGCTGGCAATCTCATCCACCTGCCCATAGCGCCCGATGGCCATCAGCGGTATCAGGCTGTCGGCAAACTCACCGCTGGCCGGGTTCATGTCGGTGTCTACCGGGCCGGGCTGCACGTTGTTGACGGTGATGCCCTGGGGGCCGAGGTCGCGTGCCATGCCGCGGGTCAGGCCAACCAGCGCCGATTTGCTCATGGCGTAGGGGGCGCCACCGGCAAAGGGCATGCGCTCGGCGTTGGTGCTGCCGATGTTGATGATGCGCCCGCCCTGGCCCATGTAGCGCACGGCCGCTTGGCTGGCGACGAACACGCTGCGCACATTCACCGCCAGCATGCGGTCGAAGTCGCCCAGGTCGAACTCGGCGATCGGCGCCACCGTCAGCACACCGGCGTTGTTCACCAGAATGTCCAGCCCCCCAAAGGCCTTCGCGGTGTCATCCACCGCCAATTGCACGGCGGCGGCGTCGGCGCTGTCGGCGCGCAGGGCGAGGGCTTGGCCGCCGTTGCCGATGATTTCCTGGGCCAGCTGTTCTGCCGGGCCGGCGGAGCTGACGTAGGTGAAGGCAACCCGAGCACCGTCGCGGGCCAGGCGGCGCACGATGGCCGCACCAATGCCGCGGGAGCCGCCCTGGACCAGGGCTACCTTACCGTCGAGTGGAAGTTGTTTGGACATGCTGATCTCCTGCTGGGAAGCAAGGCCGAATGCCTTGGATGGGCGCAGTATCGGTGGCTAATTACCTGCTGATAAGATGGCAATCACTATCAGCAGAGTAAACCCTTGGTTGTTAATCATGGCCGTGGAGTCGTTCAACGCCCTCGAATGCTTTATCCGCAGCGCCGAGGTCGGCAGCTTCGCCGAGGCCGCTCGCCGCCTGAGCCTGACCCCCGCCGCAGTGGGCAAGCATGTGGCTCAGCTGGAAGCCCGGTTGGGCGTGCGACTGTTCCAGCGTAGTACCCGCAAGCTGACCTTGACCGAAGCAGGCCAGCGTTTTCTGGGTGAAGTGAGTGACAGTTTTCGTACCATCCAGTACGCCGTGGCTAACCTGGCCAGTGCCGAAGGCCAACCAGCCGGGTTGCTTCGGGTCAGCATGGGCACGGTGTTTGGGCGGTTGTACGTGTTACCCCTGTTGGGAGAATTCTTGCGCCGTTACCCGGCGATTACCCCGGATTGGCATTTCGACAATCGCCAGGTCGACCTGATCGGCCAAGGCTTCGATGCTGCCATCGGTGGCGGTTTTGATTTGCCGCCGGGGGTGGTGGCGCGCAAGCTGACCCCGGCACACCGGGTGCTGGTGGCTGCGCCTGCCTACCTGGACCCACAGGCGCCGATCGAGGGCCCGCAGGCGCTGCAGCGCCACGCCGGCATTCTGATTCGCTCACCGCAGACCGGCCGGGTGCGCTCCTGGCCGCTGACCAGTCGCTGGCAGGAGCAGCAGCCGTTGGTGCTGCGCCAAGCAATGACCATGAGTGATTCGGATGCGGCCTGCGCGGTGGCGCAGCAGGGGTTGGGGGTTGCCTTGGTCAGTCTGCCGTTTGCCGTGCCTTACCTGCAGGCCGGGCGGCTGCGGCGGGTGTTGCCGGATTGGTATGTGGACGATGGGCATATCAGCGTGTATTACGCCCAGCACAAATTGTTGCCCGGGAAGACCCGGGCGTTTATCGATTTTGTCGTGGAGCAGTTCGCCCAGCAGGGGTTGGCGGGGCAGTTCGATGCGCTGCAGGGCCTTTAGATTGATGCTGCCTGAACCGGCCTCTTCGCGGGTAAACCCGCTCCCACAGGGTGGCGCAATACCTGTGGGAGCGGGCTTGCCCCGCGAAGAGGCCGGGTCAGGCAACATCAACAATGAAAAATACCTGCGCCCCCAAGCTCACCTCGTCATCTACCCGCTTGCCCACCAGCTGCTGCCCCAGCGGCGAGCGCGGTGTGATCACGGTCACCAGTTCATCCCCTTCACCCACTTTCAACCCCGCCGCCTCAGGCCCGAGGAACAGCCTACGTTGCTGGCCACCCTCGTCCTCAAGGGTCACCAGGTTGCTCACCTGCACGCCACGCGCAGGGTCGTAGTCACGCAACAGCAGTTGCTGGTAAATCTGCAACGCCTGGCGAATCTCGGCAGTACGCCGCGCCTGGCCGGTTGCCAGGTACGAAGCTTCAAGGCCCAAGGTGTCATACTTGTTTTCGGCGATGTTCTCTTCCGCGGTGGCGGCTTCGTACGCGGTCTGCGCGGCGCGGCTCAGCACGTCTACGTCATGTTCGAGGGTCGCGACGATGCGCGTGAGTAGCAGGGGCTTGTCCATCTTCAGTAACAGAACTCCAGCACATGGGCCTGGCTTTTTTCGGTGGGCGCGGTGCGGTTCTGTTGCAGCCAGAACTGGCACTTGGGGCTGTTAAGGTTGCGAGGGTTGCCTTGGGCGGCCTCGGCGGCCTGTTGCAGTTGCTGCTGGTGCAGGATGTCCTTGTAGCGCTCGAACATTTCGCCCTGGGCATCTGCCGGTGGCGGCGCGGCGGGTTGGCTGCGGGCAGGGGCCATGGCCTGGGCGACCGGCTGCACCTGCTCTGGCCACAGCTGCAACGCCAACCACAGGCTCATGGCGATGGCCACGGCGCCCAGCCACAGGCCAAAGGCCACGCAGAGGATCAGTTGCAACGGCTTGAGGGTGATTTTCAGTTCGCGGTGGCGGGGCATGGCAGCCTCCTGGCAGGGCAGTTCGAGGTGCATTGTCGCACGCTGTCGGCGAATTTTACCCGTGGGTGCTTTTGTCCACGGCAATTAATCCGCAGAATTCGCGGTTTTGGGCACCATGAGGGGGAGGGCACATGAAGGCCACCTGGGACATCTTTTGCACCGTCGTCGACAATTATGGCGACATCGGCGTCACCTGGCGCCTGGCGCGGCAACTGGTGGACGAGCACGATCTGGCGGTGCGCCTGTGGGTGGACGACCTGAACGCCTTCGTGCCGATGTGCCCCGGTGCCGATGCCACGGCGCTGCAACAATGGCAGCACGGTGTCGATGTGCGCCAGTGGCCTGCCGAGTGGCTGCCGGTGGAGCCTGCCGAGGTGGTGATCGGCGCGTTCGCCTGCCAGCTGCCGGTGCACTATGTCGAGGCCATGCGTGCGCGGCCCAAGCCGCCGCTGTGGCTGAACCTCGACTACCTCAGTGCAGAGGACTGGGTTGAGGGTTGCCACGGTTTGCCGTCGCCCCAGCCCAACGGCTTGCGCAAAGTATTCTTCTTCCCAGGCTTTACCGAAAAAACCGGTGGCCTGTTGCGTGAGGGCGATTTACTGGCGCGGCGCGAAGCCTTCGCGCAGTCTGCCGAAGCCCGGCAGGCATTCTTGCAGCGCCTGGGTGTACACCCCGAGGCGCAAGCGCGGCTGATCTCGCTGTTCGCCTATGAGAACACCCAGCTGGGCAACTGGCTGGATGCGTTGGCAGCAGATACCCAGCCGACCCACCTACTGGTACCGCAAGGGCGCATCCTGGCTGACGTCGCCCATTGGCTGGGCGAGCCGGGGCTGGCGGTGGGCGATGTGCGCCTGCGCGGGTCGCTGACGGTGCAAATTTTGCCGTTCGTCAGCCAGGACGATTATGATCGCCTGCTGTGGGCCTGCGACTTCAATGCCGTGCGCGGTGAAGACTCGTTCGTGCGTGCGCAGTGGGCTGGGCGGCCGATGCTGTGGCACATCTACGTGCAGGACGAGAACGCCCACTGGGAAAAACTCGAAGCGTTCCTTGCGCATTATCGACAAGGCCTGTCAGACGATGCCGCTGACGCACTGGTTGCGTTGTGGCGTGCCTGGAACATGGACAACGACGTCGGCCAGGCGTGGCAAGCGGCCCAGCGGCACTGGCCAGAACTGCAGCAGCATGCCCGAGATTGGGCGGCCCGGCAGGCCACTCGGCCGGACCTTGCCATGACGCTGGTACAGTTTTACCGAAATTGGCTATGATATGCGGCCTCGATTTTTATAAATCCATCCAGATTCGGATACTTCGTAATGAAAACTGGTAAAGAACTGAAACCCGGTACCGTACTGCGGATCGACAACGACCCGTGGCTGGTTCAAAAAGCTGAGTTCACCAAATCGGGCCGTAACAGCGCGATCATGAAAACCAAGCTGAAGAACCTGCTGACCGGCTACAAGACCGAAACCGTCTACGGTGCGGACGACAAGCTGGACGACGTGATCCTGGATCGCAAAGAAGCGACCCTGTCGTTCATCAGCGGTGACTCGTACACCTTCATGGACACCACCGACTACACCATGTACGAACTGAACGCCGAAGACATCGACGCCGTTCTGCCGTACATCGAAGAAGGCATGGAAGACATCTGCGAAGCCGTCTTCTTCGAAGGCCGCCTGGTATCGGTTGAACTGCCGACCACCATCAGCCGTAAAGTTGTCTACACCGAGAACGCTGCGCGTGGTGACACCTCCGGCAAAGTGATGAAGCCTGCCAAGCTGGCAAACGGTACCGAGATCTCGGTTGCCGACTTCATCCAGATCGACGAGTGGATCGACATCGACACTCGCGACAACAGCTTCAAAGGCCGTTCCAAGAAGTAATTCTTCTTGTGATGCGCACAAAAAACCCGGCCTCGGCCGGGTTTTTTTATGCCTGCATTCAGACCGTCACGTGCAGCCTTACATCCACATTGCCGCGGGTGGCGTTGGAGTAAGGGCAGACCTTGTGCGCCTTCTCCACCAAACCTTCGGCATCGGCCTGGGCCAGGCCCGGCAGGTTGATGTGCAGGTCGATGTCCAGGCCGAAACCACCCGGGATCTGGCCAATGCCCACGTTTGCAGTGATCGAGGCATCGGCCGGCAGGGCTTTTTTCTCTTGCCCGGCGACAAATTTCAGTGCGCCGATGAAGCAGGCCGAGTAGCCGGCCGCGAACATTTGTTCAGGGTTGGTGCCGTCACCGCCCGCGCCGCCCAGTTCTTTGGGGGTGCTCAGCTTGACTTCCAGCTTGCCGTCGCTGGAGCGGGATTTACCGTCGCGCCCGCCAGTGGAGGTGGCTTCTGCGATGTACAGCGGAGTGACCTTTTGCATCTTGAGCCTCGCTAATGTGCTGTGCGCAACCGGGTGGCGGCGGCGCTGGGTAGGTGTGGGATTTAAATTAGCGCGCAATTAGTTTGCGCGCAAGATAAATCATCACCGTTCATCCGAACGGCCATCACACAGCATAGCGCTCAGAGGTTTTTCTGCAGGTTGTCGCGCAGTTCGAGCAGGTCGGCTTGCAGCTGTTTCAGGCGTTCCAGGCTGCGCCCGCTGGCCTTGAGGATGCACGGGGGCACCTGTTTGGCCTGTTGTTGCAAATCACGGCCCTTGTCGGTCAGTTGCACCAGTACCACCCGTTCGTCCTCCCGGCTGCGGGTGCGCTTGAGCAGGCCTTCGCTTTCCAGGCGCTTGAGCAGCGGGGTCAACGAGCCAGGGTCGGTGAGCAGGTGTTGGCTGATCTCGCCCACGGTCAGGCCATCCCGCTCCCACAGCACCAGCATGGCCAGGTACTGCGGGTAGGTCAGGCCCAGCGTTTGCAGCAGCGGCTTGTAGACCTTGGTCATCAGCAACGAGGTCGAATGCAGGGCGAAGCAGACCTGGTTGTCCAGCAGCAGCTCGTCACAGGAGGCTTGGGTGTCGGCGTTCATGCAGGTCCTTGGAATAATCAATGGGGAAATCTAGCACGCTGATCATTAGTGCGTTCATTGCCAGCGCAGTTCACTGCGCAGGGCCAGGTCCCAGGGTGGAATGGGGCTGAAACGGCTCTTGAGAAATTCGAGCAGCAAACGGCTGCGAGAGTTCGTTTCATGTGCCAGGCGTAACGCATAAATGCCACTGGACTCGGCGGCTGGCAGGCCACCTTCGCAAAACAGCGGGACCAGTTCGCCGCGCAGCAGGTAGTCGCTGATCAGCCAGGTGGGCAGATGGGCAATGCCCAAACCCGCGAGGGCGCCGAACAGCAGGGTTTCGGCGTTGTTGGCGGCCATGCGCATGCGCGATGGCCGGTACAGGCGGGCCTGGCCGGCCACGCTGAAGCGCCAGGCAAACGGTGGCGCCAGGCCGTCCCAGTCGAGGCCGTCGTGCGCAGGCAACTCGCTGGGGCACGCCGGTACGCCTCGGCTGGCCAGGTAGGCCGGGCTGGCGCAGGCGATGCGCACCATGTAGGCCAGCGGTGTGGCGACCAGGCGCGTGTCGGCCAGGGGGCCTGCACGCAATACCAGGTCGACTTCGCCAAGGTGGCTGCCCTGCATGTCGACGAAGCTGTCGATCAGGCGCAGGTGCACGTCCAGTCCGGGGTAGGCCACGAGGAAGTCGGCGATGGCCGGGGCGAGGTGGCGACGGCCAAACGCGGCGGGGGCGTCGATGCGGATGAGGCCTTCCGGGGCGCTGCTCAACGAGACAGCTTCGGCGCGGGCCAGGCGCAGCTCCTCGATGATGCGTCGTGCGCGTTCGGCAAAAGCGTTGCCGGCCGGGGTGGCACGCACCGCGTGGGTGCTGCGGGTGAACAGCCGGCTGCCCACGGCGCTTTCGAGGTTGTCGATGCGCCGGGCAACGGCCGAGGGCGTCAACGGGTGGCGCCGCGCGGCGGCAGAGAAGCTGCCGGTTTCCAGCACGTCGAGAAACAGGCTGAGTTGGTCGGTGAGGATATCGGGGTTCATGGTGGCTCGGCTTTGCATAAAACGCACAGCCATTGTGCACTGCTGTGCGTTTCCCCACCAGCCCCGACTCGGTAGCATGCTCACCATTACAAGCGAGAGGCGCAGAGGCCCTGATGATCGAGTGGTTGTTGTATATCGCGTTGGGCGCTGCCCTGGGCACCATGGGTGGTTTGTTCGGGATTGGTGGGGGGTTGATTGCAATCCCGGCGCTGGGGGTGTTGTTCGGCTTGGACCAACAGCTGGCGCAGGGCACTGCGTTGGTCATGGTGGTGCCGAATGTGTTGCTGGCGCTGTGGCGCTACCACCAGCGCAACCGCATCGAGCTGCGCCATGCGCTGCCGTTGGCACTGTGCAGTTTCCTGTTCGCCTGGCTGGGGTCGATTTGGGCGGTGGGCATCGATGCCCAGTCCATGCGGCTGGGCTTTGTCGGCTTTCTGGTGGCGCTGGCGGTGTGGAACGTGGCGCGGATGTTCCTCAAGGTCGCGCCGCCCAGCCCTGAACTGCGTTACGCCTGGCCGTGGCTGGGCGTGCTGGGCAGTTTTGCCGGGACCATGGGTGGGTTGTTCGGGGTAGGGGGCGCGGTAGTCGCCACGCCTATTCTGACCAGTGTGTTCGGGACCACGCAGGTGGTGGCGCAGGGGTTGTCGCTGGCGTTGGCGGCGCCCAGTACGACGGTGACCCTGTTGACCTATGGCGTGCACCAGAGTGTTGATTGGGGGGTAGGGATCCCCTTGGCGGTGGGTGGGCTGCTCAGCATCAGCTGGGGGGTGAGGTTGGCGCATGCCCTGCCAGAGAAGGTGTTGCGGGCGATGTTTTGTGCGTTTCTGGTGGTGTGTGCGGTGATGTTGGGGTTTGAGCTTTGAGCGTACATGCTGCAGCCATCTCCCTGTAGGAGCAGCCTTGCGCTGCGAAGAGGCCCGTCCAAGCAGCGCAAAATGTCGCTGAAATCACCGGCCTCTTCGCAGCACAAGGCTGCTCCTACACAAAGCTATGGCTGCCACTGATCTATTTGAACCCTTCGACGATGTAATCGGCCATGCAATCGGTGATCGGGGACGGGTGCTGCGTGCTGCGCACCAGCATCACATTGGCCACCGGCAACTGCGGCAGCCCGTCGCTCTCGCCCAAAATCCGTATGTTGCCGCCGATCAGGCTCTGCAACTGTGCCGTCACCGCCAACCCGGCAGTGACGATGGCAAAGATCGCCGCCAGGCTTGGGCTGGTGTAGGCAATGCGGTAGTCGATGCCTTGCGCTTCTAGCGCATTGCAGGTCCAGGCGCGGCAAAAACAGTCGGTGTTGAACAGCGCCACCGGCATGGGCCGTTGCTCCTGCGGGCAAAACCCTTCGGCGGCAGCCCACACCAATCGTTCCTGGCGCAACAGTTGGCCGACTTCGTTGCCCGGTTCGCGGGTGACGATGGTCAGGTCCAGGTCCTGACGCAGCATCAATTGCTTTGACGAATCGCAATGCACCTCCACCTGCACCAGCGGGTAAGCCTGGGCAAAACTCGACAGGATGGTCGGCAGAAAGCGCATGGCGTAATCGTCGGGTGTGCCGATGCGTACCACTCCGACCATGTGCGGCATGCGCAAGGTATTGAACACTTCGCCGTGCAGCTTGAGGATGCGCCGGGCATAGCCAAGCAGTACCTGCCCTTCAGCGGTGAGGCGTACCTGGCGGCCCTCGCGCTCGAACAGCTGGCGCTGCAGGATGTCTTCCTCCAGGCGTTTCATTTGCATGCTGACCGCCGACTGGGTGCGGTTGACCACCTCGCCGGCGCGGGTGAAACCGCCTTGCTCGGCAATGGCGACGAAGGTGCGCAACACGTCGGCGTCAAGGCTTTGATACTGGGACATTGCATCAATCTCCGAGATGCATGGCATCAGAAACATTCGTTGGATTGATCTTAAGCCCGGCGCGAGACTGGAGCCATCAACACGGAGGGCTTCACGATGAAAGGTCATGTCAGCAGCATCCAGCAACCTGCCTTTTCCCTGAACCACCTGTGGCACGCAGCCCTGCAGCGGCCGGCGCGTTGGTGGGAGCTGTACCGTCAGCGCCAGGAACTGGCCAGCCTCAGCGATGCGACATTGCACGACCTGGGCTTGAGCCGGGCGGATATCCAGCAAGAGGCCGAGCGGCACTTCTGGGATGATCCGCTGCGCAAATAGGCCGTTTTTTGTAGATGCGGCGGTTTAGCGGCGCACCTGCTTGAGGGTTTCGGCAATCAGAAACGCCAGTTCCAGCGACTGATCGGCATTCATGCGTGGGTCGCAGTGGGTGTGGTAACGGTCCGACAGGCCGTCTTCGGTGATCGGGCGGGCGCCGCCGATGCATTCGGTGACGTTCTGCCCGGTCATCTCGATGTGGATCCCGCCCGCATGGCTGCCTTCGGCCTGGTGCACCTGGAAGAACTGCTTCACCTCATCGAGGATCTGCGCAAAGTCACGGGTCTTGTAGCCACTGCTGGCCTTGATGGTGTTGCCGTGCATCGGGTCGGAGCTCCACAGCACCTTGCGCCCCTCGCGCTCGACAGTGCGGATCAACCCTGGCAGGTGGTCGCCGACCTTGTTGGCGCCCATGCGCACGATCAGGTTGAGCCGGCCGGGGTCGTTGCTCGGGTTGAGGGTGTCGATCAGGCGGATCAGTTCTTCGGGGTTCATGCTGGGGCCGACCTTGACCCCGATCGGGTTGTGCACGCCGCGCAGGAACTCGACATGGGCGCCGTCGAGCTGGCGCGTGCGGTCGCCGATCCACAGCATGTGCGCCGAGCAATCGTAGTAGTCGCCGGTCAGGCTGTCCTGGCGCACGAAAGCTTCTTCATAGTTGAGCAGCAGCGCTTCGTGGGCGGTGAAGAAGCTGGTCTCGCGCAGTTGCGGCGCGCTGTCCAGCCCGCAGGCGCGCATGAAGGCCAGGGTCTCGTCGATACGGTTGGCCAGTTGATGGTACTTGTCGGCCAACGCCGAGTTGGCGATGAAGTCCAGGTTCCACTTGTGCACCTGGTGCAGGTCGGCAAAGCCACCCTGGGCAAAGGCGCGCAACAGGTTGAGGCTGGCGGTGGCCTGGTGGTAGGCCTGCAGCAGGCGGTCCGGGTCGGGGACACGGCTTTTTTCATCAAAGCCGATGCCGTTGACGATATCGCCACGGTAGGCGGGCAGGGTGACGTTGCCGATGGTCTCGTCGCCCGCAGAGCGCGGCTTGGCAAATTGCCCGGCCATGCGCCCGACCTTGACCACCGGGCAGCCGGCAGCAAAGGTCATGACGATGGCCATCTGCAGCAGCACCTTGAACGTGTCGCGGATCTTCGCGGCGGAAAATTCGGCAAAGCTCTCGGCGCAGTCGCCGCCCTGCAACAGGAACGCGCGGCCTTCGGTGACCTCGGCGAACTGCCGGCGCAGCTCGCGGGCCTCGCCCGCGAACACCAGCGGCGGGTAGCTGGCCAAGGTCTGTTCGACCTTGAGCAGGTGCGCGGCGTCGGGGTAGGTCGGTTGCTGCTGGATAGGCAGGGCACGCCAGCTGTCAGGGCTCCACGGTGCGTTCATGTCGGGCTCGATTTTGTGGGTTGTAGGCTTTGGGTCATGGTAACAGTTGCCGCCGCGCTTGTTGCATCGGGGGTGTTGGCGGACAATGCGCGTTTTTGCACGGGCGAGTGGCGAACATGACGGCGGAACGGGAAGAGCGGCTACTGGCACGGGTCGAAGATGCCTTTGGCGTCATCAGCGTGTACGAGGTGGACGACTACCGTTTTCTCGAATTCGGCGACGCGATCGAGCAGAGCTGCGTGTTCACCGCCGACCCCAGCTGGCTGGAATATGACTACACCCGCGCCATGCTGGTCGGCGCCTTGTGCCACGCGCAGCCCGAGAGTGCGCTGTTTCTGGGCCTGGGCGCCGGCACGCTGACCCAGGCCTGCATGAAGTTTCTGCCGCTGGACGATATCGAAGCCATCGAGCTGCGCCCAGACGTGCCGCGCCTGGCCATGGAATACCTGGGCCTGGATGATGACCCGCGCCTGTATGTGCGGGTGGGCGATGCCATCGAGCTGCTGCCCAGCGCAGAAAAGGCCGACCTGGTCTTCGTCGACCTGTACACCGACTTTGGCCCGGGTGTCGGGCATCTGGCCTGGGGTTTTCTGGACAACTGCCAGAAACAGCTCAACCCTGGGGGGTGGCTGGTGATCAACCAGTGGGCCAGCGATGACGGCAGGCCGCTGGGCGCGGCGCTGCTGCGCGGCTTGTACCACCGGCATTATTGGGAGTTGCCGGTGAAGGAGGGCAACGTGATCCTCTTGGTGCCGGCGGACCTTGAGCAAACGCTGGACATGCAAGGGCTGCGGGCGCGTGCCGAGGCGCTGGCGCCGCAGTTGGGGTATACCCTTGACGGGCTGATCAAAGAAATTCGGCCTGCGACCTGAGCTGCTGACATCCCCTTGTAGGCGCAGCGCAAGGCTGCGCCTACAAGGGGATGTGAATTAACGATTCAGCCCGTGGTCGCTAGTGGCTACCTGGTGGCTCCGGTCTACTGAAAATTTTCCTCACGTAACCCATTAATTCGGGTATAGTACGCGCCGGTCTTTTAGCGGACCTCAAAATCAGGTGGTGCAAATCCTCCGAGTCCAGCTTCGGCTGCACGTCCGCTAGGCGGACCTTCCCAAGTTTTTCTTTTTCAATCGTTTTCGCAAATCCCCGCCGCCAAAGCTGCCTGGGTGACCTTCTGGTCTTTCAAGGCATGTGCAGCTTTGGAGCATGGGTCTTTGCGGATGCACCTAGAGGCAGACCCATGACCCAGGAAACCGGCGGATTCGCCGCTCTCGATCTCAATCCGAATATTGTTGCTGCTGTACTGGCTACCGGCTATGAAGAGCCGTCCGCCATTCAGCATCAGTCGATCCCGATCATCCTCGCCGGTCACGACATGATCGGCCAGGCGCAGACTGGCACCGGCAAGACCGCTGCCTTCGCCCTGCCGATCCTCAACAAGATCGACGTGAGCAAGCGCGAACCGCAAGCCCTGATCCTGGCGCCAACCCGTGAGTTGGCGCTGCAAGTTGCTACCGCTTTCGAAACCTACGCCAAGCAGATGCCGGGCGTTAACGTGGTCGCTGTTTACGGTGGTGCCCCGATGGGCCCACAGCTGCGTGCCATCCGTAACGGCGCGCAAATCGTCGTCGCTACCCCAGGCCGTCTGTGCGACCACCTGCGTCGTGACGAAAAAGTCCTGTCGACCGTACAGTACCTGGTACTGGACGAAGCCGACGAAATGCTCAAGCTGGGCTTCATGGATGACCTCGAAGTGATCTTCGACGCAATCCCAGCTAGCCGTCAGACCGTCCTGTTCTCCGCAACCCTGCCGTCGTCGATCCGCTCGATCGCCGAACGTCACCTGCGTGAACCCAAGCACGTCAAGATCCAGAGCAAGACCCAGACCGTTACCGCGATCGACCAGGCTCACCTGATGGTCCATGCCGACCAGAAGATCCCGGCTGTTCTGCGTCTGCTGGAAGTTGAAGAGTTCGACGCGCTGATCGCCTTCGTGCGTACCAAGCAAGCCACCCTGGACCTGGCCGCCGCGCTGGAAGCCAAGGGCTACAAGGCTGCTGCGCTGAACGGCGACATCGCCCAGAACCAGCGTGAGCGCGTCATCGACTCGCTCAAGGATGGCCGCCTGGACATCGTCGTCGCCACCGACGTCGCTGCCCGTGGTCTGGACGTACCGCGCATCACGCACGTGTTCAACGTCGACATGCCGTACGACCCAGAGTCCTACGTTCACCGTATCGGCCGTACCGGCCGTGCCGGTCGCGAAGGCCGTGCACTGCTGCTGGTCACCCCGCGTGAGCGCCGCATGCTGCAAGTGATCGAGCGTGTTACCGGGCAGAAAGTTGCCGAAGCACGCCTGCCCAATGCCCAGGCCGTTCTGGATGCTCGCATCAAGAAACTGACCTCGAGCCTGGCGCCGCTGGTGGCCGAATCGGAAGCCAGCCATGGCGACCTGCTCGACCGCCTGACCACCGACCTGGGTTGCAGCCCGCGTGCCCTGGCTTCGGCCTTGCTGCGCAAAGCCACCAATGGTCAGGCGCTGGACCTGGCTGCCGTAGAGCGCGAGCAGCCGCTGGTACCGGGCGTTGGTGCACCGCGTGAGCGTACCGGTGAGCGTGCCGAGCGTGGCGAGCGCAGTGACCGTGGTGACCGTGAGCGTCGTGCGCCAATGCCGCTGGCTGAAGGCCGCGTGCGTTGCCGTACTGCCCTGGGTGCCCGTGACGGCATCGCTGCCAAGAACCTGTTGGGTGCGATCCTCAACGAAGGCGGCCTGGCCCGTGACGCTATCGGCCGTATCCAGGTACGCGACAGCTTCAGCCTGGTTGAGCTGCCGGAAGATGGCCTGGAGCGTCTGCTGTCCAAGCTCAAGGACACCCGCGTGGCTGGCAAGCAGCTGAAGCTGCGTCGCTACCGCGAAGATTGATCCTGGCGTAATAAAAAAATCCCCGGCCTGAGCTGGGGATTTTTTTGCCTGAGTGAAGCGCACAAGGCCCCTTGTAGGAGCAGCCTTGCGCTGCGAAGAGGCCAGTGCAAGCAGCGAGCATTCACTGTGCTTGCACCGGCCTCTTCGCAGCACAAGGCTGCTCCTACAGGGGATCTGTGTTTCAGTCGAACCTGTAGATATCCATCCCCAGTGCCCCCAAGGTGAACCCCTGGTGGACGATGCCGAACGTGCCCCCAGCCCCGAGGGCAAAAAACAGCGGTAGCAAATGCTCATCACTGGGATGGTTACGCACCGCAAACGGTGCCGCTTGCCGGTAACCCACCAGCGCATCCCGGTCATCCTCCTGCAGCCGCGCCACCACCCAATCCCGAAACGCCAGCGCCCAAGGCTCTATCACATCCGGCCCGGCGTGCCAGTCCAGTTCGCCTAGGTTATGGGTAATGCTTCCCGAGCCCACCAGCAGTACCCCCTGCGCGCGCAACCCTGCCAGTGCCTGGCCAACCTTGAGCTGCAAGGCAGGCCCTAGCTGACTGGGTAGCGACACCTGGAGCACCGGGATGTTGGCGCCCGGGTACATCAGCGATAACGGCACCCAGGCGCCATGGTCGAACGGCCGGTGCGCATCGGTGCGCGCCGGCAAGCCGGCAGCGCCCAGCAATGCGCACACCTGCTCAGCCAGCGCAGGGGCACCCGGTGCTGGGTACTGCACGGCATACAGCGCCTGGGGGAAGCCGTGGAAGTCGTGCCAGGTCTCGGGCTGCTGGCTGCCGGTCACCAGCAGCTCACGGCTTTCCCAGTGCGCCGACACCACTACGATCGCCTTGGGTTGCGGCAGGGCATTGGCCAACCCGGCCAGGGCCGGCCCGCTGGCGCCCGGCTGCAGGGCAAGCATGGGGGAACCATGGGAAATGAACAGGCTGGGCAGCATGGTGATGTCCTGAGGGTTAAGATGCAGTCATCTTCGATCAGTTACCGATCGAAATCCAAACCAAGTTTTCTGCGCTATGTATCGAAGCGCTTGATAAGTACAGGAGCAACCATGGAGCCAGCGTTCTGGCACAAACGATGGGCCGACAACCAGATCGGCTTCCATCAAGCGCAGGTCAACCCCTACCTGCAAGCGCACTGGCCAGTGCTGGCGCTGCCGGCTGGCAGCCGTGTGCTGGTGCCGTTGTGTGGCAAGAGCCTGGACCTGGCCTGGCTGGCAGGGCAGGGGCATCGGGTGCTGGGGGTGGAGCTGTCGCGGCGGGCAGTGGAGGGCTTTTTCCAAGAGCACGGGCTTGAGGCTGAAGTCTCGCAGAAGGGCGCGTTCGAGGTTTGGAGAAGCGCCGAGGTGGAGCTGTGGTGCGGGGACTTCTTTGCCTTGCGGGCCGAGGATGTGGCCGATTGCGCGGGTTTCTATGACCGTGCGGCGTTGATTGCTTTACCGCCCGAGATGCGCCTGCGCTACATGCGGCTGTTGGCTGACGTGCTGCCAGCGGGGTGCCAAGGGCTGTTGGTGACGCTGGATTATGACCAGGCGCTGTTGGCTGGCCCGCCGTTTTCGGTCGCCGATGATGAGGTGCGGCACGGCTTTGCCGGTCGGCAGGTGGAGCCGCTGGCGGTGCTGGAAATCATTGAGCAGAGCCCGAAGTTCGCCCAGGCCGGTGCTACCAGCCTGCTCGAGCGGGTGTATCGCATAGGCCTCTGAAGGGGACCACCCACAAAAAAGGGCGACCGAAGTCGCCCTTTTTTGTTTTTGCTGGGTGAATCAACCGCGACGGCGCAGCGCCTCGATACGGTCTTCCAGCGGCGGGTGGCTCATCAGCAGCCCGGCCAGGCCGTGCTTGAGGCCGCCATTGATGCCGAAGGCCTTCATGGTGTCCGGCATATGGACTGGCAGGCCTTGCTCCACACGCAGGCGCTGCAGGGCGCCGATCATCGCGGCCGTGCCGGCCAGTTGTGCGCCGGCTTCGTCGGCACGGTACTCGCGGCGGCGCGAGAACCACATGACGATCATGCTGGCCAGGATGCCCAGGATCAGCTCGGCAACGATGGTCGCGACGTAGTAAGCAATACCCTGGCCTTCTTCGTTCTTGAAGATGACCTTGTCGACGAAGTTGCCGATGATGCGGGCAAAGAACATCACGAAGGTGTTCACCACGCCCTGCACCAGCGCCAGGGTGACCATGTCACCGTTGGCCACGTGGCCGATCTCGTGGGCCAGCACCGCACGCACTTCATCGGGCGAGAAACGCTCCAGCAGGCCTTGGGACACCGCTACCAGGGCATCGTTGCGGTTCCAGCCGGTGGCGAAGGCGTTGGCCTCGTAGGCCGGGAAGATACCCACTTCGGGCATCTTGATGCCGGCCTCGCGCGACAGCTCCTCGACCGTTTGCAACAGCCACTGTTCGTGGCGGGTGCGCGGCTGGGAGATGATCTGGGTGCCGGTGCTCATCTTCGCCATCCACTTGGAGATGAACAGCGAGACAAGGGAGCCGGCAAAGCCGAACACGGCGCAGAACACCAGCAGGCTGCTGAGGTTGAGGTCGACCCCGTTGGCGGCCATGAACCCGTTGAAACCGAACAGGCTCAGGGTAATGCTTGCAACCAGCACCACCGCGAGGTTGGTGGCTACAAACAACAGAATGCGCATCATGGTTGTTACGTTCTCCTGACGGATGAGTGTGTTGCTTACTGCGGGGTATATAAGGTGCAAGCCGTGCCGATTCAATCGGGCGACTATTTCAAACTGTGTACGGCGGAGTATGGCAGAGGATGCGGTGGGGGCTGTGAGGTAGAGCGTTGCAGGATGTAAGAAACTTTTGGGGCTGCTTTGCAGCCCATTCGCAGCACAAGGCTGCTCCTACAGGAGCAGCCTTGTGCTGCGAAGAGGCCTTCACTTACTGCGAATAAGTCCGCAGGAAATTCCCGATCCGCCCGATCGCCGCTTCCAGGTCGTCCACCCGCGGCAAGGTCACCACGCGGAAGTGGTCCGGCCATGGCCAGTTGAACGCTGTACCTTGCACGATCAGCAGTTTTTCCGACAGCAGCAGGTCTAGCGCGAACTTCTCGTCATTGAGGATCGGGCAGACCTTCGGGTCGATCCGCGGGAACGCATACAGCGCGCCCATCGGCTTCACGCAGCTCACGCCCGGGATGTCGTTGAGCAACTCGTAGGTGCGGTTGCGCTGCTCCAGCAGGCGGCCTTGTGGCAGCACCAGGTCGTTGATGCTCTGGTAGCCGCCCAGGGCGGTCTGGATGGCATGCTGGGCCGGCACGTTGGCGCACAGGCGCATGTTGGCCAGCATGTCGATGCCTTCGATGTAGCTCTGGGCGTGGTGCTTGGGCCCCGAGATGATCAGCCAGCCGGAACGGAAACCCGCCACCCGGTACGACTTGGACAGGCCGTTGAAGGTCAGGCACAGCAGGTCGGGGGCCAGCGAGGCGGTGCTGATGTGCACGGCTTCGTCGTAGAGGATCTTGTCGTAGATCTCGTCGGAGAACACCACCAGGTTGTGCTGGCGCGCCAGCTCCAGCATGCCCAGCAACAGCTCCTTGGAGTACACCGCGCCGGTCGGGTTGTTCGGGTTGATGATCACCAGGGCCTTGGTGTTCGGGGTGATCTTGGCCTTGATGTCTTCAAGGTCAGGGAACCAGTCGGCCTGTTCGTCGCACAGGTAGTGCACCGGCTTGCCGCCAGCCAGGCTCACTGCGGCGGTCCACAGTGGGTAGTCGGGGGCCGGGATCAGCACTTCGTCGCCGTTGTTGAGCAGCGCCTGCATCGACATGACGATCAGCTCGGACACGCCGTTACCGAGGTAGATGTCCTCGATGGTGACGCCTTCGATTTCCTTCTGCTGGCAGTACTGCATCACCGCCTTGCGCGCGCTGAACAGCCCTTTGGAGTCGCTGTAGCCCTGCGCGGTGGGCAGGTTGCGGATCACATCCTGGAGGATTTCGTCCGGCGCCTCGAAGCCAAACGGCGCCGGGTTGCCGATGTTCAGCTTGAGGATGCGGTGGCCTTCCTCCTCCAGGCGTTTGGCGTGCTTGAGCACTGGGCCGCGAATGTCGTAGCAGACATTGGCGAGCTTGTTCGATTTGCTGAACTGCATGATGGGGTCCCGGTTGAGAATACGCACCGCGCCCTTTCGAAAGGTTTGAAAGGGCAGGAAGCGGGTGCCAGACTGAACGCCTGGCACACGAAGCCAACTAATATACGTGCCACCCGCGTTACGGAAAAGACGGCGCGGGGTGAAATTAAGCCTGTCGAGGTCCCTACATGCAAAAGATCGAGAAGACACTTGAACAATGGCGGTCGATGCTCGACCCCGAGCAGTACCAGGTGTGCCGCCTCAAAGGCACCGAGCGGCCGTTCAGCGGCAAGTACAACAGCGAGCGCCGTGATGGTATCTACCATTGCATCTGCTGCAGCCTGCCGCTGTTCGATGCGCAGACCAAGTTCGATTCCGGCTGCGGCTGGCCGAGCTTCTACGCGCCGATCGAAGACAGCGCGATGATCGAGATTCGCGACACCTCCCACGGCATGATCCGCACCGAAGTCACCTGCGCCCGCTGCGATGCGCACCTGGGCCACGTGTTCCCTGACGGGCCACCCCCGACCGGCCTGCGCTATTGCATCAACTCGGTGTGCATCGACCTTCGACCACGTGACTGACCGGAGCCTGAACATGGCTGGATCGATGCTGGACATCCCCTGCGTGACGCTGGGTGGCGAGCACAAGAAGCTCGGTGACTTCCCAGGCAAAGTCCTGTTGGTGGTCAATACCGCCAGCCAGTGCGGCTTTACCCCGCAATACAAAGGCCTGGAGCAGCTGTGGCAGGCCTACCGCGAGCGCGGCCTGGTGGTGCTGGGCTTCCCCTGCAACCAGTTTGGCAAGCAAGAGCCGGGCGAAGCGCGGGACATCGCGCAGTTTTGCGAGCGCAATTTTGGCGTGAGCTTCCCGCTGTTTCGCAAGGTCGAGGTCAACGGGCCGGGTGCTCACCCGCTGTTCGTCGAGCTCAAGCAGCGCGCCCCCGGCTTGCTGGGTAGCCAGAAGATCAAGTGGAACTTCACCAAGTTCCTGGTCGACCCGGCCAGCGGCCAGGTCACGCGCTACGCGCCGACCACCAAGCCGCAGGCACTGGAAGCAGACATCGAGCGCCTGCTCAGCCGCTGATCGGCACCCAGTGCTCGACCAGCGCCAGCAGTTCTTCGCGGCGGAACGGCTTGGCCAGGTAGTCGTTCATGCCCGCCGCCCGGCAGCGTTCGCGCTCTTCGGGCATGGCATTGGCGGTGAGCGCGACGATTGGCAAGTCTGGCCAGCGGCCGCTCTGGCGGATGCGTCGGCTGGCTTCGTAGCCGTCCATCACCGGCATGTTGCAGTCCATCAGCACCAGGTCGAAATCCTCTTGTTCTAGCCACGCCAGGGCCTCGGCGCCCTGGGTAGCCAGCTGTACCTGGCAGCCGAGCTTGGCCAGCATGCCCTTGGCCACCAGTTGGTTCACCGGGTTGTCCTCCACCAGCAGAATCCGTGCACGGCCTTCTTCCGGGGAGGTGTGCGGGTTGGCCAGCGGGTGCTCGGGCTCGTGGCCTTGCAGGATACGCCGCAGCGTCTGGTACAACGCGTTGCGCGCCAGTGGCCGGGCCAGTTGGTGCAGCGGTGCAAGGTTGATGGATTGCTCATTGGGCAGGAAATTGCCGTAGGCCGTCACCAGCAGGATGGGCGTCTTCAGTGCAGGGCGCAGTGCCAGCAGGTGCTCCAGGTCGTCGGTGATCAGCAGGTCGAACGCTGCAGTGTGCAGGCCTGCGCTGCTGTCGTGCCGTTGGTACGCCAGGCCCCAGGCGGGCAGCAGGTCTTGCAGCAGCTCATGCAGCCCGCTGCTGGCATCGCTCAGGGCCACCACGCGGCCCTGCAGCGGCGCCGGCGGGATGGCTTCAGTGTGCACGGCCAGTGGCAGCTCTGCGCTGAAGCGGCTGCCAAAGCCTGGTTCGGACTGGATATGCAGGTGCCCCTGCATGGCCTTGCACAGGTTGCGCGTCAGTGCCAGGCCCAGGCCGGTGCCGCCGTACTGGCGGGTGATGCCAGCGCCAGCCTGGGTGAAGGGTTGGAAAATTCGCGCCTGCGCCTCCTCGGGGATGCCGATGCCGGTATCGCGCACTTCCAGGCGCACACCGCCGACAATCGTCACCAGGCGGATGTCGACGCGGCCGAAGCGGGTGAACTTGAGCGCGTTGGACAAGAGGTTGCTGACGATCTGGCGCACCCGTGTCGGGTCGCCGAGCACGCTGCTGGGGAAGTCGCGGGCGATCAGGCAGGTCAGCTCGACGCTTTGCGCGGTGTTCTGCGACAGCAGGTTGGCGGTGTCCTCGACCATCGAGCTCATGTCGAAGGCGATGCGTTCCAGCTCCAGTTGGCCGGCATCGAACTTGGACAGGTCGAGAATATCGTTCAGCAGCTCCACCAGCACCTTGCCCGAGTCGTGGGCGATGGTCATCTGCTGGCGCTGTTCACTGGGCAGCGGGCTGTCCAGGGCCAGGGCGATCATGCCGAGCATGCCGTTGAGCGGGGTGCGGATCTCGTGGCTCATGTTGGCCAGGAAGGCCGCGCGCGCCTGGGCCATGTCCAGGGCCCGGCGCCGGGCTTCTTCGAGCTCTTGGTTGGTCAGGCTCAAGCTGCTGTTGCTGGCCTTGAGCTGGTCGGTGCGCGCCGACACGATGTCTTCCAGCTCGTTCAGGTACTGGGTCAGGCGGTTTTCGGCGTTACGCCGCTGCTCGATCTCGGTGGCCATGCTGACGAACTGCTGGTTGGCGACTTTGACCAGCACGCCGATCTCGTCGTGTTCGTGGCCGTGGGGGCATTCCAGCCGGGTTTGCCGCGGCTTGCGCGGGTCGCTGCCGCTGAGCGCGCCAATCACGGTCACCAGCGGTTTGGTCAGCATCATGTAGAACAGCGCCAGCAGGATCCCGGTCAGCACCAGGCTGCGGGCAAAGCCGTTGAACAAGGTAATGCCGGCGCGGTCGAGGAAGCGGCTGCCGAAGGCGTAGGTGTCGACGTCCAGGTACAGGGTGCCCAGGTATTCATTGGGCATATGGGCGAGAAACAGGCGGTCTTGAAGCTGGCGCTGCTCGCCGAACAGGAAGTCGCTGAGCGGGCGGTAGCGGTCTTCGAGGCGCGGGCGCTCGACGTCGGCCAGTACGGTATCGTTGTTGTCGATCAGCCGGGCGCGGATCACTGCTGGCGATTGCAGCAGGCCGCGGGTCAGCTCCAGGGCCAGTTCGGCATCGATGTTGTAGGCGATGCGCGAAGCCGGGTTGTGGCTGATTTGCAGCAGTGCACGCACTTCACGGTTGATGGATGCGTCTTCGCTGGCATAATCGATGCCGATCTGGATGAGACTGAGCAATGTTCCCAGGATGAAGCCGACCAGGACTGTCAGCCGGGCTTGCTTGTATGACAGGCGATTGGTGAACTTGATATCCATGAGTCCCGAGCCGGTTTCACGTCCCTTGCGCTGCGCAAGCATAGCCGAATAGCCCCGGCTGCTGGCGGGTCTGTCTGTTCATTTCAGTTGATCGCCAAGCGGGGGCCGCTGTGCAGCCCTTCGCGGGGCAAGCCCGCTCCTACAGGTACAGCGTAGCCCCTGGCTCTGCGCGGGCCCTGTGGGAGCGGGCTTGCCCCGCGAAGGGACGCACAGCGGCCCCAAAAAACTGAAATTTGTAGGAGTCGTCATGGACGCTCGCTTGATTGCTTTTCTGGACCGCGCCGAATCGGTACTGGCGCGCCTTGAGCCGCTGTTGCCCGCACCACGCCCGGACATCGACTGGCACACCACCTTGGCTGCCCGCTGGCAGCGCGATGGCCGCACCGGTTACCTGATGCCCCTTGAAGTCAGCCTGGACATCCGCCTGAGCGACCTGATCGGGGTCGACCAGCAACGTGACCAGTTGGGCCGCAACACCCATCAGTTCATCAATGGCCTGCCGGCCAACCATGCCTTGCTGTGGGGCTCGCGTGGCACCGGCAAGTCGTCGCTGGTGCGCGCCTTGCTGGCCGAGCACGAAGGTGCCGGCCTGCGCCTGATCGAAATCGAGCGCGACCACCTGGCCGACCTGCCGCGGGTGGTCGAGCAACTGCAAAAACTGCCGCAGCGCTTCATCCTGTTCTGCGACGACCTGTCGTTCGAAGCCGGGGAGGGCGACTACCGGGTGCTCAAGAGCGTGCTCGACGGTTCGCTGGAGCAAGCCCCCGACAATGTCTTGCTGTACGCCACCTCCAACCGTCGCCACCTGGTGCCGGAAAAAGAGAGCGACAACGAGAACTGGAAGCGCGTCGACGGCGAGCTGCACCCCAGCGAAGCCGTGGAAGACAAGATTGCCCTGTCTGACCGCTTTGGCCTGTGGCTGTCGTTCTACCCCTTCACCCAGGACCACTTCCTTAATGTGGTCGAACACTGGATCGGCCAGTTGGCGCGCCCTGCCGGGTTGAACTGGCAGCGTGACGAAGCCCTGGACATCCTCGCCGTGCGCTGGGCCACTGGCCGCGGCAACCGTAATGGCCGTTGTGCCTATCAGTTCGCCCGCTACTGGGTCGGGCTGCAATTGCTGGAGCAAAAGTAAATGATCGACCTCAATGCCAGTGGCGCCGGCCTCGATGGCTATAACCTGCTGGCCGCGCAAGTGCAGGCGCTGTTTGCCGACGAGCGTGACTTCATCGCCAACGCCGCGCAGTTTTCGGCGTTTCTTTATAACCAGGTGGACGACCTGAACTGGGCGGGGTTTTACCTGAACCGCAACGAAGAGCTGGTGCTCGGGCCGTTCCAGGGGCAGGTGGCGTGTGTGCGCATTCCGTTCAGCAAGGGTGTGTGTGGTGCGGCTGCGGCCACGCGGCAAACCCAGCGGGTGGAAGACGTGCATGCGTTCCCGGGGCATATCGCCTGTGACAGCGCATCCAACAGCGAGCTGGTGATTCCGTTGGTGAAGGCGGGCAGGTTGATTGGGGTGCTGGACCTGGACAGCCCGAAGGTGGGGCGCTTCAGTGAGGCGGACCAGGTGGGGTTGGAGCGGTTGGCGGCGATCTTTCTGGAATTGACTGACTGCTGATAATTGGGTTGCCTGTTCCGGCCTCTTCGCGGGCTTGCCCGCGAAGAGGCCAGTGCAGGTTTAGCAATCAGTCGTACATCGCCTTCTTCTTCCAGGTCTCTTCCTCGTCGGTCTTGAGCCCGTCGGTCAGTTCGTTGTGCTCGTCCTCCGCCGGCGCCATGCGGTCCATCACCTGGGCGTTAGCCCGTGCCAGCAGTTTCTCCAAGTAGGTCAGCTGCTCTTCATACACCTTCGGCTCTGGCTGCTTGCGCAAATACTGCACACCCCGCTCGAAGGCGAGGCGTGCCTGGCCCGGCTGGGCTTTCTGCAAGGCCTGCTGGCCAAGGTTGTTGAAGAACTCGATGTGCAACAGCACCAGAATATGACGGATCTCCTTGACCCACTGCTTGGCCTCGTTGGCAGGCAGGAAGCCCTCCTGTGCGGCGCGGGCCACCTGCGTGTGCAGCGCTTCGAGCAGAAAACGTACGTCTTTGGCCTTGGCCTCGGTCTGGATCGGGTTGGGCGGGTTGTTCACCGGGATCTTTTCGCCCAGGGCGATCAGGCCCTCCAGCTCGGCGATGCGCGCTTTGAGTTCGGCATTGTGCTTGTCCACCGTCAGCTGGCGCTGGTTGAGGTTCAGCTCCAGGCGGGCCAGCAGCAGCTTGAGGGCCGGGGTCATGAACTGGCCGGGGAAGGTCTCGGTGATTTCGCCGCAGCGGCGCAAGCGGTCGGCCAGCTCGATCTTCAACCGTGCGCGTTCCAGCTTGCTGTTCTCGACCACATTGTTGAGGTAGCCGATCACGATCAGCAACGCGATACCCGCCACGATGAGCAGAGTGATCAGAAGTGGTGTCACCGTTAATGCCTCATGAATAGGTTTGCATTATTGAGTGTAGGTGCGAGCTTGCTCGGAAGAGGCCCTGACAGGCATTCTCTTTTCTATCGGCAAACTATGCCATGGCTGGATGCTGGCACATTAATGCTGACTTGACGCCAGAAAATCAACGCCAAACCCCTGCGGGCTGCCTGAAACAGCGCTCGGCACACCCGGAAGTCATTGATTTAAATAAATTTCTACAAAGGGGTTGACGCACCTTCGAAGCATCCATAGAATGCGCGCCACTTGCAGCGTAAAGCACAAAGCGAAACGCGGCAGGGAGTGAAAGCAGCATGTAAATGCTTGCAGCGTGTCCCCTTCGTCTAGTGGCCTAGGACACCGCCCTTTCACGGCGGTAACAGGGGTTCGAGTCCCCTAGGGGACGCCATATTGCGGGAATAGCTCAGTTGGTAGAGCACGACCTTGCCAAGGTCGGGGTCGCGAGTTCGAGTCTCGTTTCCCGCTCCAGTTTCTCCGGCAACGCTTAACGGCGGGGCAGGAAAAGAAAGCCCAGGTTGAATCGTGAGGTTCAATATCTGGCGCACTGAAAAGTGTTGTGTGTCCCCTTCGTCTAGTGGCCTAGGACACCGCCCTTTCACGGCGGTAACAGGGGTTCGAGTCCCCTAGGGGACGCCATTTGCGGGAATAGCTCAGTTGGTAGAGCACGACCTTGCCAAGGTCGGGGTCGCGAGTTCGAGTCTCGTTTCCCGCTCCAGTTTAAATACTGTGGCGTCTATGCGGTGCAGTGGTGGTGAAGGTCGTCAAGGCGCTTCACGCCGATTAGCGGTAAAAGCTTCACAATGCGGGAATAGCTCAGTTGGTAGAGCACGACCTTGCCAAGGTCGGGGTCGCGAGTTCGAGTCTCGTTTCCCGCTCCATTTATTGATTTGCAGAGGCGTTATTGTTCTGTGGATCATTGAAAATAGACGCTTAGGCGTCTTTTTTCGTTGCATTTAAGTATTCAGTTACAAAAACGCCACTCAATCGAGTGGCGTTTTTTTTTCCAAATAATGCTCAACGTTCGGAGTCCACCAACGTCGCGTCCACGAACGGAAAGACCCTCCAACTTTCCTTATCGTCGAAGCTTACGCGTACGTGGATCCGAAACTGATAAAGTGGCGCAAGCTTCTCGAGGCTGGCTTTGTCCAGTGAGCCCAGTGTAATGGTCGTATCCTCGCTTGGCACTTCCATCTCAGTGGCGATCGGCAGTATCACTGCATTCTCCACGTTGCCGCGCTCCACGCCTTCGATCCAGGCACTGATGTACTGCGAGGTGGCGATGTGTGACCAAGTGCCGATTGTGAAGGTGGCGGGGCCGCCGCTGAGGGTATCCAACACCAACAACCCATCTTGGATCTGGTCTGACTGCGTGCGGGGCAGGCCGGTAATCCATTGCACGGCGGTGCGGTGGATCTGCGACGGTTTCTCGCCCTCGACTTGGACGTGGTAGTAGACCTCGACGACCTTGTTCATATGCGGTGCAATGAAGGCCTTGGGGATTGTATATTCTCTGGAACCTGGAGAGACTGGCGTGTCAGTTTCATAGGCAAAGGCAGTGCCAGGAGCCCCCCAATACACACGGGTTTTGGCCCCTTCGATTACTGCTGAAGCCGGTATGAGGACTGTTGCGCCATTGCTCGCATCGACAGGTTTGAGTTCGCTGGAAAACGCGTTTCCAGAGGCTTCCTTGATGCTGGGCGGCGTCCGGGCAGCAACCGGAGTACCCTCAAAATTCAGTGCCACGCTCATCGAACGCTGAAGCGCCGTGCCGGCGCGGTCCTGAACTTCGTACCGAGGGAAATGCATCCCGTTGCCGGATTGGCGTATGAAATCAGCCGGAAAGCTCACCTCCAGCGGCTTTCCCAAGTCGACCGTTTTTAGTTCACGACGGCCGACCAACTCATTGCCAGCGGGGTCTTGGCTCCAGTACCACATCACCACATCGCCGACCGCAGCACCGATATAAGGCAGTGTTTCGCCTTCGAAACCTGGTGGAATATCTTCAGCGCGAGGCCGTGGCAATGCCCCTATGAGCTGTTGGTCGTTGTTCTGGAAGTAGGCATCAGTGAGTGTGTTCCTGACCACAGCCGGGTTGAAACTGAACAGGGGCGTCTGGCCTAGCGAGGGTGGTGTCGTGTCGATGTTGATGATCAGTTCTTTGGACGGGGTAAGATCGCCGTTGAATAGCGTGACTTCATAGTGGTACTTGTAACGACCATCGCGCAAATAGCGGGTGGGAACTTCAACGAACAGGTCGTTTTCCGCAATCGGGGCAGTCCACGTCTTAGAAGCGACTGGGACCCGCATGGCGGTCCTGGCACTGGCCAGGTCATACAAGACTTCCATGTACAGCGTCAGCGTTTCAGGGTCTTCCTCAGAAGGGTCTGAGAACAGCCATTTGGGGAACTCCACGCGCAGTGGCTTGTAGGTGGCAGCGAACGGTAGTTGATTGCTTGGCGCATCGTCCACGTCCATGAGCAGGGCGGGAATGATGGGGGGTAAATAGAACACCATGTCATTACGCGTACTGCTGCTTTTCGAGCGCTTAGCCGGGGTTGATCGTTTGCCGCTGGGCGAGGTGTTTGAAGTGGCCATTGACGGTTCTCCATGGACAAAAAGGGGAGGGTCGCCGACGACCCTCCCCATGAACAAAAATCACCAGTTGTAACGCACCCCGAGATTCACGCCCCAGGGCTGTTCGAGCTTCTCGCCGTTGCTGTAGTCGAAGTCGGCGTGAGCCTGCCATTTGTCGGCCCAGGCCACCGCAACCCCGACACCCACTTCACCGCGCGAGCCTGAAAGGTTGTTGTTGAAATGGTTGCCGTTGACCTTGACCGCATTGTCGTTGGCAAATTCATGCACCCATGCCATCCGCACATAAGGTTGAACCATGCGTGCGTCGTCGACGTTGTAGGTGCGCCCGACAGTAGTCCCGAGCTTGGCCAGCACTGACTGGGTGTTGCCGCCCTCGGCGCGCATGCCATTGTCCAGGTCGTAGTCTTTCCCTTCGATGACCAGTGCTGACAACTGGGCGAAGGGTTCAACGAAGTAGCCTTGGTCAAATTTCAGATGACGGCCGCCCTCCAGGGAAACACCGACGCCATGGTTGTTGTAGTTGCCTTTGGTTTTCTGGCCGTCGCTGAGGCGTACATCGGAGCTGTTTTCGTAGCGGTTGACCCGTGCCGCAGCATCGAAGTAGTAACCGTTTTGCGGGTCGAGCCAGGTGGTGTATGCACCCAGGTGATAGCTGTCGACATTGGCCGATGTGCCCCGGTCAAGGTTCAGTTCGGAGCTGCTGTAGCCTGCAGTCACACCGGCCAGCCAGTTGCCGTCGCCGATCGGCAGTGGCGTATCGGCACCGAACGAAAAGCCCTGCTGGGCTTGTTGGTAGGCCACACCGGATGCTGCCGAAACGTTGTACTTGTTGGCGAACGTACGTATCCATCCTCCAGCTTTGCCGCTGTTCTGGCGCACTTCGCCCATGCGGCTACGCAGGCTGCCGAGCTCGCCGTACCAGACGGTGGGTGCGCTGTTGAACAGGGCCAGTACCGAGCCTGCAGCAGGGCTTACCTTGCGGGTGGTCAGGTCGAGGTACCAGTCCGTGTTTTCCTTGCTCACCAGGTCATAGGAGAATGTGCCCAAGTCTACCGGGCCGCCCTCCAAGGCAAAGCGGGCATCGCCGTTGGCGGCATGGACCACGTGCAAGCTGCTTTCGGCCACGGGGTCCGTGCCACTGCTGTCGATGCGCAGCGTGTGCTCGCCGGTGGCGCTACCGGTGATGGTGAGCAGGTCCGCTTGGCCGGTGGCAAAGTTACCTTCCATGATGAAGGTGCCGTTGCCGGACAGATTGTCTACTGAAAGCGTATGGAAGTCGCCGGGGTTGCCGAAACGGACGCTACCGCCCGCCATCGCCAGGTTGGCGAGCGTGCTGTCGCCGACGGTAACCCACTGCGCGCCGCTGTCCACTGCCAGCCGCTCTACATTGTCGAGGCGGCCTGTGAGGGTGGCGGAATGTTCGAGCGTTACGCTGGCATTGCCTCCTTGCGCCACGCGCACGTCACCCACCAGGTGCGTGTTGCTGTCACTGACGCGCAAGGTTGCCGTGGCACTGTCGGCAACTTCCAGCAGCACACCATTGCTGGCGCGGAGCTCGGCGCCATTGCGCACCTCGACCTGTGCCGAGGTGGGGCGCCCGGCGCCGCGGCCAACCACTACCGCTGAGCCGTCGCGGCCCTCGACCAGGCTGTTGTCGAGTACCAGCGTGGCAACGCCGCCTGCCGCGCCGGGGGCTTCGCGCATGCGTACGCCGTTTTGTCCACCGCTGACGCTGCTGTCTTTGGCCACCAGTGTGCCGTTGAAGAATTCTGCGCCAACGCTGTTCGCGTCAAGCCCGCGCAGCTCGCTGCGCTCAAGTTCTATTCGACTGTCGTTAATCACGGCGCCGCGGTTGCCACCGTGAAGGATGCTATCCGTGGCCTGGATCAGGGAGCCACGGCCAGCGCTATCTACGGTCGCAGTCACAGCGCGGCCTGCGGCCGTGACCGTGGTGCGGTTCAGGGACGCATTGGCGCCCACCAGTGCTACGCCGATCGCGCCCCTGCTGCCTGGATCGACCTGGGCGTCGTTGAGCACCAACGACGCGCCGGATTCGACATCGACATAGAGCAACGTGGCGTCATTGCCGGTCAGCGTAGCGCCGTTCATGACCCGGTAATTGTCCAGAGGCGCCCCAGGGCTGATAACAGTGTCCTTGGTCACGTTGGTCTGTGCCAGCGCCGGTGTGCCAAGCAGCAAGAGCGGGCCGGCGAGCAAGGTAGGCGCGAAGCGAAGCAGCAGGTTGGGCTGGGGCGTTGAGCGATTGGTCATTGAGAGCACCCTGTATTGAAAGTGAGGTCACACACGTGATCCTGAAGGACTCCAACAGTCGATGGATCGGTAGGGTGCCGAGCGTAAATTCCTTGTTTCCGCGAAGATGTAGGAAAACCCCTACATCTCTAAGCGAAAAATCCCACGTTGAATGGCAGGGGAGTAGCTGGCCGTACCCTGTGGGTACGGCCTCGCTAACTACGGCTTGCGTAGGGGCGGCAGTGGGCAAGAACTGGAACCGGATGCCAGGCTGAGCCGTTGCACCGCCCAATCGGACGTGATCGAGTCGTCTTCCTTGGCGTAGCGGAAGCGCGCCCGAGCCCTGATGGATACCGAAGGGTTGAATGTCGGGAGCAAGCGCTCTGCATAAGGTTCGATGTGCCAGGTGAAACCACCGATGTTATCGGGGTCCAGTGTGATGGTTTTGCTTTCGGCGGCGCCGGGCACAGGCCTGGAACCATCGTTGTCACTGCTACCAATCCAGGGTTCCCAGTGCATGGTCACACGATCACCGACCTTCAGATCGTTGCTTAGATCTGGAATCTTCACCCTAAGTGACAATGGCGCGCCTGGATTGGCCGGGTCTGCCAAAGAGCCGCAGTTCAGCCAATTGTTCTCGATGCCCTCATAGCCGGGCAGCGGCAGGATGAGTTCAATGGCATCCACATTCACCGATTGCGGTACGGAATACTGTTCATTCAGGGCAGCGATGTCGGCACGTACGGTGTAGTAAACCTTGACGTCAGGTTTATTGCCGGCCTGCAGGATGTACTTCCAGGGGATATCGATCGAAATGGGATCAGGGTCGTTGGTATCGACCTCGTATTCTTTCTCGCTGACCCGCACGTCATCCCAGTAAAAGTCCACATACTGCCCGCTCAGGATGTTCTGGTAGTGGGCAAATGTCAGGGTGGCATCCTGCTCTTTGTCAGCGCGTGTCAGGACGTTGTCGGTGTTAGATACCTTCCCGCGAATGGTCGGTGCCACGAGCTGATCGTTGACGGGGTTAGGCCATCTGTCGTCGGGGTCGGGGCGCTCAGGCCCGACCACGCTGAAATCGACCTCGACGGCCACCGACAAGGGGGCAGCAGGGAAAGGCACCTCGCCGCGCAATACCTGATAACTGACCGTCGTCGTCAGCGGGCCTGCAGCGGTACCGAACTCACGGCGCAGTACCGGGTTAGGGACATGTACGGTTATTTTATCTTTAACCCCCACGGTCTCCGGGGCCAGCACGGAGTTACCCCAGCGGACCACAACGCGATCATTCTCGCGCGCGTGCTCGTATCGATCGATCTCCACGGTAACGCCTTGGATCGCGTCCTTCAGGTCGATAAGGTTATCGCGTTGAGCCAGGGGCACTGTGGGAAGTTTGAGGTTATCGGGCAAATCACCCAATACCACATTCAGCGTAATAGGAAGGGACAGTCGACTTTTATTACCAGCCCTGTCCCAAAGGTAATAGGCCACATGGTATTTGCCGTCCCCATTGTACGTGAAGTGGTGAGCTGGAATCACCACGGACCTGTCAGTAGGTACAATACCCTTGTCGACAGGGTTGTCGAAATCGTCGCCTTCTTCTGGCCAGCGGTCGAGGAAATACAGTTCGTAGGTATCGCCCTCGCCGGCGTGGGGGTCGACAGGGAGGGTGCCTTGCACGCCGGCACCCAGGTTCGAATCATCAATGACCAGCGCGGTAAACAATACGCCCTCGGGCTGAGCGTCCCTTCCCCACGGCGGCAGGCTGTCGCAAATAAGTGAGCGAGGAGTGGAAAAAGTAGGTTGACCCACAAAGTTGATATGACGGTAACGGACGTGAACGGTGCCGTTTGCAGGAAGTTCGTTCTGAGGGATGTGCATGGGGTAGGGGAAGATCGAACCGTCGGTAGGCCCGTTGAATGTTTCGAAGGCGACATCTTGATAGCCGGACTCGGTGTCTCCCGTTTTGGAAAGTTGCAGGTATACATACTCTGTATCGCCATCTTCAGGTAACAACTGCCAACTGGGAATGGTGACCTCAAGGTCGCTGTCCAATGCTTTGCGTGCCAACGTGCCGTCGGGGTGAACCATGTCTTTTACCTCCACAGGCTGCAGAGGCTGGTTGGTGTTTTTACGTGTTGCGTATTCATCAAGGCGTGATTGCCTGGCTTGTTCGCGTGCAGTGCGGTAATCAAGGCGAACTTGTTCGGCGGTGTTGCGTGGGTTGGATGAAGCGAGTGGTGTGCTCATGGTTTTGCTCCATTCGACTGGCGGGTGGATGCGTGGGCAGATACGTGCGTGGCGTACTCAATGTCGTTGAAGATAGTTTTAATGTCGTATAGATGATGTTGCGTTTGAAATTAGCTGGGCATCGAATAGTCGATGAGAGCGGCTTGCCAGTTCCTCACCAAACTCTGGGATGGCTATGGGGAGTCTTATTTGTGGTATTATTCTTTCCGAGAAGCTAGCATATTCGGCCGCTTCGACGGAGTAGCTACCTATCCGAGTTCCAAGGACTCTGTTGAACCCATACCGCATGAATTTTGGCATGCCCATCCCTATTCTGTTCGCATGGTGGCTTAGCCATTTTGGTGAATGTTGGGCCAGTGCCTTAAACCCTTGTCCCATACCCTGTCTAGCCGCATTAATTGCCCCTGGTAGATAGGTCGCAGCCGCTGCAATCCCTGTCCAGAGCGCAATGTCACCCGCTAGTTGATTATTAGGATCCGCCAAGCTAATACCCCCGGCGACCGTTGAAGCGGTCGCAAGTGAGGCGGCAGTGACCTTGAGTAATGCCGCCGCAGCAAATGCCGCGGGTGTGGCTGCGCCGGCGGTAGCCACCACGGCTACCGCCACGGTAACAGCCGTGATCACAACGCCGATGCCGTAAGCGATCCAGAGCCCGATCGTTCTCCACGTCGTCGACCCGTCGCCCACCGTCCCGTTGTTTGGGTCGTCTTCATAGACTTCGCGCAACCGACCGCTCCATCCGATAGCAGACGCCCCGGTCGGGTCGCGGAAGTTGACGGGGTTGCCTTGGCAATAGGCGTAATAGTTCAATCCGCCATCGCCGAACGGGCTTTGAACATCTGGGCTATGGAAGCGCATCAGTGCTGGGTTGTAGGCACGATAACCATTGCCGAGCAGATACCAGCCACTGTCAGCGTCCACTACCTCGCCGTTGTACCCCAGCCCTGCGCGAAGCGGTTCGGTGAGGTTCACAGGCTGAGCACCGTACGCCGTGTAGGCCGCGTAACGATGGTCACCTGCCAGGCTTTCGGCGATGACGCTGTGGCTGGCGTTCGTCTGTAACAACAGCGGCGCCTTGCCGTCATTGCTCTGCTGCGCCAACGGCCAGTCGCCAAGGTGGCAGTACAGGCTGTTCAGGCTGCCACGCACGGCAAGGCGTAGGCGGTCGCCGTCGAACAACAGCATGGTCTCTTCACCGCTGGCATCCTGCTTGCCCTGCAGGTGCCCGAAACCGTCGTAGCGGTAGCGGGTGGCATCGACCGAGAGCAGCTTGTTGCGGCTGTCATACGTCAGCGTGCGCCCGCGTTCGTCACTGATCAGGTTGCCATTGGTATCGTAGCGCAGCACCGAGTTGCCGGTGGGGCGTGCCGGGGTGTACTCGATGCGTCGCAGTTGGCAGGGGTCGTTGGCGGCGTAGACGTACCTTGCGCGTTCCTGGCGTGAACCATCCGCATATTGAGTGACAGTCGTGCTGACGTTGTCATAAGCATCCATCACGAACGTCTGCGATTTGATCGGTCGCCCCAGGGCATCACGTGGCAATTGCGTGCCTTCGCATTTATGAGTGGTAAGGCGGCTTCGCCTGTCATAGACGAAGGTTTCCCTGAGCAAGACCTGGTTGTTTTCGGTCAGCTCGCGGCAGGTCAGCAAGTCGTCTTCGCCCCACTTCTGTACCTGGAGACGGTCCGGTCGGCCGGCCTGTCGCCAGGTTCTTCGGCACTCTCGGTCTCGGTGGTCATAGGTGAGTTCAGTCACCAACTCTGCGGACGTGACGGTATCAAGGGTGGTGATGCGCGACAGCCGAGCGAGCTTGTTATACGCGTGGTCGGCCTTCACTGTCCCTTGTACCGTAGTGGCCAGTCGACCATAACAATCGTAACTGTGCCGAGTGGTGATGCCATTGGCTTCAATGCTTTGCAGCAGCCGGTCGTCGAGGGAACTGAGGTATTTTCGCGACTTGGTCGTTGCGTCTTGCGGGTTGACCCAGCGCTCTTCAACGATCTGATTGGCGATGTTGTAGTCGTAACTGCGACCACTCTCAGCATTATCAGCGGTTGTAATACGGGCACTCACCGGGTTGAAGGCAAAAACGTTTTCCTCATCCTCAGCGACGCTGGAGGTCGGCTCTGTGGTAAGCGCCAGGTTGTAGTCATAGAGGACCCTGGCGCCTGCCGCCGTTTTGTGCTCGCGGGGTTGCGATTCGCCGCCACGGTAGTAGAAGTACTCGGTTCGCGGACCGGTTCGGCTGAGGCCCAACCGATCAAGGCCATCGAACCAGCGCTCGCCAATCTGACAGGGGGGAAGGTTAGCATTGTCAGGGACGACGGTGATGCCGGTGGGCAGGTCTGCTTCGGTATGAGGGGCGTAGTCGCGTTCGACGCGGGTGCCATCCGCCAACTGGGTGCTGATCATCCTTCCCCAGCCGTCATAGCTGTAATCGGTAGCATACAACCGCTCATCGAGCTCACTTACACATCGGCCCAGGCCATCGTACGCGTAAGTTCGGGTCACGCACTGCACACCCGATGCGTCAAGGCGGAGGGTGCGCTGGGGTTTTTCGAACAGGTTCTGCCAGACCTGTTCCCAGTCACGGATGATCTTGTCCGCTCCTTTACCCACCTGCCGCCAGCGTGTCACGATCGGGCCACCCGGATGCTCGCGGCTACCGAGGGGGCTGGTGACTTCGTAAACACGCACGGCATCTGATCCGATCGCTGTTGCGTCCACCCCTTCAGGGCCGATGACGCAGCATTGCTGGCCCCACTCGTCATACTCGAAGTATTGGGTCAGGTCGCGGCCTCCTTGCGCGTGGAGCCAGTCCGAGCGCGTTTCTGATGCGCGTTGGCCGAGCGCGTCGTAACGTAGAGTATGGGTGGTGTGAAAGCGTTGTGGGTAACCCTCGTATACGTTGTCGCGACGCTCTTCCACGACCCTGGCGAGGCCATCGACCAAGGTCACGGTCTTTACCTTGCGCGCGTTGGTCAACGTCTGGGAGGTGTGTTTGTCAGTTGAGTTGGCGAAGGTATAGGCATACTCGCGCACGGCTTCGAAGGCAGTGCCGGGTGCCACGGTTTCCTTGGTTACCCTCAGCAGTGGGTCGTACTCGTAGCAGGTGTCTAAGCCGTTTTCGTTGCGTACCAGCAGGGGTTTGCCATGCTGCAATGAGCGTTGGTCCAGGGTGCTGCGACGGGTGCCGTCATAGCCGATCAGTACCTGCTCCGTCTGCAGGACGGGTCGGCCTGCGTCGGGTCCATCGACCTGGGTGAAGTGCCACTGCGTGACGGTTTCCAAGCCATTGCACACTTTGACCTGCATGTAACGGCGGCCATGCAGCAGCAGATCACCGGCTGAATTTGCATAGTAGTAACGGGCCTGCGAAAGAACCTGTTCGGTGTCGGTTTGTTCGGTCAGGGTCTCACTATGCACGGCATGCCACTGCTGTTTGTGCCAGGCGTGGTCCGGATTGGTTTCGTCGTGTTCGGGATCGTTCAAGCGCGGCAGGGTGAGGTAGCGATAACGCTCGTATTGCACCCTTGCTGGCGTGTCCCCCAGCGCGGGCGCAGGCGTGGTGGTTTTTTGCTTGAGGTGACGGACAAAGCCTTCTGGGTCAGCCGGGCAGCCTTCTTCACCCGCGGCGGAATACCATTCGAAACGTTCGATCACCCCATTGGCGAGTTTTTTTGTGCGTATGTTTCCGTGGTTATCGTATGTCGTTTCGATGTACTCGCTGCGGGGCGGGCAAGTATTGTCGAGAAGGCGCCAGCGACGTTGCTCCTTGGTAATGAGCTGGCAGGTGGCGGGCTGCTGATCGAATGGCTTGTCGTCAATAGAGGCGTATTCATTGAGCACCTCAGCCACCGAATTGCCTTGGGTGGTGATTTCTGCAGTCTGCAGATGAAATCGATTGAAGCGGCGCTCGACCGTGCGAACAACATTGCCGTTGACCCTGGCCTGTTCCTGCGAGCGATACTCGTACGGACCGACGTACTTGTAGAGGTTGTCTCGGCCTGAATCGTCCCAGCCGATGTTGGTGCCGCTGCCGATGAAACTGTGGTTACGAAACACGCCGCCTGCGTCCATGAAGCCGTAGGTGTAAGTGACTTCCATGGGCGGCTGGCCGAAGCGTGGTTCGATGCGGTGACGGGTCACCCGCGGTAAGTTTTGGCGGATATTGCCTGGGAACGGATGACCGCCATCTTCGTATGACAGGTATTCTCTAGCGCCGGTGGGCGTATGAACGGTATCCAGGCAGAGAATGCCGAGCACGTTTCGATACCTGAATTGCCACGTGGCGGGTTCATCACCCGGCAGCGTGATTTGGCTGACCCAATTCTCGATGCCCTCCAACACCATGGTGTAACGCAAGCGCGATGTGGCCGTACCCTTGGTAAAAGGCAAGTAGTCGAATGTCACCTGGCCGCCCGATCGTTCAACTTTCAACAAGGGTTCCTGGCCACTGTCCTTTATGGTGTTGACGACATAGTCATCGCCTTGGAAATGTGTGTAGGTCAAATACAACTTGCGGCCATTCGGTGAGTGAATCTCCACCGGAAGTGCAGTGCTTTTTCCATGCACCTGAAGGATCTCGACCACGCCCGAACGGTGCATCACTCGAAACCGCGTGACCTTGTCCAGGCTGTCTTTGCCCTCTTTATAGACATTGAAGCTGGTCAACTTTTGTTCTCTCACGCCCAGGCGTTGCCCCGAACTACTGTCTGTCAATTGGAAGGACTCACCGGTGCTCAGGGACAACATCTGATTCTGGGTCGAATACTGTGACAGGTTTAAGTTCCACCCTTTTCCGTAGCCAGAGTCCGCCTGGTTTAAAGGGTTGAAGTCAAGGTTCAAGGTAAGCGATGGCTCACATTGGCGGTTGCCGAGCAGTGCGGGAAGTTCGACCGACAACGTGTACTGCCCCGTGCGCGGATCTACCCCATTTTTCATGAAACTTAGAAAGTTCATCGCGTTGGAATGCAGTGACAGATTGGTCGACATTTTGAAGTAACCCCCGTGTGCATGAGAGGGAAGGCGCTAGCACCTTCCTGTCGGTGCAGAGTCGATTGCTGCTGATCACGCTATCTGTTTGAGCGGTACGGGTCACCTGGCATTTTTACTAGTATTCAACGCTGGACCTTGGCGCTAATACTTCCTCACATTCAACGAGCACAAGCGCTCAATGAGGGTGAAATCATGCGGCGCCATAAGAAATTGAAATCAATGGACATACCCCACATCCCTGAACCTTATCTAGACCCCGACACTGAGTCTGTGGATCTCGCGCTGCTGGCCGGTCGCGCCTTGTCAACGTACTTGCCGGCCCCGGCCATGAGCGTTGATGACTTCTTTCATATTCGTTGGTGGGGCCGCACTGCAATCGGTGAGGCGCGGGATATTGTCGACCGTGTTCAAGTTCAAGAACTGGATGACGAAGGGCGCATCAAACTCGACATCCCATACCCCATTCTGAGCGAATTGGACGGTGGCGATGTTTTCTACTCTTATGCGCTTGATGGGCCAGGCGGGGCTGTAGGCGAGGAGTCCAAGCGCCTCGCGTTTCGCGTCAACCGTCCCGTACCCGCTGGGTTGCGGTTGGGGGTGGCTCAGGTACGCCAATCCCATGATTTGAAGATCGCAATCGAAGACTTGGAAGATAAAGATGCAACGGCAGTAACCCCCCCTTATCAGGCCATGACAGCAGGTGACGTTCTGACACTGACGTGGTTGGGGTACTTTGCTGAAGACGATCCGTTTGAGCCGTATGTACGTTCCTATACGTTAAAGCCGGAAGATGTTGGCCGCCCTGTGAGCTGGACCTTGCCCTATGATCAGATCGCCGTGCTTGAAGATGGATTTGCTGATCTGCACTACCGCATTGAGTATGCCAACGGTGGATTTACTGAATCTTCAGTGCAGCGTTTTGATATCCCTTACAGCCGACCGCCTTCTGAGCCGCTGCTAGAGGCACCGCGCGTCAAAGGGCATTCGGGTGGGTCGCTGGATCCAGACGCATTTCCAGATGGCATTGAACTGATCATACCGGCTAACGCCGAATTGAGGATGGGCGATGTACTGATCGTGTACATCGAAGGCGTCGAGCGCGTCGTTTATGCCGCACGTGTTGATCATACCTCGCTGGACAGCCAGTTCATGGCGGTAATCGACCGTGCCTGGGTCAGCAATGTCGAAAACTTCGGTAAGCCCTTCGCAATCAGCTATCAGTACGCCCGCCGACACCTGGACAGGCACTCGCACGCGCTGGGGTTGGTGTTGCGTAAGCCGTTGGTTTTGTCGGCGCCCATCGTCGAAAACTCGATACCTGAAGGTGAAGAAAATCAGGGCGTGGTTTACCCGGCCGATTTACGCAGTGGCGCGACAGTGCGTATTCCCGGTAACGCGGAGATCAGTGGGGGGGAGGTCAAGTTGATTTGGCAGGGCCATGAAACGCTGGAATTCCCCGTTTCGGTTGGCGACCCCCGTTTGTTCAATGTCCCGCCCGGCACGATTCCCGCCAACTTAGGCAAGCGCGTGAGCTTGTACTACACCGTTACGCTACCCGACCAATGGCCACAAGATTCAGACCCGTTCGACCTGCGCATCGCTGATTTGGGGATTGGCAGTTTTCCACCCATACAGAGTATGCAAGTCAGAGGTGGGAAGCTTTCTTTGGCTGAAGTTGCCGAATCTAATACAGATGCGCTGTTCACGTTGAGAAGTTGGCCGTTCATGGCCGAGGGGCAACGGTTGCGCATTGTCGCAGAAGGGGTGTCCCAGACCGCTGCCAGCTGGTCGATGCGCGACTCCGATATTACCAGGGACGAGTATCAAGCCGGGCTCGCTTCGGCGTCTTTACCCCTTACGTTCCTGAGTCAGCTGGAAGTGAATACACATTTTCGGATATCGGCAAATGTCAGCTTCGACGGTGGGCGCAGTTTCAAAAGCTTCCGCCACATCGACATTTTACTCATCGCTTGATACCACACGTGAACCGTGAGAGGTGCAGCATGTCTTCAACTTCCCTTGAAAGTGTATTGCAGTGGTTGCGCGCACACGACCGTTTGTTTGGTTGGGACGCGATTGTGGCCCTTGACCGTGGCAAGCTCAATGCGCTGTTGGCGCAGGAGTATATTCGTCGCTTCAATACTCAAAGTTTTCTTGAGCCGGTCAATGGCGAGCTGAGTGTGAGCAATGAGTCAAAGACACTTATTCATGACTTTCTTCTCGCCCACCCCCGGTTGTCGGTTGAGAATGCTGACCTGTTTGATGCCAAGGCGCGGTTGCGCATGGCTGTTATCGGGGGTAATCAACTGGGGTTGAGGAAGGATGTCAGCCACTGGTATGTGCAGCGCTTGGATTGGATTGGACCGTTGGCGGGGCCGGAGTTGCGCCTGGATCTGCGCTTGGATGATGTCCCCGGCGATGTGTCGGCCGGGGGAGCGATCATGCTCGACCTCAGCAAGAGCGACAACTTCACGCTCACCTTCTCCAATCAGGAAGAGGAGCGAGAGTTAGGAGGTAATTTCTTCAAAGAGTTGTTCCAGCGTCTCCCGGATGAGCAGCGCGTATGGCCGCTTGGCTCCATTGCGTCGGGCAACCGGCCCCTGTTGCGCCCTGAGTCCTTCAAATTGCGAACGCAGGCCAAGCCAGCCAGTGCCTTGGCGCCGGCTGCCGAGGGCTCCCAGGAAGGGGATGGCGCCATGCTTGCGTTCATTCGCATGCACAAGGGCCTAGGCGGTAGCATGCCGGACAGCAACTCTGATTTTCGGTACTTGATCCCGGACAAAGGGACGAAGGACTTTTCGGCCGCTGGAATTTTCAACGCTCGCCGTTTGATCCTGGAGCATCTGCTTGGGCGGTTAACGTCACTGATGATACCGATGATGCCCTCCGGGCTACGTTATCAAATTGATGCAGATTCCAAGGGTGTGCTCACAGGGGCAAGTGAGTTTTGGGGAGTCATTTCATCGCCGATGATAAATGCCACTGTGCCTATTTCACTAGGGCCTAGTCATTTGGTAGAAATTGACATGGAAACTTTGAGGGGGCCGGTGTCTGCGTTACCTCTTCGAGTTGAAGTCGATGACGATGGCGCCCGTGTAACGTGGCTAATGAAACTTAATGCCAGCGCCAAAATGTTGTCGTTAAGAGACAACTACAACCTCCACACGGCTGACGATTTCCCAGATCTCAAGGTCGTTAATATTAATAAGGACATCACGTGCCTTATTGCCTATCGTCGTGCCGACCGTCAGGGCGGTGCTTATGAACTGTCCAGTTTTATTTTCGACGGTCTTGAAGAGGCGTCGCCAGGCGGGTTAGAAGCGTCAAACACTCAGTCATTAGGCTTGAGAAAGGGATTAGGCGATTTTCACAAGAACTTCATACGTGCGATTTACCACTACGCTATCCGCAAAGCGGTGGAGGATAAGGTTGTTGGGCTGTTGCGGGAGAAGCTGGCCATGGATTTAAACGTGGACCAGCTCCTTGAGCCCTTGGTCAAGGAAACGCTGCATTTTAACTTTGGTAATGCGTTTGTGGGCGATGAAGTGCATGGTGCTAAAGCCATTGCCGTTTTTGGCAATGTCAGCCCAGATGGCAATAACTTTGCGGTCCATCCAATGGAGCCCGTTCTCCAGCCCGGTGGCACTTTACAGTTCAAGGTCGAGCCGCCGGTTAATAACGTGCGCTGGCAAGTCGATGCCTTGCAGGTGTTTTCAGATGAGGTCGGCAGCATTGACCCCGACGGGACCTATCACGCTCCGTTTGCCCTTGGGTTCAAAGGCGGTTTCACGCAAGTACGCATTACCGCGACGGACCCAATCACAGCCGTGACTCGTTCAGCGTTGGTTACCGTGGTCGATCATGCCATCGCCTTGAGTCCGTTGCTTGAGGTGACCGCGCCGGGTGAGTCGCTGGAACTGACTGCCGGGAACGGTGGAACGGTCGACATTGAGTGGTCGTTCGCTAACGCGAACCCTCATGGTCGGTTGGCTGACCCAGATGCCTCAGGTGCTGCCAACACTTACATCGCAGGTGCGGATTCGCGCACCGACGCATTCAAAGTCGACGTCATCACGGTCCGTAATAAAGGTGTCTACGGCGAGCGCAGCACGTGTGTGGTAACGCGCATGAAGCGGAAAAAGCCCATGCCGGTCACACCCGAAGAGTGGGGAAGTTCAATCGAAACGGACTGGGTTCGGCCAGCCCTTTGGGTCGGCACTGACGAGCAAAAGGATGTCGAGTGGTCCGTAGTGTACGGGCCGGGAACCATCAGCCAGGACCGCTACGAGGTCAAGCGTAACAGCCGTGACCGGTTTGCCGTAGTTGCAGGGCGTGTCCAGAGCCAGGAATGGGGTGATCTCGAAGGCTTCATTATTTTGCCACTCCCTTTGGACGCATCGATCGAAGCCTATGAAGCTCAGTCCTCGGTCACGAGACGCCGCCGCCTGGCCACTAGCACCCAGACCTCCACTGCTTCTACTGAAGCGCCCAAGCCCTGAACGCATTTGAGGTGATCGCCATGCCTGGTAATTCTCTATTGGCCTTGTTGGAGTGGATGAAACGCAATCCACACCTGTCGGACTGGGATTTCATTTTCGCGATGTCGCCCGCTACGGTCGGCTCACTGGTTGAGCAAGCCCAAATCAATCACATCATTCAAGGACGGGATGTGGGTTGGGAACAGCTCAGTATCAGGGTTCCCAGTAGCAAACAAACGCATGTGCTGAACAACTACCGGCTCACCGCGCCGTCTCTGGACTGGCGTGTGGCCTCCTACGATAACCCCAGGGTAAGTTTCAGTTTGGCGGTGGAAGGCGGCACACACATCATTGAGGATGACTTCTACGATGTGCTGGCCGTCTCTGCGCATGATGCGCTCGACAGTTTGCAGGTGCGAGGGCGCACGCGCTTTGATACCCAGGCACTTCGCCTTGGGTTAGACCTGAAACGGCCTGAAGCTGAAAGCCTTGAGTTCGATGTGGGTGACAGTCTTCAGGAACGTTGGGCAGGTGGCCAGCAGCTTGCAGACTTCCTTCAAACCTTGCCTGAGGACCGTGGCCTTTACGCGCTGGCGGCTGTTTCAGCAACATCCAATAACCCATTCCTCCAGGTGCGGGGTATCGGGGCACGGATCCAAACCAGTCGTGTTGACAAGCAAGGTGCGCTGGTTGTTTTTGCAGCGCTTGAGCACGGCCCCGTGGGCCAGTATCCGAGGGAAGATTCGGACTTACCCTTCCTGCTGCCGGATGCGATGGCGGAGCGTGCGCCGGTCACTCTTTTGCTCTCCCGGCGGCTGTTGCACCGGGCCGCCTATGCCTATGCCTTCGAGGCCATGATCGAAGGCGGCATGATCGACTACCGCCTGACACCGCAGGGTGTGATTGAACGCATGCAAGCCACTGCTGGAAAGCTTCCGGTCTTTGGGCTTGAACACAAGGGCAACCGCTTTGAGTTCAAATCGGAGCGGTTCAGCGTTGAGGCGTGGATAGGCGATACGCCATTGCGCGCCGAGTTCGATGAGGATGAAGTGCAACTGAACTGGCACTCTCAGTGCGACCTTGGCTTCGACTACAAACCCAAGGGCGAAGAGGGCTGGCGGGGGCTTTCTGGAACATTCGAATTTCGCCTGCATCATCGATTCTATTTCTTCCGACCGTCCGAGCAAGAGGCAGATGGCGGCTTGCTCATGGCTCAGGTGGCATGGCCTTGGCCGGAGCACGTTGAGGTCACGCTGCGTAAGGGGCTTGAAGGCAATCTTCCCGAGGCGCTGCGTGAGGAGGTCAATCAGTTCGTCGCATTAGTACTCAAGCAGGCACTGCTTGAAGGGCTGTCGCGCACGCTTACGGCGAGAATCCCCGAAAGGGTGCTCGAGGGCTTCAGCCTGGCCGGAAACAACCGCTTTGCTGGACAGGATGTGGAGCTTCCGCATGGCCTGGCGTTGTTCGGGTCGATCGCTAGCAATGCTCAACGCCTGCGTATTCTTGATCAAGGCATACGACTATCGCCTGGGCAAACTCATACGTTCAGGGTCGAATCGCCCTTTGCTTCGGTTAGCTGGGCGCTGGAAGGGATGCCCGGTAATGCGGGGGACATTGGGCAAATCGACCCTGTATCTGGCCGCTACAGCGCCCCGCCGGCCCATGCGTTGCGCTATCGCCAAGCCCGTGTGCTGGTGGTGGCGACCGATAACCAGACCCGTGCTCGCAGCACCTCGATGCTGACCGTCTTACCACAGGGCATCACTGCCAATCCGCAGATCCGTGTCTGTTCCTTCGACGATCAGCTGACATTCACCGCCGGCGCTCTGGGTGGCGACCCGCAGTGGCGTGTCATTGAGCAGGAAGGAAGCGGGCAAGTGAGTCCCAGTGACGACGGCCGCCGTTGCACCTACACGGCCGGTTGGCAGCTGGATGAGGGGGCCTATCTGCTGGAAAAGATCGAGGTGAAGAACAGTGAAACGGGTGAGCTCACTCATGTTCATGTGCTGGTCATGCAGGAAGAGCCTCTTCTGTATCTAGAGGCAGGAGCACCAAAGCCTGACGGTAGCGTTCAATTGAGCGCGTCCTTCAACGGTACGGACTTCACCAAAAAGGTGATCTGGAAACAGCTGCTCGGTGACGGCTTCCTGGAAGACGCTGGGCTCTACTGGCCACCCGATGACGGCTCCCTTGCATATGCACTGTTACGGCCATCTTGCCCGATACGCCGTTTGGCGATCTGCAGGGGCACTTGGTACGCCCACTGAATCAGCCGTGCAGGGCGTGTAACGCCGCCATCGGTTAGTGATCATTCAACGCATCGAACCGGATGCATCGTCAAGAGGATTAAACCATGTCCAATTCCATGCTGGAAGTGCTGGCGCGTATGTGGGGAAAGTCTGTCACCCTTGGGTGGGGAGCCGTGGCGGTGTATAGCCGTGAGCGACTCAACCGGTTGCTGCACCAGCAGTATCTAGACCGCTTGGGTGGCCCTCGGGATTTGCCACTGCTGACACTTGAACTGAGCACAGGCGCGCGGGAGGCAACTGGGGGGCAGCCCGAGCTTGTCAGTAGCGCCCCCTCATTGACTTCGGTCAGCGCCAAGCGTGTCAGCGATTCGCGCGTGCACCTCTCGCTAGATATCGATGAGGGGGCTGCAGTTGAGAACGATCGTGCCTCAGCGCCCTCCACTGCAATCAGCCTGACGAATATCGAGCTGGGTACGCCGCTGCTGTCATTCAGCACGGCTTCGGTGACGAATTCCAGGGCCCGCCTGACGATGAGCATCATTGCCGGCACCTGTTCGAGTACCAACAGGGACGACAGTAAGCTGTTCTCGGTATTCAACTTCAGTGAAGCCATGGACTTCAAGGTGGAGATCGATGTAGACCTGGCCATGGTAACTGGCTCGGTGGACCGCCGGGGCAGGGTGACGCTTGACCTTGCCAAGGGCAGTTCGTTTCGGTGCAACCTGTTTGCCGATAACCGCGTTCTCAATGCCCAACTCACTGCCAGCCTTGCCAAGTGGTTCAAAGGGTTGCCGGCACGTTGCAGCCTTTTCGAGCTGGGGATTATCGACCTTGACGGATATGGCCCGCTGACCCCTACCGGGTTTATTTTGCGAACTCAGGCTGCACCGGGTGCGAAGGTCAGAAGTGCAATGAATTATGGTGATGGTGCGGTACTGGTGTTCATTCGCGTGCGCGCAGATGGCCGGGACGGTGCATCACCCGACCAGCACTTTCCGTATTTGCTACCCGATGGTGACTACTCCGCCACGTTGGTGATTTCCGACCACTTGCTGGGGCATGCCAGTGAAATCGATTTGGTATTGCTCAATAGCATACTCTTCCCGGCCTCCCACGAATTCATCGAGCGCGAGCGAGCTACGCCGTGTGATCTCGCGGTGTTTGGCAACATCAATCCACTGCGTACTACCATGACTGTGCAGCCCTCTGGCCGCGTCATTCATGCCGGTGAGCACGTGCAGTTCAAACTGTATGACGGTTCAGGTCGAGAGCAGCAAGCCAGCCGCTGGAGCATCACCGGCTTGACTAATCATACGGCTGCCGCGCAAGGGGAAATCACAGCCAAAGGCCTCTATAGCGCGCCTGATGTGGACCATATTGGCCACGAAAACCTCACGGTGCTGGTCACGGCAGAGTTTGATCAAGGCGGTGAGACGTATATCGCGTCTGCACGTGTGCAAGTCGCTTATGAACGGCTCCAGCTGATGCCACGGGTCGTCAGTTTCGCCCCGAATCAACGAGAAATTCACCTCAGTGCCTGGGAAACGGGTGGGTCAGGAACCATTGATTGGAGATTGCTAGGCGCTGAGCAGGGGGAGCTGGGTGTCACCGACGGGCACTCGGCGGTATTTGTGCCCTTTGCGGATACCACCTTGAGGCCGCTGGCGGTTCAACAGATCCAGGCGAAGGACAGCGAAGAGGGCACGGCTGCCCTGGTCATGGTCAATGCGCAACAACTGCTCGCGCTTGAGCCGCGTTTCGTGCCGCGGTTGCAATCCCAGGCCAGTGTGAAGCTGGCAGAGACCTCGGGCATGTTGTCGACGCTGCCCAAGCGTTGGCGAATTATGGCTGGGAAGGGTGCGATCAACCAAAGCGGGCAATTTACGGCTTCGGACAACACCCAAACCCAAAACAATGTAGTGCTCTGCGAAGTGTTGAAGGACGGTGTGGTTTATGCCACTGATTACAGCGTGGTGCAGCAATCTCAAATGCAGCAAGAACCTACTTGGAAATCGTTAAGGGTTCACAACATCAAGGTCAAAGGCGGTGCGAACCTGGGCACGACAGGGGCGCTCTTCCCTAATGGGTTCCAGCAACTGCAGATCGAGGTGACGGTTGATACGGCAGAAGTGGATGGCAAGCATTACCCTTTGAGCATCAAAGAACTCAACAGTATTCGTATTTTTGAGGGCGCTGCCCGTCAAGAACTGCCTGATCTGGAAGACGCTGAAGGTATAGAGACTGGTAAGCTCCGTTGGGCCACGCGCAAGCTCCGTAATCGCTTCGACCCTGCCATCCCTGGCAATCTGCTTTCGTCGCTGCCGACGACGAGGTCTGCGACGGAGCAAACCTCGACGTTCTATTTGCATACCCTGGGCACGGCAGGTGAGATTCCTACGTTTTATTCAGGGTTGCAGTCTGACAGTAATGAGTGGTTCTACTCCAATAGCACCAGCGATACTAATTCAAAAATTGAGGTGACGGCGAAGCCGCTTCCTGACTTTACGGATGACGATCTCTACTCGTTCAAAGGATACCGCGTAGACGGTGGTGGTAACTATTACGAACTTCCTGACCTTCCCGGGCACGATGATTTCTACCTGTTCCCGCGTACGGTGGATTACTGGAAGTTAAAATATAAGCTGTCGGCGTTTATGACCTGTGAGTTTGTCCCGTCTGGGCTGGAAACCTTGCCGCCTGATGTGGAAGGAAAGTTAAATGTCAGTACGCTCAGCTGGGAGAACAACCACCGCAGCGAACAAGGGGTCAGTTTCACAGGTTGGATATTTTATGCGAAAACGGATAAGGATACTCAACCGCCGACGCATGTAAGGTTTGATGATGCATTGCAAAAGCAGCTCCCATCCTTGATCGATTTGGAAATTCCCGTGGATTTCAAGGAGTTTGAAGTCGAGACCTTGATCATTACCAACCATCGTCGCGATGACGTGAGCTGGATCGATTCCAAAAAGAACGACGCCATCGCAACGCTCTCCAGAGAAATGGCAGTGCGCTTGCGTGACCGAAACGGAAATCTACATCAGCGAAAGATTTCATTCTTGCCAGAATCAATCGTTGGACATCGTAATCATCTGAAACACAGTCGGTTTGTGGGCGTCACTCTCTCGAATCAAGGAGATCGCTAAAATGAGCGCATTCAAATGGAGTGTCGCGTTGTGTACAGTCACTGTTCTGGCGTTCGGATGCGCCTATGCGGAGACTACGCCACAGTCAAGTAACACCGTGAAAATTTCGTTTGCTAATGATAAAGACCAAAACCCGGGTAAGTCGTGCACCAAGGAGTTTAGTTGGAGTACCAAAAAACAAATCCATCTTAAGGATATGGCCTGCGGTAACGACCAAGTCTACTATTTTAAGGTGGAGAATTTCCCCTCTGCAGCACTACTTTGGCTAGCGGACGATCCTGATTGTGGAAGCGGCGGGAACTTCTTCTTTACCGTGAAAGGCACAAAGCACCCGCTGGGCACGGAATGGATGAAAATTGAGAAGCTTGATGAATCTGATGTGGGTGACCAGGTGAAGCCTGGCCTGCGTCTCGAACGGAAAGTCGTAAGAGGGAAAATCGATGGAAAGCTGTCCTGCTTTGGATATGAATACTGAATACGCGTTCTGTCACGCAGGTGTTTCTGGAGATTCGCCGTCATGAGCAATGTCACGTCCGTCCATTCCAATGCCTTTAGTTTCATGAGTTTTACCCGGGGCGGGGTAGACCCCCGTACCGGGCTGTATACCCTGTCAATCGACTTGCCGAGTCTCAAGTCTTATGCCCTGAACGGGCCTGATTTCAACGTCGCGCTTACGTTTAACCCGCTTAATACTGCCGATTCTGGGTTCGGCAGAGGCTGGAACCTTGGGCTGACGCAATATACCCCACACAATCAGGTGCTGGCCTTGAGTTCGGGGGAGTCCTACCGGCTCGAGGACAGTAATCGCGAGGACAAACGCCTGACGGTACCTCAGCAGAAAATCGCCAGTTTCCACGTGTACAAAGAGGGCAATGCCGCGCTGGGGGCGACCACCCGTTTTCGCGTAGAGCATCGCTCGGGGCTCAAGGAAATTCTCGAACTTCAGGGCGGCCGCGTTGCCTTGCCGGTTGGCCTGGTGACGTTGGGCCATAAGCTGAAACTCAAGTATGTCCCCTTTGATAGCGACCACAGGATGCTAGCTTCGGTCAGCGAGGTGGACTATGACGGGACAGAGTATGAATTGCTCACAATCAACCGTAGCAGCGGGCGGGTTGAAATCCGTGAACACTCGCTGGGCGTCGGTTCCATTGCGCGATTTATCCTCACCTTGGAGGGCAGTGACAATCGGGTAGGGAAAATCATCTTGCCAACCGCCAACGCTGCCTGTTGGGAGCTTGGTTATCAGTATGATCCCAGCCTGAACTACCTCTCCGTCAGTTGGGTCAGGACGCCAACGGGGGCGCGGGAGGACCTTGAGTACACCGATGGCGGACACCCCTTCCCGAGCGCCAGTGGCCGGCCAGCCTTGCCACGCGTCAATCGCCATACGAAAACCTTAGGTAAAGCGGACCCAGAGCTGGAAATAGAACACGCCCTGATCGATGTACGTTATGCCTACGACAACAGCGAGCCAGACGGCTGGGGGCGCAATAACTTTCTGGGCGATGATGCGACGCCGTGGGGGGAAGACGACGGGCTCGATAACCTTTATAAACGCCAAGGGCGATTTGTTTACGGAATGCTGGAAACACAGTGGGTCGACGATATACCGGTCAAAGTCACTGAGCGGCGTTTCAACCGCTTTCACCTGTTGACACTAGAAAGCACCCGACAGGGGAATGCGGTGCAGGACACGTTGTACACGTACCCCGTGAATGAAGAAAGACCGTTCGAGCAGCAACCTGCCAACTTTCAGTTGGCCACCGAGGAACAAAAGCGTTGGAGGCTGGTAGACAACTCATGGCCGCCGCGCTCGCAATCGGTAGCGTCTACCTATGACAACTACGGCAATCTGATCTGGCGCAAGCGCGTCAATGAGGTCGAGGAAGCCTATGTCTGGTACCCCGTCGAGGGCGAAGAAAATGCATGCCCGCCTGACCCGGAAGGTTTTGTACGCCACCTGAAGCAGGCCACCCTTGCACCCGCGCCCACAGGATTTGGCAAAGCACCGACCTTGACCCGGCACTACACCTATATCCGTTTACCGGCAGTGTTCGATAGCGAATACGACGAGGACGACCCGGATAATGCGTGGAGGGGTTACGGCAGGCACCAAGTCGACAGTGAAACGCTCAAACAGGATGAACGATTGCTGGAGCAAACCTGCTACACGATTTTCAACGATCCGGACGATGCGTTCTTGCACGGTCGGATACAACGCAATGTGCTCAGTTACCCAGGGGCGGATGGGGCGCTGAGCACAACTAAGTCATATGCCTATAGCTTGGTTGATGGTCGCGATGCCGATGAGCCCGTTGTGCAAACCGAGGAAACCATCACAGGCTACGATGGTGCGGTGAAGATCATTACCTTGCAACACTCGATCATCCACGGCGAACCAGTGCTCAATCGCGATGACAGCGATGTGGAGATTGCTTACACGTACGACGCACTGCGACGTGTCACGTTCGAGACGGTTGGCCCGGGTACACAGTACGAGGCGAGTCGCAAATATGAGTACCACCTGTGTGCCCATGCAAACGACAGGGCTGAGCAGTCGATGTTCGACGTCAAGGGCGTCAAGACCCGTTCAGTCGTGAATGGATTGAACCAGGTCGTCTACGAAGCGCGTAATGACGATGACAGCCGGGTCTTTGCGGGTGCGCCACGGTCTATCTACCGTGCGCGCTACAATGGGCTCGGACAACTGCAGACGCAGACTGAGATCGATTGGCTGGGCGACGCGCTGCTCGAACTCACCAGCACGTTCGAGTACGACGACTGGGGCGAACAGTCCTGTGAAACTGGGCCAGACGGTGTGGCCAATTTTGCAGTGACTGATCCACTGGGGACAACCGAACACAGAGGGCCCATCACCAAGCGCTGGCGTGTCGGTACCGATGGTAGGAGCAGCGGTGTGTCGGAGACGTGGCTCAACCTGTTCGAGGAACCGACACGGCTTGAGCGGTACACCGTGGAAGGTGAGGGTGACGAGCAGATCAAACACCGAGAAAGCCTCAAAGTACTGAGGTACGACGGGCTCGGCCGCTTGCACGAAGAGCGTGATGGAGAGGGTGACGCTACGCGCATCAATGAGTACGGCTACGATGCGTTCGATCGCATCCTTGAACATACCTTGCCGGGCGGGGCGATCGTTTACCGCACCTACGCAGGCCACAGTCGCGATGACCTGCCCGTCAGTATCAAAGTGGGCACCGTGTTGCTGGGCACGCAGGCGTTCGATGGCTTGGGCCGACGCACCCGCGCGACTACAGGCTATCGCGAGCAGACATTCAGGTATAAGGACGGCGAACTTCAACCGCGCTGGGTGACGATGCCCAGTGGGGAGGAGGTGACGTATGAGTACTCGCCGGTTTTGAATGAAGAGCCTACAAAGCGGGTGCTGGGCGGTATTGCAGCGAACTATGAGTACGATCGCCAGAACGCGCGCCTGTTAAAGTGCGATGTGCCGGATCAATCGGTCACCCGTGAGTATTTCACCCACGGCGAAGTCAAGTCCGAAGTGCGTGTCGTGGAGGGGGACAAGTACACGATGCGTTATGATTACAGCTACCGCAGCAGGATGCTCAGCTATACCGATGTGCTCGGACAAACCCAGCAGTACGACTACGACGAAGCCGGGCGGCTCCAACAGACTCGTTTGCAGGGGGCTTTACCGACGAAACACCGCCGCGCAAGTGTTGTTGGCCCGTTATTGCTTCAGGCTGATTTCACGTATGACGAGTTTGGGCGCACGCAGACGTTCACCACAACAGATATCCTTACCGGCAATCAATTGACGACGAGCCTGGAGTACGACGCCTTCGACAGGGAGGTCACGCGTACTTTCAACTTTGGCGATGGCAACGTGCAGCGATTGACCCAATGGTACGATGCGTTCGACGGTATCGTTGAGCGGCACCTGGAAGACGTGACTGCAGGCGTACTGTTGCGCCAGGAAGGGTATGTCTACGATACGCGAGGCCGCCTGGTCAGATACAGCTGTACGGCGGCCGATAACAGCTCACCGGAAAATCCAGACGACCATTATTGGCCTCAGGACCCGTATGGCAACAAGATCAAGGCGCAGGTGTTTACGTTCAGTGATATCGATAACATCACGCTGGTGCTCAGCACGTTCGTTGTCGGTTCAAACCGGGCACGGTATTACTTTGGCGACCCCGCAAAGAGGGAGGATCCAGCGCAGTTGCTGAGAATTACCAACACCCACGCGAGTTACGACAAAGACATTGCTCTGAGGTATGACCTTAACGGCAATTTGACCACTGATGAGGTGGGGCGCACGCTGCGTTACGACGCGCTCAACCGCTTGTTGGAGGTTCGACCGCGTGCGGGGAGTGCCAATGAGCCTGGCGTCGGCGCTTCCTATCATTACGATGCAGAAAACATTCTAAGCGGTACGTCACCGCTTTGAGCGATTGCATTAATGGGTTGCAATCATGCCGGCTGGCGGTGTTCGTCACTGCCAGCCGGTCTTTCGATTGCCTTTAGCGATAGCGCACCACGAAGTTGAGTGCGCCCTTGGCAAGCCCGGCCCGTATGGCATGGCTGTCCTCGGTTTGGTGAAAGCTGGCACTGAGGTTGAGTACGGTGTTGCCCGTGCTCAAGGGCACCATTTGCTCTTCGGTCTGCAGAGGCATCGGCAGGCCATCTTGCTTGAATATCTGGATACCGACACCTGCAGCATCTGAGTCGGCGGTGAGGCTGAAGACACCATTTGCGATGGGGCCGATCGGCAGCGAGCCATTCTTGCCATCCAGTTCCAGTGTTGCGAAGGCGTTCTGGTCAGGGTCGGTCTGGCAAGCGGAAAGGGTGATCTGGAAGTCAACCTTCGGCGTCGTATAACCGACGTGGGTAAAGTCCGACCGGCTGAATTCACCCAACGGTACCGGATTGGGCGTAACGGCGTCAGCACCTACGCTGCACTGCGATTGAATGACTTCGGCGCGCAGACGGTACCTGAAAGCGTCACCGATATTGTCGAAGTCCAGATGGCCACGAAACATCTCTGCATCGATCTGATGAATACCGGGGGCGACTGGGCCGGTCCTGACCAGGATCACCCGGTTTATCAGGCTGATAAGGTTAAACGCCGAAAACTGATGTCGCGTATCACGCACTGCGTTGAATGGCACCCAGTTATGCCCGTCCTCGGAGCGGAAGTCGGCGCCTGCTTCGCTATTGAAGTGTGAAATCAGTTGGATTCGGGCGCCGATGCCAGGGATGTTGGTAGGCAGAATCTGGCCAGGTTCACTGTAAACGGCGAGCGGCAAGGGTGGGCGAGTGGGGATCAAGCTGAACCTCATGATCGCTTGACCTCCATTCCAGCATTCCAACGTCCGCCTTTCGTTGCTGGGGATGCTCGAACGGCCGGCATCAAAAAACGCATTGCCTACAACGGCGTCGCGAGGCATGAATACCGTGTTGAGGTTTCGCTCGAACGTTACAGGGCCGCCCCCTCCGTCCTGGAAACGACAATAGGAATCCTGAGCGTGGCCGACGGCCGATACGAGGCTAAGCAGCAATCCCAGTGGCAGGGCGATGCGGGAGAGAGTGATCATGACGATTCCTTGATGCCAGCTTGGCTGCACGTCAGGGTTTGCAGGTAGTAGCCCTCTGTGCGTTGCATTGATTGTGGGTCGACGTCTACCTGGCAACGTTGGTCGTCTTGGTTGCCCCAGCTGAGCGTAAGTGTCTGCGCCCCATCGACGGCGCTCAACAGCGCCAAACCTGCTTGCCCGACCATGCCCACCTGTACCGCATTGGCATCGAGGACCACACTGCCGAATGGCACGGGAGCGCCGTTTTGGTGCAGCAGGGTAAGCACCCAGCGTGAAACATGACGGGCATTGAAGTGGTGCTTCACAATGGCTCCGCGTCGCGGGACGACCTGAGCGCTACCGTTCTCGATTTCAATATCAGGGCCCAGCCGCTCGGTTTGCAGTGTCAGCGTATTGTTGCGGTACGGTTGCAGGTGCGAAACGATCGCGTATCCCCGTTCATTGGTTCGTGCGCCTGCACTGTTCAGCACGCCGACGTCGGCGATTCCGGGAACCTCGACCAGGCCTGCGGTATCGCCCAGATAGGTACCGAACTCCAAGCCGTCGGCATGCAGTAGCAAGGCGCCGCTGGCGTTGAGCGATAGGCTGCGGTAGTCGGTGCTGTCGCTTAGCCCCGTCCCGAAGCTTGCATAGTCGGTCCTGTAGCCCAATGCCAGTGCAGCGGTTCGCTGACGGCGTTCATCTTGACTGATGCTGGTGTTGTAGCTCAGCTGGCCGTCGCGGGCGCTGCCGCTCAAGGCGGCGCGTTGACTGTAGCCGTGCGCCTGTTTTTGTACATCGAACGTGGCATTGGCCGAGCGACCGAAGTCCAAGGGCATTGACAGGCTTAGGCCGAATTGACGATCGCTGCCGCGCGTGTCAGTCAGCGACTGAGAGGCAAACAGGTTATAGCTGATACCGGCATGGTAGGTATTGAAACCAAGCTGATACTGACGCTGGGTGTTGTCCAGTCTCCAGTAATCCTGTTGCGACAAGGTTAGGCTCAAGCTATGGCGCTGACCGAGGCGCTGATGCACCGAAGCTTCCACGCGGCTGCGGCGGCTGCCCATGAACGTTGCGGCGTGGCTGCGTTGCTGGACAGCTTCGCTGAAGTCCCGGTAGCCCTCGGTCGAATAGCGATAACCCGCGAATCGCAGGTTGGTACCCGTATTGAAAGCCTTGCCGTACTTAAGGGCATAGCTATGGCCTTGGACATCAGTGCTACCGGCAACATCAATTTGGCTGCTGGCCTGAGTGACATCAAGCGACAGGGCTCCCAGGCTGCCCAAGTCCTTACCGACACCCAAATTGGTGGCACGGTAGTATTGACTGGCCATCAGGCCGCCAAACAGCGTCAGATCCCACTCCATGCCTCGACTGAAGGTTGCCTGCCAGATTAATGGCTTATCCACACTGCTGGCCGGGTTGTATTGACCAACCGTGGCGGTGTAACGCCACGTTCCCTGGCGCAGCAGGTTGGTCAGGGTGGAATAGGGCTGGATGAACCGCCGCACCTGGCCATCGGCTTCGGTCAGCACTACTTCCAGCTCACCGTTGCCTACGGCGCTCAAGTCTTCGATGGCATACGGCCCCGGGCTGACATAGGTCGCGTAGATGGGGTAGCCATTTTGCCAGACTTCCAGTTTCGCGCGAGTCTGCGCGACACCCCGGATGACCGGTGCATAACCTTGAAGGGCATCGGGCAACATGCTCATGTCCGAGGCCACGCGAACCCCCGTGATCGGCACGCCGTTGAAGATGTCGCTATCAGTGAAGGTCTCGCCCAGGGTGAGGTTGGCGCGGTTGCCAGGCAGGTCACGCTGCGCATAGGTTTGCGCGCGCGCCCACTCGCGCGTGCCATTGCTGTCCTGGCGCCACGACTGGGTGGTGCGCAGTCGCCAGTCGCCGAGGTTGATACCACCGTTGAGGTACAGGTCGTCGTTGCTATAGCGGCCCCTGTAGCGGCTATGTCCCTGCAGGGTGGACGCTTGGTAATTGAGGAAAGCAGCATTGATGCCGCTGTCCCAGCGCGACGGATCGACACCACCAGCGATATCACGGCGCATGGCGATCTGCGGTATGGAGATGGATAGACGCAGGCGGCTACTGTCGAAGTCGACGCGTGCACCTGGGATTGCCGACGCCAGGTCCAGGCAGGCTTGTTTGGCATCTCCTGCTGCGGCCAGGGCGTCCAGGCGCAGCCCCCACTCCCCGAGGCGTGTGGATGGCAGGCAAGGTTGCAATGCGTTGTCGGCATCAGCCTGAAAATCGAGTTCATGGCGGCCGGCCGGTTGCAGGTTGACCAGAACGGTCACCGGATAGCGCCCCGGTGCGAGGCTTTGTTCGCTTGCCAGAAAACTGAGCGCGTGCACACCCGCCCCATCGGATTCACGGAGGAAGCCCGATTCGAAGCCAAGGTTGGAGTTCGCCTCCACGATAGCGATGTGGTGCAGTGCAGCGAGGCTACCGGTCAGGTACAGCAATACGTGACGCCGGCCGCAGATCGACCAGCGCTTGGAAAAGGGGGGCATGAAAGCGACTCCTTGCGGTGTGACGCGGTGCGGCTCTAGCGAGTCGATTGAAGCGGCAAAGTCATCGGTTGGGTGTAACCGCCAAAATCGTTGATCACGGAGAAAAGAACGCTGGATGTTTCGTTCAAGTGCATCTCCGCCAGCGGGTAGGCCTGCTGAGACAGTGGCGCGAGCATTTCCGGGTTGCTGATTTTGTGGAGGTGGCCGTTGGTACTGACTTCCAGCCGAATGAAGGTGATATGGAATGGGGTCGGGTTGTTGACCAGCAGTTGTTTAACGCCCTGGCTTTCATTCACGGAAAATGTTAAAGACTTGAGTTGCTCGGTTGGCTTGCCTTTAAGTTGTTGCGGTCGATAGAACAGTTTGATGCGCGTACGCATGGCAATATTGAGTTGATTGCCGGGCTCCTTGCTGGCTTGTGGGATTTCCTGCAAATTAAAGAAAAATAGCGACTCGCGATCTTGCGGTAATGCATTGGGCAGCGCGTTGATTTGCAGAAGTTGTTCGCTGTTGGGGTTGATCTTGAACAGCGGCGGGGAGGTCGCAAATGGAACAGTGGTGGTGGTGTCATCCGTCTCCGTGTTGATCCAGGTCTGTACGGCGTAACTGCTGTTGGATGGGTTTCTGACAACAACGGATGTATTGCGTTTATCGCTGTCGAATACGATGCGTGTATTGTTCAATGTCAAGGCGGCATGGCTGGCCATCGACAGCGTGAGCGTCGCCAGGGTCAGGCAGGCGCAAGCGACGACACGGACGGGTATCGTGAGTATGAACTGTTTTATCATCGGATAACTCGCTGCATCCAGGCGCATCAACTACGCCCGGATGGTTTGGCTAGTGCCAGTAGGCACAGAGGTAGTGCATGTGCTTAGCGATAAGCGACGGTGTAACGAACCTTGGCCGATGCAAGCCCTGGTTGTACGCCTGTGGCCGTAGAACGGTAGTAGGCATCGAAGCGAAGGTCGGTCGGCCCTGTAGCGTTGAGGGGGTAATTAACCGAGGTGCCACCGGGCGCGATCGATGTGTTGGAGATGTCTTTGATGACGATAGAGACGTTGGTTGCCGCGCCGGCAACGGGGTCGACCCTGAAGTAGTTGCCGCTGGTGTCGGCAGCACCGTCGAACTGGACGTAGGCGTTGTCTTCGGTGATGCTGCAGGCACCTTTGTCCGGCACGCGGATGTCAAAAGATGCTCCACGGACTTCAATATTGGCGGCAGTGAATCGACCCACGGGAATATCGCCCATGGCAACACGGTCATTCACACTGCCGTTACCGGGATTGACGATTTCGATGGGGCAAGTTTCCGGCGTGATAGTGCCTTCGAAGAGTACCGATCCGCTGGTAGCAAATGCGGAATTGCCTGCCAGGCCGGCAAGCAGGCCTAGCGATAGCGTAGCTAACGACTTTTTCATGACATAACCTGATTGAGGTGCTTAGTTAGTTTTCAGTGCAAGGTGTTGACGGGTTTATTGGCCAGTCTTTGCCTCGGCGCTGATTCTAAATGCCATGAGTTTTATCAAGCTGTAGGAATAAGTTAGATCGCTGAGCGACTTTTCACTTTGTTACATGTCTTGCACATGTGAAATTGTAGATGCGCCTTGGCGAGGCCAAGACGCATGAGATGTATCAGTGCCTGTTGCCGGGTGCGGCTTGGCTCAGCAGTTGTTTTTCCAGGTTCCAATCGAAGGGCTCGCCGCTGGATTCAGCCTCATGGCGACGCTCTTCCAGTTGCTGGTAAAGGTCCAGTTCTTCGTCCGGCATGAAGTGCAGGCAGTCGCCGGCAAAGAACCACAGCAGATCACGTGGCACCAGATGAGCGATCTGCGGATAGCGCTGGATCACCTGGCAGATCAGGTCTTGGCCCAGGTACTGGCTCTCCAGTGGATCCTGCGGCAACAGCGTCAGCAGTTCGTCGAAGCGTTCGAGGAACAGGGCGTGGCTTTCTTCCGGCACCTGCTCTGCCTCGCCCAGCGCCGCCAGAATGGTGCGCAGGTGCTGGAGCAGTTGCAGGTGGTATTCCAGGTTGGGGTTGGCCATGGAATGGGTCCTCGGTATGGCTGAAACGGGGGGCGGAGTATACGCCGCCCCCAAGTGCTCGCGAAGGGTCAGCGTACCTTGCCGGGTTCGACGAGTAGCTGCACTTTGTCGAAGGCGTCGACGTCGATCACCTTGCGCCGCGCCTGTTCGGCTTCGTGCAGGCGTTGGCCTTCGCCGGGTTGCAGCACGCCTGCCTCGACGGCGGCGTCGAGGCCCGACTGGCCGGGGCTCGGCCGGACTTTCCCTTCCTTGATGGCCTGGTGCAGTGCCTTGCTTAGCGGCGCTGTATCGTCGAGCAGGTCGCAGGCCCGCTGCAGCGCTGCGACCGGGTCGTCTTCTGCCTGTGGGCGGTAGCAGCCGGCCAGCAGTTCTTCCAGTGCCGGGTCACCCCTGCGCCGGCCAATCAGTTCCGCCACTTCGGCGTCCAGTTCATCACTGGGGCCGGTATGACGACGGCCGAAGGGGAACACCAGCACGCGCAGCGCACAGCCGACGAAGCGGTTGGGAAAGTTGTCGAGCAGGCGGTCCAGTGCGCGCTCCGCTTGGCCCAGGCTTTCTTCCATGGCCCAGCGCAACAAGGGCTGCAGGTGCTCGGGCGAGCCTTGATCGTGATAACGCTTGAGCGCGGCGCTGGCGAGGTACAGGTAGCTCAACACATCACCGAGGCGGGCACTGAGGCGTTCGCGGCGCTTGAGCGCCCCGCCCAGCAACAGCATCGACAGGTCGGCCATCATTGCGAACGCCGCCGCCTGGCGATTGAGGGCGCGGAAGTAGCCCTGGCTCAAAGCATCCCCTGGCACGTGTTCCAGGCGACCCAGCCCGAGGCCGTAGACCAGGGTACTGGCTGCGTTACCGGCAGCGAACATGATGTGCTTCATTAGCAGCTCATCGAACTCGACCAGCGCCTGCTCACGGTCTTCGCGGGCGGCCAGTGCCATTTCCTTGAGCACGAACGGGTGGCAGCGGATCGCGCCCTGGCCAAAGATCATCAGGTTGCGCGAGAGGATGTTGGCCCCCTCGACGGTGATGAAGATCGGCGCACCCTGCCAATTACGCCCCAGGTAGTTGTTCGGGCCCATGATGATGCCCTTGCCGCCGTGCACGTCCATGGCGTGTTGGATGCATTCGCGGCCGCGCTCGGTCAGGTGATATTTGAGGATCGCCGACAGCACCGAAGGCTTTTCACCCAGATCCACCGCTTTGGCGGTCAGCAATCGGGCGCTGTCCATCAGCCAGGCATTGCCGCCAATGCGCGCCAAGGACTCCTGGATGCCTTCGAAGGCTGCCAGCGGTACGTTGAATTGCTCGCGGATATTGGCGTACTGGCCCGTCACCAGGCTGGTGTACTTGGCGGCACCGGTGCCCACTGCTGGCAGCGAGATGGAGCGGCCCACCGACAGGCAGTTCATCAGCATCATCCAGCCCTTGCCGAGCATGGCCTGCCCGCCGATCAGCATGTCCAGCGGGACGAACACGTCCTTGCCACTGTTGGGGCCGTTCATGAAGGCGGCGCCGAGCGGCAGGTGGCGCTTGCCGATCTCCACGCCCGGGGTGTCGGTGGGAATCAACGCCAGGCTGATACCCAAGTCCTCATCGTCGCCCAGCAAGTGCTCCGGGTCGTAGGCCTTGAACGCCAGGCCGAGCAGGGTGGCGACCGGGCCGAGGGTGATGTAGCGTTTTTCCCAGTTCAGGCGCAGCCCGATGACTTCTTCGCCTTGCCATTGGCCTTTGCAGATAATGCCGGTATCCGGCATGGCGCCGGCATCCGAGCCCGCCAGTGGGCCGGTCAGGGCGAAGCAGGGGATCTCGTCGCCGCGTGCCAGGCGCGGCAGGTAGTGGCTGCGTTGTTCATCGGTGCCGTAGTGCAGCAGCAGTTCGGCCGGGCCCAGCGAGTTGGGCACCATCACCGTCGAGGCCAGGTCGCCGCTGCGGGTGGCCAGCTTCATTGCAACCTGCGAGTGGGCGTAGGCCGAGAAGCCCTTGCCGCCGTATTCCTTGGGGATGATCAGGGCGAAGAAGCCCTGCGCTTTGATGTGCGCCCAGGCCTCAGGGGGTAGGTCCATGTCCTGGCCGATCTGCCAGTCGCTGACCATGGCGCACAGTTCTTCAGTGGGGCCATCTATGAAGGCCTGTTCTTCTTCAGTCAGTTTCGGTGCCGGGTAGGCCAGCAAGGTGCGCCAGTCGGGGCGGCCGCTGAACAGTTCGCCATCCCACCAGACGGTGCCGGCGTCGATGGCTTCGCGCTCGGTCTGCGACATGGGCGGCAGGGTACGCTGGAACCACTTGAACACCGGGCCGGTGAACACCTTGCGCCGCCATTGCGGCAGGGCCACAAAGGCGATTTTCACGGCCAGCACGACCCACAGCAGGGCCAGCAGCCAGCCGGGTGCGCTGCTGAAAATACCCATCAGCAGCACGTAGGCCGCCATGATGCCCAGTATCTGCAAGGGCGCCAGGCGCCGGTGCGTGAGGTATGCCGCGCCGATCACCAGTACCACCAACCACAACAGCAACATAATCGGTCCTCCTTGGAACCAAGGGCTTGAGCCGTCCCAGACAGCTTAGACGCAACGCTGTGAACGGCCTGTTCAGAACAGTGACAGGGTGTGGCGGTGGGAGTTTCAGATCATTGTTCGCCTGTGCCGGCCCTTTCGCGGGCAAGCCCGCTTCCACAGGGTTACCCGTGGCTTGAAGGTTGGGGTGCTTCCTGTGAAAGCGGGCGTGCCCGCGAAGAGGCCAGTACAGGCAATAAGACTCTGGAGTAGACTGGACCACCTCCGCATTCATAAGGACGTTGCCATGCTGAAGATCTGGGGCCGCAAGAATTCGAGCAATGTGCGCAAGGCGCTGTGGGTCGCCCACGAGCTGGGCCTTGATTTCGAATCTATCGACGCCGGCGGCGCCTTCGGCGTGGTCAACGAGCCGCATTACCGCGCCCGCAACCCCAACGGCCTGGTGCCGATGCTCGAAGACGGCGACCTGACGCTGTGGGAGTCCAACACCATTGTCCGCTACCTGTGCGCCGAGTACGGCGCCGAGCAGGGCTGGTACCTGGAAGACCCGCGCCAGCGCGCCTTGGCCGACAAGTGGATGGACTGGACCACCTCGTCCTTCGCCACCCCCTTCCGCCCGCTGTTCTGGGGCCTGCTGCGCACGCCGGAAGACCAACGCGACTGGGTCGCGATCAACGCCGCGCACAAACAGTGCGCGCAATTGCTGGCCATCGCCGACGAAACCCTGGCCCAGCAGCCTTACCTGTCCGGTGACCAGATCGGCATGGGCGACATCCCACTGGGTAGCTTCATCTACGCCTGGTTCGAAATGCCCATCGAACGCCCGGCCATGTATCACCTGGAGGCCTGGTACGCGCGCCTGAAGCAGCGCCCGGCCTACCAGGCGGCGGTGATGACCGCGCTGACCTGAACCTGCTTCGATAGTCATTATCAATACATGTGACTGTACTTGTGTGGCCGGGCCTTGCACCATGGCCGCACTCACTGCGCCAGTGACTTTGCCTGGCGTGTCCAGAACCTTTTTTCTCGGTAAATGGCCCGCTATGAGTTCCGCCCTGTCCATTCGACAGCTGACCAAGACCTACGGTAATGGCTTCCAGGCCCTCAAGGGCATCGACCTGGACGTTGCCGAAGGCGACTTCTTCGCCTTGCTCGGCCCCAACGGCGCCGGCAAATCCACCACCATCGGTATTCTTTCGACCCTGGTCAACAAGACCAGCGGCACGGTGAACGTATTCGGCCACGACCTGGACCGCGAGCCTTCGGCGCTCAAGCGCTGCCTGGGCGTGGTGCCGCAAGAGTTCAACTTCAACCAGTTCGAGAAGGTCTTCGACATCGTCGTCACCCAGGCAGGCTACTACGGCATCCCGCCAAAGCTCGCCAAGGAGCGCGCCGAGCAGTACCTGACCCAGCTGGGCCTGTGGGACAAGCGTGATGTGCAGTCGCGCTCGCTGTCCGGCGGCATGAAGCGCCGCCTGATGATCGCCCGGGCACTGATCCACGAGCCGCGCCTGTTGATCCTCGACGAGCCGACTGCCGGCGTGGACATCGAGCTGCGTCGCTCGATGTGGAGCTTCCTCACCGAGCTCAACCAGAAGGGCATCACCATCATCCTCACCACCCACTACCTGGAAGAGGCCGAGCAGCTGTGCCGTAACATCGGCATCATCGACCACGGCACCATCGTCGAGAACACCAGCATGCGCCAGCTGCTGGGCAAGCTGCATGTCGAGACTTTTGTCCTCGACCTCAAGCAGGACCTGCCGTCAGCCCCTGCGTTGCAAGGTTACCCGTGCCGCCTGCTCACCCCGCATACCCTGGAAGTGCAGGTGGACAAAGACATCGGCATCACCGCGCTGTTCGGCCAGCTGGCGCTGCAGAACATCGAGGTGCAAAGCCTGCGCAACAAGACCAATCGACTTGAGGAGCTGTTCGTGTCCCTGGTGGAAAAAAACCTGTCGAAGGTGGCCGTATGAGTGTGGAACTGCGCACCAACTGGGTCGCCCTGAACACCATCGTCTACCGCGAAGTGCGGCGCTTCCTGCGTATCTGGCCGCAGACCCTGCTGCCGCCAGCGATCACCATGGTTTTGTACTTTGTCATCTTCGGTAACCTGATCGGCCGGCAGATCGGCGACATGGGCGGCTTCACCTACATGCAGTACATCGTGCCGGGGCTGATCATGATGTCGGTGATCACCAACTCCTACGGTAACGTGGTGTCGAGCTTCTTCGGTAGCAAGTTCCAGCGCTCCATCGAGGAGCTGATGGTGTCCCCGGTGTCGCCACACACCATTCTCGTGGGGTATGTGTTGGGTGGCGTGCTGCGGGGTTTGGCGGTCGGGGTGATCGTCACCATCCTGTCGATGTTCTTCACCGACCTGCAGGTGCATCACCTGGGTGTGACCGTGGTCGTTGTACTGCTGACGGCCACCATTTTCTCGTTACTGGGCTTCGTCAACGCGGTGTTCGCGCGCAACTTCGACGATATCTCGATCATCCCTACCTTCGTGCTGACGCCGCTGACTTACCTGGGCGGGGTGTTCTACTCGATCAACCTGCTGCCGCCGTTCTGGCAGACCGTGTCACTGGCCAACCCGGTGCTGCACATGGTGAACTCGTTCCGCTACGGCATCCTAGGGGTGTCGGATATCAGTATCGGGACGGCGATCACCTTTATGTTGGTGGCTACCGCAGTGCTGTACACCCTGTGCATCCGCCTGCTGGTCAGCGGCCGCGGCATGCGCGCCTGAGCCTTTGAGTTTGCGCCGGCGCCACTGCCGGCCCACCCACCAACGCCAGTACAGCAAGGTGGTGAAGTAGGCGAGGATGCCCAGCACCACCCCACACACCACCGAGCCGAGCAGGAAGGGTTGCCACAGGGTCGACAGCTGGTCGGTGATCCATTCGAAGGTCAGGTCGTCGGGCAGGGTGCGGGGTGGGATCTGCAGCAGCCAGGCGCCGGTCATGTAGGTAACGAAGAACACCGGAGGCATGGTCAACGGGTTGGTCAGCCACACCAGGCTGACCGCGATCGGCAGGTTGCCGCGCACCGGGATCGCCAGCGCAGCGGCCAGCAGCATCTGCATGGGGATGGGGATAAGCGCCGCGAATAGGCCCACGCCCATGGCCCGGGCCACCGAGTGCCGGTTCAGGTGCCAGAGGTTCGGGTCGTGCAGCAACGTGCCGAAAAAGCGTAAGGACTTGTGTTCCCGAATGCTGGTCGGATCCGGCATGTAGCGTTTGAAAAGTCGGCGCGGCATGTAGGCTCCCGGGGCGTTGATCGGGGCAGTATGCCTTGATTCCTTAACGGCCTCGTTTAGAGTTTGTGACAATTGTTGAGCAAGCTTTGCCGGCATTTGCGCTATGCCTGAGAAGGTCATTTCGCAGCGGAGCTCTACCTCATGCGCACAGGGATGTTTGCGCTCGCGCTCGGGCTGCTCTGCCTGGGCTTTCTCCCCGTATTGCCATCGGTCGGATGGCTACTTCTGCTGTTTGTCGCTGGTGTTGCCAGCCTGTTCACGCGGTGTTGGCCAGTGGGCTGTTTTCTGTTGGGCCTGTGCTGGGCGTGCGGGTCGGCCCAGCGAGCGCTGGATGATCGACTCGCGCCTGAACTGGATGGCCGCACGTTGTGGCTGGAGGGCAAGGTTGTCGGGCTGCCGAGCAGTACCCCGCATGGCGTGCGCTTCGAACTGGAGCAGCCCCACTCAAGGCGTGGCGAACTGCCGCGGCGCTTGCAGCTGAGCTGGTTCAACGGGCCGGCTGTGCGTGCGGGCGAACAGTGGCGGTTGGCTGTGACCCTGCAGCGGCCTGCCGGGCTGCTCAACCCCCATGGGCCTGATCGAGAGGCACAATTGCTGGCTCGGCGGGTGGGGGCTACCGGCACGGTCAAGGCCGGGCAGGTATTGAGCGCTGTCGCGGGCAGCTGGCGAGACGAACTGCGGCAACGGTTGTTGGCGGTCGAGGCCAATGGCCGGCAAGCGGCGTTGGTGGCCTTGGTGCTGGGCGACGGTGCGGGCCTGGCCCGCGAGGACTGGCAGACGCTGCAGGCCACAGGCACGGTGCACCTGCTGGTGATTTCCGGGCAGCACATCGGCCTGGTGGCAGGTTTGCTCTATGGCCTAGTCGCCGGGCTGGCACGCTGGGGCCTATGGCCCGCACGGCTGCCCTGGCTGCCTTCGGCCTGCGGCCTGGCGATGACCGCAGCGCTGGCCTACGGCTGGCTTGCCGGTGGCGGTGTGCCGGTGCAGCGGGCCTGCCTGATGCTGGCGGTAGTGTTGCTTTGGCGTCTGCGCTTTCGTCACCTTGGCGCGACGCTGCCATTGTTGCTGGCGCTGGTCGCGGTGCTGTTGTTCGAACCCTTGGCGGCGCTGTTGCCGGGGTTCTGGCTGTCGTTTGCCGCCGTGGCGACCTTGATCTACTGCTTCAGTGCCCGCTTGGGCGGCTGGCGGCCCTGGCAGGCCTGGACGCGTGCGCAGTGGGTGATCGCCATCGGCTTGCTGCCGGTGCTGCTGGCCACTGGCTTGCCAGTGAGCCTGAGTGCGCCCCTGGCCAACTTGCTGGCGGTGCCGTGGGTCAGCCTTGCAGTGTTGCCATTGGCTTTGCTGGGCACGCTGCTGTTGCCCGTGGTGGGTGTCGGCGAAGCGTTGCTGTGGCTCGCCGGGGGCTTGCTGGAGGTGCTGTTCAGCGTTTTGGCCCTGGCCGCGAGCTGGCGCCCGGCGTGGGTGCCGCCGGCCTTGCCGCTTTGGGCTTGGTTAGTGGTGTGCCTGGGGGCGTTGCTGGTGCTGCTACCCCGTGGCGTGCCCTTGCGGGGGTTGGGCGGGCTCATGCTGCTGGCGTTATGGGTGCCCCGCGAGTCGGTGCCCTTGGGGCAGGTAGAAGTCTGGCAGTTGGACGTCGGCCAGGGGCTCGCGGTGCTGCTGCGTACCCGCCATCACAGCCTGCTCTACGATGCGGGGCCAGCAAAAGGGGAGTACGACGCGGGGGAGCGGGTGGTGCTGCCGACCCTGCGCAAGCTGGGCGTAAGCCACTTGGATGCGATGCTGATCAGCCACGCCCATGCCGACCATGCCGGGGGCGCGCTGGCCATTGCGCAGGGCATCCCGGTCACGCGGGTGCTCGGCGGCGAGGGGCTGGAGGGCCTTGGGCTGCAGCCGTGTGTCACGGGTGAGCAGTGGGAGTGGGATGGCGTGCGTTTTTCCCTGTGGCATTGGGCTGAAGGGCAGAGCAGCAACGACCGCTCATGCGTGCTGCTGGTCGAGGCGCAAGGGGAGCGCTTGCTGTTGGCAGGCGATTTGGAAGCCGCTGCCGAACGGGCCTGGCTGGCATCCACTGAAACACCCCGTATCGATTGGCTGCAGTCCCCGCACCATGGCAGCCGCAGTTCATCCACCGAGGCATTCATCCGCGCCACGGCGCCACGTGGGGTGCTGATTTCGCGGGGGCGCAACAATGGTTTTGGGCATCCGCATGCCCAGGTGCTTGAGCGCTATCGGCGGCATGGGCTGGCGATTCATGATACAGCGGTGGAGGGCGCGTTGCGCTTGGTGCTGGGGGGGCAGGGTGACGTTGAGGGTGTACGGGCGCAGCGGCGCTTCTGGCGTGAAGCGGGCAGTGGCTGATCGGGCCCTTTCGCGGGCAATCCCACAGGTGCAGCACTCCTTTCAGGTTTGGTGCTGTATCTGGACTGCCCCCAAGGTGGCAACTGGGTCCGGCCAATTCCCTGACCTTCGGCAGATGAGCCCCCGGCGGTCCTATGGTAGAGTGGCGGCCTTTTTCCGAAGGGGCGTTTACTGTGTGGGAATTGGTCAAGTCCGGTGGTTGGATGATGCTGCCGATCATTCTGAGTTCCATCGTTGCCATGGCTATCGTCGTCGAGCGCCTGTGGACCCTGCGCGCCAGTCGCGTGACCCCGCCACACCTGCTGGGCCAGGTCTGGATGTGGATCAAGGACAAGCAACTCACCAGTGACAAGCTCAAGGCCCTGCGCGCCGATTCGCCGCTGGGCGAAATCCTTGCCGCAGGCCTTGCCAACTCGCGCCATGGCCGCGAAATCATGAAAGAGTGCATCGAGGAGGCCGCATCGCGCGTCATCCACGAGCTGGAGCGCTATATCAGCACTCTTGGCACCATTGCCGCGATGGCCCCGTTGCTGGGCCTGCTGGGCACCGTGCTGGGCATGATCGACATTTTCAGCGCCTTCATGGGCTCGCAGATGACTGCCAACGCTGCCGTATTGGCCGGGGGTATTTCCAAGGCCCTGGTCACCACCGCAGCGGGCTTGATGGTCGGTATCCCGGCGGTGTTCTTCCACCGTTTCCTGCTGCGTCGCATCGATGAGCTGGTGGTTGGCATGGAACAAGAGGCGATCAAGCTGGTGGAAGTGATCCAGGGCGACCGTGAAGTCGAAGTGGCCGGAGGCAAGGCGTGAAGTTTCGGCGCAACCGCCAGCGGGAAAACGTCGACATCAACCTGGCGTCGCTGATCGACGTGGTGTTCGTCCTGTTGCTGTTCTTCGTGGTCACCACCACCTTCACCCGCGAGACGCAACTGCGCGTCGAACTGCCCGAGGCCGCCAGCGCCGAGAAGCCGCCTGCCGATGAGCGCAAACTGGTGGAAGTCACCATCAGCGCCGAGGGCGTGTATTCGGTCAACAACAACCTGCTGCCCAAAAGCGACCTGGCCACCTTGAGCGAGGCCATCGAGCGTGAGTCGGGCGGTGATCACACGTTACCGCTGGCGATCAGCGCTGACGGCAAGACACCGCACCAGGCCGTGGTGACCGCGATGGATGCGGCCGGCAAGCTCGGTTTCAGCCAGTTGCGCATGACCACCGTCGAGGCGGCCCAGGGGACGCCTTGATGGCCTTTGCCGACCGTTTGCTCGCCGCCTGGTACGCCGGGCACCCGGCCCTGGCGCTGCTGCGCCCGCTTGAAGCCCTGTACCGACGCGTGGTGACGCGCAAGCGTGCGCGGTTTCTCAGCGGCGAAAGCGCCAGCTACCGCGCGCCGGTGCCGGTGATCGTGGTGGGCAACATTACCGTGGGTGGCACTGGCAAGACGCCGATGATCCTCTGGCTGATCGAGCATTGCCGCCGGCAGGGGCTCAAGGTCGGTGTGGTCAGCCGCGGTTATGGCGCCAAGCCAGCTCACCTGCCTTGGCACGTTGAGGCCGACCAGCGTGCCGACCAGGCTGGTGACGAGCCGCTGTTGATCGTCCAGCGCACGGGCGTACCGCTGATGATCGACCCCGACCGCTCGCGTGCGGTGCAGGCGCTGCTGGCCAGTGAGCCGCTTGACCTGGTTTTGTGCGATGACGGCATGCAGCACTACCGCCTGGCGCGAGACTTGGAGCTGGTGCTGATCGACGCCGCCCGTGGCCTGGGCAATGGCCGCTGCCTGCCCGCGGGGCCGCTGCGCGAGCCGGCCGAGCGCCTGCAAGAAGCCGACGCGGTGCTGTTCAACGGTGCCAGCGCCGACTCACCCGCGGGCTTTGCCTTCAGCTTGCAGCCCTCGGCACTGGTCAACGTGCGCAGCGGTGAGCGACGTGGCCTCGATCTGCTCCCGCCTGGCCAGCGCCTGCATGCGGTGGCGGGCATCGGTAACCCGCAACGTTTCTTCAATACCCTGCAAGGGCTAAACTGGCAGCCAGTGCCGCACCCGTTCGCCGACCACGCGCAGTTCAGCGCCGAGCGCCTGTCGTTCACGCCGCCGTTGCCGTTGGTGATGACCGAGAAAGATGCGGTCAAATGCCGTGCCTTCGCCGCTGACGACTGGTGGTACCTGGCCGTCGAGGCGCAGCCGTCGCCTGCCTTCAGCGCCTGGTTCGACAGCCAGTTGCAGCGCCTGCTGCCTGGGCACCCAACGCCCTGAGCCCCTTTTCAATTTCCGGCCACCTGGCCTCAAGGAAGCTTCCATGGACACCAAACTGCTCGATATCCTGGCCTGCCCGATCACCAAGGGCCCGCTCAAGCTCAGCGCCGACAAGACCGAGCTGATCAGCAAGGGCGCGGGCCTGGCTTACCCGATTCGCGACGGCATCCCGGTGATGCTGGAAAGCGAAGCGCGTACCTTGACCGACGATGAGCGCCTGGACAAATGAGCCTGGACTACACGGTAGTGATCCCCGCCCGCCTGCGCTCTTCGCGCCTGCCGGGCAAGCCGCTGGCGCTGATCGCCGGTAAGCCGATGGTCCAGCACGTGTGGGAACAGGCGCGCAAGAGCGCGGCCAGCCGTGTGGTCATCGCCACGGATGACGCCAGCATCGTCGAGGCCTGCCAGGCATTTGGCGCCGAAGTGCTGCTGACTCGCGCCGACCATGAATCCGGTACCGACCGCCTGGCCGAAGTGGCGGCACACCTCGGGCTGCCCGCCGACGCCATCGTGGTCAACGTGCAGGGCGACGAGCCGCTGATTCCGCCGGTCATCATCGACCAGGTGGCGGCCAACCTGGCGGCCCACCCGGAAGCCGGTATCGCCACCTTGGCCGAGCCGATCCACGAGCCACAGGTGGTGTTCAACCCTAATGCGGTCAAGGTGGTCTGCGACAAGAACGGCCTGGCCCTGAGCTTCAGCCGTGCGCCGCTGCCCTGGGCGCGTGATGCCTTCGCCGCCAACCGCGAGCAACTGCCGGAAGGCGTGCCTTATCGTCGCCACATCGGCATGTATGCCTACCGCGTGGGCTTCCTTCAGGACTTCGTCGGTTGGGGGCCGTGCTGGCTCGAGCAAACCGAAGCCTTGGAGCAATTGCGTGCCTTGTGGCATGGCGTGCGCATTCATGTCGAAGACGCCCTCGAGGCACCCGCGGTGGGTGTCGATACCCCTGAAGACCTGGAGCGCGTACGGCGCTTGCTGGAGGCTTGATGCGCGTCCTGTTCGTTTGCCTGGGCAACATCTGTCGCTCGCCTACCGCCGAAGGCGTGCTGCGCCATCAGTTGCAGGCCGCGGGGCTTGCCGAGCAGGTGCACGTGGCGTCCGCCGGTACCGGTGACTGGCATGTCGGCAAGGCGCCCGACAGCCGCACCTGCAAGGCCGCCCTGGCGCGGGGCTACGACCTTTCGCAGCAGCGCGCCCAGCAGGTCAATGTGGCCCACTTTGCCGAGTACGACCTGATCCTGGCCATGGACGAGAGCAACTTGAGCCATTTGCGTGCCCTGCGCCCGCAATCTGCGCCCGGCGAGCTCGACCTGTTCCTGCGCCGCTATGGCGCGAAGCTGGATGAAGTGCCAGACCCGTACTACGGCGGCGCGGAGGGTTTCGAGCAAGTCCTGGACCTGATCGAGGAAGCGTGTGAAGCGTTGGTCGTGGAAATCAAGGGGCGGTTATGACAGCGCTGTGGCAGGAGCACGTTTCGCTCAAGCCTTACAACACCTTTGGCATTGACGTCAGGGCCCGGCATTTCAGCCAGGTGCATGACGATGACGAGGTGCGTGAGGCGCTGGCCGAGGCGCACCGTCGTGGCGTGCCGGTGCTGGTCCTTGGCGGTGGCAGCAACCTGCTGTTGACCGGTGATGTCAACGCGTTGGTGCTGCACATGGCCAGCCGTGGCCGCCGCGTGCTCAGCGATGACGGTGAGCACGTTGTGGTCGAAGCCGAGGCGGGCGAGCCCTGGCACCCGTTCGTGCAGTGGACGCTGGCACACGGTTTTTGCGGGCTGGAGAACCTCAGCCTGATCCCGGGCACGGTGGGCGCTGCGCCCATGCAGAACGTGGGCGCCTATGGCGTCGAGATCAAGAACGTGTTCGCCGGCTTGACCGCGCTGGACCGCCAGACCGGCGAGCTGCGTGACTTTGGGCTGGAAGAATGCGCCTTTGGCTACCGCGACAGCCTGTTCAAGCGTAACCCTGGGCGCTGGCTGATCTTGCGCGTGCGCTTCAAGCTGACCCATACACTGCAAGCCCACCTGGACTATGGCCCCGTGCGTCAGCGCTTGGTGGAGCGGGGCGTAGTGCAGCCGAGTGCGCAGGCGATCAGTGATGCCATCTGTAGCATTCGCCGCGAGAAGTTGCCGGACCCAGCCGAGTTGGGCAATGCCGGGAGCTTTTTCAAGAACCCAGTGGTGTCTGCCGCGCTTGTCGAGCGTATACGGGGGCAGTTCCCGGGTGTCGTGGCTTATCTTCAGGCCGATGGCCAGATGAAGCTGGCGGCAGGGTGGTTGATCGAGCAGGCGGGTTGGAAGGGCTATCGCGATGGCGATGCCGGCGTGCATCGGTTGCAGTCGTTGGTGCTGGTCAATTATGGCCAGGCGAGCGGGGCGCAGCTACATGACCTGGCGCGGCGGATTCAGGCAGATATCCACGAACGATTCGGGGTTGAGCTGGAGATGGAGCCTAACCTGTACTGAGGCGTGCTGTAGATACAAGGAGCAGCCTTGCGCTGCTCCAACAGAATGGGGGCCGTCCAGAATCAGGTGCTTGATATTTTAAACACCCCCAGCCTATGTTGTTGCCAGCCTATAACAACAAGGACAAGCGTCATGACCACCCCAGGCCCGAGCACCCTCGCCGAGCACCTCCAGGGCATCGATGAAATCGAATGCGTCACCCCCGACCTCAATGGTGTACCGCGCGGCAAGGTGATGACCGCCGAGGGCTTCCTCGAAGGCCGGCGCCTGCAGATGGCCCGCGGTGTACTGCTGCAATGCATCATGGGTGGCTACCCGCCGGCTAAGTTCTACGGCAGTGATGATGGCGACCTGGCGCTGGTGGCCGAGCCCGCTCACATTCACCGCCTGCCCTGGAGCGAAGACGGCCGGGCCTTGGCAATCTGCGATGCCAACGAACTGGATGGCACGTCTTCAGCGTTGTCCACCCGTGGTCAGCTCAAGGCGGTCATCGCTCGCTATGCGGCGTTGGGCCTGGCGCCGGTGGTGGCGACAGAGCTCGAGTTCTTTGTTTTCGCGCCTAACACCGACCCTCAGCAGCCGTTCTTGCCGCCACTGGGCAAGGATGGCCGCCGGGAGCTAGGCCATTCGGCGTTCAGTGTCAGCTCCAACAATGGCCTGCGGCCGTTCTTCAATGAGGTCTACCGCTGCATGGCGGCGCTTGGCCTGCCGCGTGACACCTTCATGCACGAGATGGGCATCAGCCAGTTCGAGGTCAACCTCTTGCACGGTGACCCACTGCTGCTGGCCGACCAGACGTTCCTGTTCAAACATCTGCTCAAGGAAGTGGCGCTCAAGCATGGGCTGACCGTGGTGTGCATGGCCAAGCCCTTGGCGCATACGCCGGGCAGTTCCATGCACATCCACCAGAGCCTGGTGGACATCGACAGCGGCCGAAATGTGTTCAGCGATGACCAGGGGCAGCCGACCGAGACCTTCTACCACTTCATCGGCGGCCAGCAGGCGTGCATGGCCGACTTCACCGCGCTGTTCGCGCCCAACGTCAATTCGTATCAGCGGCTTTGTCACCCCTACGCCTCGCCCAACAATGCCTGTTGGTCCGAGGACAACCGCGCCGCAGGGCTGCGCATCCCGGCCAGTGCGCCGGTGGCCCGGCGTGTCGAGAACCGCCTGCCGGGCGCCGACGCCAACCCTTACCTGGCCATCGCCGCCAGCCTGGCTGCCGGGCTGCATGGCATCGAGCAACGCCTGCAGCCGGCCCCGGCGATTCAGGGTGAGTTCGCTGTGCCAGAGCACCTGAGCCTGCCATGCACACTGCACGCTGCACTGGAACGGCTCAAGCGCAGTGCACTGGCGCGGGAACTGTTCGGGGCTGAGTTCATCGAAGGCTACGTCGCCACCAAGACCCTGGAACTGAGCGATTTCTACGACGAGATCACACCCTGGGAGCGGCGTGTGTTGGCGGCACAGGCCTGATCGCGACACAACCACTACTGGACGCGTCCCCTGTTGGCTATTTCGCCGGCAGGGGACTGCGCCGCGGCAAAATTGCTTTTATGCTAGCCAGCAAGCCAACGCCACCTGACCAGGGAGCCCGACGGGACGTATGCGAAACATCTGGAAGCCGTTTCAGTCGCTGTATTTCGCTGCCTTGATGATGCTTATCGGCTCGGGCTTGCTCAGTACCTACCTGGCACTGCGCCTGGCAGCCGATCATGTCGACAGCTTGTGGGTCGGTGCGTTGATGGCCGCCAACTACTTTGGCCTGGCCGTGGGCGGCAAGGTCGGCCACCGGCTGATCGGCCGGGTAGGGCACATCCGCGCCTATGCGACCTGCGCCGGCATCGTCTGTGCCGCGGTGCTTGGCCATGGCATGACCAACTGGCTACCGGCCTGGGTCGGGCTGCGGATGGTGGTCGGCTTGGGGATGATGTGCCAGTACATGGTCATCGAGAGCTGGCTCAACGAACAAGCCGACGCCAAGCACCGGGGTGCGGTGTTCAGTGGCTACATGATCGCCTCCTACCTCGGGTTGGTACTCGGCCAGCTGATCCTGGTGGTGCACCCTGAACTCGGCCCTGAGTTGCTGATGCTGGTCGCCATGTGCTTTGCCCTGTGCCTGGTGCCGGTGGCAATGACCCGGCGCATCCACCCGGCGCCTTTGCGGCCGGCGCCGATGGAGCCGAAGTTTTTCATCAAGCGCGTGCCGCAGTCACTCAGTACGGTACTGGGCTCGGGCTTGATCGTCGGTTCGTTCTACGGCCTGGCGCCGCTGTACGCCTCCAGCCAGGGGTTGAGCACCGAGCAGATCGGTCTGTTCATGGGTAGCTGCATCTTTGCCGGGCTGGTGGTGCAGTGGCCATTGGGCTGGTTGTCCGATCGCTACGACCGCGCGGTGCTGATCCGCAGTGCTGCGGTGGGGCTGGCGCTGGCCTCTGCGCCGTTGGCAATCTTGCCCAGCGTGCCGCTGGAGCTGCTGTTCGGCATCGGCTTTGTCATCTCGTTGCTGCAGTTTTGCCTGTATCCGTTGGCGGTGGCGTTTTCCAATGACCATGTGGAGAGCGAGCGCCGCGTCTCGCTGACGGCCATGCTGCTGGTCACCTATGGTGTGGGTGCCTGTATCGGGCCGCTGGCAGCGGGGGTCTTGATGAAGGTGCTGGGCGCGCAGATGCTCTATGCCTTCTTTGTGTTCTTCGCGCTGGTGCTGGTGTGGCGCATTCGGCCGAAAGCGGTCACCGGGCTGCACCAGGTGCAGGACGCTCCGTTGGGTCACGTGGCGATGCCGGCGGCCGGCTCGCCGTTGTCGGCGGCGCTCGACCCGCGGGTCGATGAGCAGACCGTGCAGGATGTGATGCAGACGCCGGTGGCGGCCGAGGATACCGAAGAAGAGCAGGCGGCGAGTGAGCGTGGGGTCAAGCCTGAGGTCGAGGTCGACAGGTCGGTGTGATGCGGTGTGGGCACCGATGAAGGGGGCGCTGCTCGCTTCATCGGTGGGCCACGCGGCAGTCATTCAACCTTGATGCCGTGCAGGTGGAATCTCAGTATGTCGCCCGCTTTGTTGCCCGCGTGCAGGAACCAGTGACGTAGGGGTGGCCTATTTCTCGAATACCTGGATTCAACCTGCGCGACTCTGTGGCCCTTTTCGTCGCGCAGGTAGAACTCGACATTCTCGGCGCTCTCCAGGTCGCCATCCCAGGGGCCGAGCAATTCCATTTTCCACGTGTCCTGCAGGGCAGGCAGCCGGGCCAGCAGGCTGGGTGGGAAAATACAGTTGGCAAGATCATCCCCCCACGCATACCCATACAAGCCCAGCCAGCCATTTGAGTTCTGCTCAAGCCGCCCGCTGAGAAACTTCACGCCAGTCGTGCAGTTGATCTTGTAATGAAGACGGTTATTCGCTGCCTCGATGAAGGTAAAGGTGAATTCGATCGGCCTGAAGCTGACGGAGTCGCCTCGCTTGTAATCGGTGCACAGCCAGCCGTCTTGGTCAGCGGAAAAAAACGGGTGGGCCCATAAAGGCGTATCGACCACCCCGACCTGGCCATATTGACAATGCAGCGCGGCGGTGAATGTAGAACGAATCATAGTGTCCCGGCTCCTGAAAGCGCCTGAAGTCGGCGCGGCGTAAGCCACACTATGCAGTTGCTCAAACAACGGTAACTGGGAATCCCTTCTGGTTAGTACGATGGGGCGTCAAGCAGGTTTGACGTTACGAAGGCAGAACCTCAAGATTTCGCCGTCCTTGGTGCCAGCGTGTAGGTACCAGTGTTCGTACGTTCTTGGCTGCTTTTCCAATGCCCAGCGTGGTGCGCTCGTATCTACATGGTGGCTATCCACCAGTGCGATTCTGTAACCATGCCGGTTTCGCAGATAAAATTCGACCTCTTCGACGCTTTCGATATCTCCGTCCCAAGGCTGCAGGAGCTCGAACTTCCACTCTGGCTGTGACTGAGGGAACAAGTTGGCGGGGTTCAATGCATTCCAGATTCTGCCTGCGACACTCATGCCGTATAAGCACAACCAACCGCTGTTATCCTGTGCCAGTCGTGCACCGGCATAGTCAAAGGTGTCTGAGCAGTTGATGTGGTAATGAATGCGGTCGCCTCTCTGCTCGATGAATGTGAAGTCGAAGACGACGGGGGTCAGGTAAGCGGTGTCGGCTTGCTTTTCATCTGGGCACAGCCACCCTTGCGACAACGGTGAGAATGGACTGTCATAATACCCTGTTGCCGCAACCCCCACTCGGCCATGTTGGCAATGCAGTTCGGCAGTAAAGTTTGAGTGAATCATCAGTGTCTCGCTCTTGGTCGTGCCTAATGTCAGGCACAAGACACGTTAAGCAGTCGGCGGTTCGCTGATAATGGGGAAACAGTCCTGGGCCGGCGGCCTGTCTCTGTAACTCGAATGCACAGGCTTAGCACACATGAAAACGCCACCCGCAGGGTGGCGTTTTTCTACTGGACGGCGAAATCAATAATCGTCTTTATCGAACCGTCGCGCTTCGCGCTGCAGCTGGTAGACGAAACTCTCGATCTTGCGCTGCGCCTGGCCGCTGAGGTTATGGAAGCGCACGCCCGCGAAGGTGGTGTTGATACGCTCCTCGAAGTGCAGGTGGCGCAGTTCGACCATGGTGTCGACCAGGCCCAGCGGGTTGCCAGCCTTGAAACGCTCGTACACCTGGCCCAGTTGCAGGCGATCCTCGACGTTGCCGTCGAAACGCAATTTGCAGCCGGTAGCGGAGATGTCCAGCAGTTTGCCGCGCAGGGCGCCATTGCCTTTGAGGTGGGTGCCGTCGAGGATGATGTCGACCAGCTGCGACAGCTTCAGCGCAGCACGGAAGGCGTTGCGGCGCTGATGGTAGGTCATTTCTTCAGGCATCGCGCCGCGGTAGCAGCGATGGCCGTCGACTTCACTGATGGTCAGTGGGGCATTGCATTCCCAGGCGATGCGCACGCCATCGTGGAAGCCCTCGACGCGGAAGGGTTCGCCGTTCTCGATGAATTTTTCGCCGTCGCGGGGGATCATCTCGTCCAGTGCCAGGGTATTGCTGTCGCGGTCGACATGCACCACGTAGCTCTGGAAGCGCTGGCTGCGATCAGGGAAGGTGATGATCAGGGGGTCATGGCTTTCTTGCAGCTGTCGCAGGTTGGCCGCGATCTCCAAAGGCGTACTGAGCACCTTTGGCGGCTGCGGGGCATCGGCTTCATTGAACACGGCTAATCACTCTCCAGGCAAAAACGACACACGCAAGTAACGGCATTTTGCCAGTATGTGACGTGGCTTGATAGAAGTATCACACTTGGCTGAGGGCGCGCGGCTTGGCCAGCAGCGAGGTGCTGCCGCGGCTGTCGTAGAGCGACGGAGAATCGCCACCCATGAGGATTCTGACCTGATTGTTGGTGATGTGTTGCTGCACCTGGATGATCCGGCCGTTGGTCTCGTTGACCTGCTGGCAGGTGTCCATCAGTTGCGAGAGCATGTCCAGCCGTTGCAGCATCGCGTCGCCATGCTGTGACTGCGCGGCCACTGCCTGCACACCGGCGCGGTCGGCGCTGAGGCCGAGGCTGGTGAGCAAGTGGCTGCGCCGCTGCCCATGCTGCTCGAGCAAGATGATCAATGACTGCTTGCGGGCCAGGATCTGTTCCAGCAGCGCCATGTCGCGGCCATGCAGGGCAATCGCTTCTTTTTGAAGAAGCTCGAGCAGTTCCTGCATCGGGGCGATGTCATCTTCGATCAGTTGCAGCAAGGTGGTGTCGTGCATGGCTAACTCTTGGCTTTAGTAAGCGTCCGTGAAGTCAGCGCGCCGAACGGTCAGCGCTGGGCTTCGAAATCGAGCAGTTTGCTGGCAACCCGGCCGGCATCGACCTGGTAGCTGCCATCGGCGATGGCCTGTTTCAACTGGGCCACGCGGGCGCTGTTGACGACGGGCTGGTCGCGCAGCGTATCGCTGACCTTCTGCAACTGCTGTGCCTCTTGGCTGAGGTGTACTGCCTCTCCGCTGGCGGTGGTGCCTTTTGGCGCTTCCGGGCTGGCAGCGGCCTTTTCGGCGGTACCGGCCGCAGCATTGCCGCGAACGCCGCCCGTAACGGACGGAGAGTTATTCAAACGACTGAAGTCGATGACCATGATCAGAAACCCCTGGGTATTTGGACGCTTGCCTTGTTTTCGGCCAACCCGAAAGAAACTTTAGGCCCAATTGCGTAGCCGCCTGTCAGCAAGCTCGCGAACCCGTTTTCTGACACAGTTTAGGAAAAGCGGTTCCACACCGCCAGCACAATGCCGCTACATTGTCACCTCGACCTGGCCGGGGCCGGTCACCCTGGCCTTGATCACCCGTTTGGAATTCATGTTGCGCACCCGGATCTGTTCGCTCAGGCCGCCCTTGCTCAACGCTTCGCCGGGCATGCGCACGCTCAAGCTGCCGCTGCGGGCGATGATCACCACCTGGTCGCCCTTGCGCACCACTTCGGCTTGCTCAAGGTGCTGCGGGGTAAGGACCTGGTCGATGACTGTGGGGCGCAGCATCTTCATGCCCACCGCCTGGTCCAGTTCGCTGAGAAAACCTTGGCCGAGGGTGCCGACATCGCGCTCGCGCAGTGCCACGTCGCCTTCGCCTACCACGTTGTCACGCTTGAGCGGGCGGGTGACCACCACCACGTCGCGGAACAGCCGCACCGTTGCCGGCACGAACACGGTCCACGGCGCGGCACTGTCGCAGCGGACCCGCACCGTGACCCGACCCAGCGGCTGCGCGGGGCTTTCCAGCGACGCGTCCAGCGGCTGGCTGCATAGCGGCATGCGCAAGCGCGGGTCGAGGGTGCTGACCTGGATTTCGTAACGGCCGGCGGTTTGGGTGCTGGCCAGATAATCTTCTACGGTGAATTCAAGAAACCCTTGGGTGACACCGATAAGCTGTTCAGGCAAGGTAAAAGCGTCCGCCAGCGTGCTAACGCTGGGCGCCAGCAGGCACAGCGTGGCCAGCGAGCCAGTCAGCAGGTGCGTCAATCGTCGGAAAAATGTCGTTTTCGTGTACATGGCGCTCAAAAAAGCAAAGCCCGTGCCGACTCGGTACCTGAGTTGCAACGAAAGGCTGAAACGTTAAGGAGTCTGGCATGGCGGGTGTTATGGATTCGGTCAACCAGCGCACTCAGCTGGTGGGGCAGAATCGCCTGGAATTGTTGCTGTTTCGCCTCAATGGCGGTCAGCTCTATGGCATCAACGTGTTCAAGGTCAGAGAGGTGCTGCAGTGCCCGGCGCTGACCTTGCTGCCCAAGTCACACCCGGTGGTGCGCGGCGTGGCCAACATTCGCGGGGCGACCATCCCGATCCTCGACCTGTCGATGGCCACCGGGTTGGCGCCGCTGCAGGAAGACACGTGCAACAGTTTTGTGATCATCACCGAATACAACACCAAGACCCAGGGCTTCCTGGTGCACTCGGTCGAGCGCATCGTCAACATGAACTGGGAAGAAATCCACCCGCCACCCAAGGGCACCGGCCGCGACCATTACCTGACCGCCGTCACCCGTGTGGACAACCGCATGGTCGAGATCATCGACGTGGAGAAGGTGTTGGCGGAAGTGGCGCCGTCGTCCGAGCAGGTGTCTGCCGGGGTGGTCGATGCCGAGGTGCAGGACAAGGCTGTGCTGCTGCGGGTGCTGACCGTCGACGATTCGTCGGTGGCGCGCAAGCAGGTCAGCCGCTGCCTGCAAACCGTCGGTGTCGAGGTGGTGGCGCTCAACGACGGCCGCCAGGCGCTCAATTACCTGCGCCAGTTGGTGGAGGAGGGCAAGCGGCCGGAAGAAGAGTTCCTGATGATGATCTCGGACATTGAAATGCCAGAAATGGACGGCTATACGCTCACCGCAGAGATCCGCAGCGATCCGCGCATGCAAAAATTGCACATCGTCCTGCATACTTCGCTCTCCGGGGTATTCAACCAGGCGATGGTCAAGAAAGTCGGCGCCGATGATTTCCTGGCCAAGTTCAAGCCGGACGACCTGGCCCAGCGCGTGGTCGACCGGATCAAGGCAACGCATTGAAGCAGCCGGGAGCCCGCTCCCGGCACCAGCGATTGAAAAGAGGCGGCAAGAGTGTCTACGGGTAATTTGGATTTCGAACAGTTCCGGGTCTTCCTGGAGAAAGCCTGTGGCATCCTGCTGGGCGAGAATAAGCAGTACCTGGTCTCCAGCCGTCTCAACAAGCTGATGGAGCAACAGGGCATCAAGAGCCTGGGCGAGCTGGTGCAGCGCATCCAGGCCCAGCCGCGCAGCGGTTTGCGCGAACAGGTGGTCGACGCAATGACGACCAACGAAACCCTGTGGTTCCGCGATAGCTACCCCTTCGAGGTGTTGAAGAACAAGGTCATCCCCGAGTTCATCAAGAACAACCCAGGCCAGCGCCTGCGCATGTGGTCGGCGGCGTGCTCGTCGGGGCAGGAGCCTTACTCGATCTCGATGGCCATCGACGAGTTCGAGCGCAGCAACCTGGGCCAGTTGAAGATGGGCGCGCAGATCGTTGCCACCGACCTGTCCGGGACCATGCTGAACAACTGCAAAACCGGTGAGTACGACAGCCTGGCCATCGCCCGCGGCCTGTCGCAAGAGCGCCTGCAGCGCTACTTCGACCCCAAAGGGCCGGGGCGTTGGGCGGTCAAGCCGGCCATTCGCAGCCGCGTCGAGTTCCGCTCGTTCAACCTGCTCGACAGCTACGCGAGCCTGGGCAAGTTCGACATCGTGTTCTGCCGCAACGTGCTGATCTATTTTTCGGCCCAGGTGAAGAAGGACATCCTGTTGCGCATCCACAGCACGCTCAAGCCTGGCGGGTACCTTTTCCTCGGCGCCTCGGAGGCGCTGAACGGGTTGCCGGACCATTACCAGATGGTGCAGTGCAGCCCCGGGATCATCTACCAGGCCAAGTAAAGCCAAGCGCGATTCCTGTAGGAGCAGCCTTGCGCTGCGAAGAGGCCGGTGAAGCCACAGTAGATTTACTGCACTTGCACCGGCCTCTTCGCAGCACAAGGCTGCTCCTACACGGGCCTGGAATCGGCTGTGATGGTCTGACGTCAATATTTTGTTTTGCCACTTTTGCCGCCCGGCGATTGCCGCTTTTCTTTCCCCAAGCGGAAGCACTTTGCCGCTTTTCTGGCATCCCGCCTGCCAGCATCCCCCTCGCAACCCCGTGTTTCCGGCCTTTAAGCCGGTTGGCACAGCCCTTGCTATACCTTGACCAACGACACTCCGGTCAACCTCCGAAGGTTTCCCCGACATGAGCATCAGTTTCGACAAGGCGCTTGGCATTCACGAAAAGGCCCTGGGCTTCCGCGCCCAGCGCGCTGAAGTGCTGGCCAACAACATCGCCAACGCCGACACGCCCAACTACAAGGCGCGTGACATGGACTTCTCTTCGGTGCTCGCCGCCGAGAGTGAAAAGCAGCAAAGCGGCCGCTTCGCCCTGGACCGGACCAACAGCCGGCACATCGAGGCCGACGGCCTGGCCCTCAGCGACGAGGCGCTCAAGTACCGCACGCCGTTGCAGCCGTCGATCGACCAGAACACCGTGGATGCCCAGATCGAGCAATCGAACTACGCGGAAAACGCCATCGGTTTCCAGGCCAGCTTCACCTTGCTCAACAGTAAATTCAAAGGGCTGGTTTCGGCCCTGCGCGGAGAGTAACCATGTCCCTTTCCAGTGTTTTCAACATTGCCGGCAGCGGCATGAGCGCGCAGAACACCCGCCTCAACACCGTGGCCTCGAACATCGCCAACGCCGAGACCGTGTCGTCGAGCATCGACCAGACCTACCGCGCCCGCCACCCGGTGTTCGCCACCACCTTCCAGAACGCACAGGGCGGCGCCAGCCAGTCGCTGTTCGAGGACCAGGGCGAAGCGGGGCAGGGCGTGCAGGTCAAAGGCATCGTCGAAGACCAGAGCAATCTGGAGGCGCGCTACGAGCCTAACCACCCCGCGGCGAACAAGGACGGCTACGTCTACTACCCGAACGTCAACGTGGTTGAAGAGATGGCTGACATGATCTCTGCCAGCCGTGCGTTCCAGACCAACGCCGAACTGATGAACACCGCCAAAAGCATGATGCAGAAAGTCTTGACCTTGGGTCAGTGATAGGAAGCCGACATGACCACGACCAATTCCACCAGTGACGTCGGCAGCGCGTACCTGACCTCGCTGCAAAAGCAGACCAGCAAAACCGACAGCAGCACCGGCGCTGCCGGCAGTGCGCTGGGCAAGGATGCGTTCCTGCAGTTGCTGGTAACGCAGATGAAAAACCAGAACCCGCTCGACCCGCAGGAAAACGGCGAGTTCGTTGCGCAGCTGGCGCAGTTCAGCAGCCTTGAAAGCATGCAGACCCTGAACGACACGGTGAACTACATCGCCGGGTCGTTCCAGTCTTCGCAGGCACTGCAGGCCTCGTCGCTGGTTGGGCGCAATGTGATCGTCCAAACCGACAAGGCCTTGGTCGACACCAGCAAAGAGATGAAAGGGTCGGTCAACCTGACCTCGTCGAGTACCGCCACGTCTGTCGGCATCTATGACAAAGACGACAAGCTGGTGCGCACCCTGGACCTGGGCTCCAAGGCCGCCGGCAAGGCCGACTTCACCTGGGATGGCCTGGACGACGACGGCGAGCCGTTGGAGGCGGGTACCTACACCTTCAAGGCGACCGCCAGTATCGATGGCACGTCCACGGCCATGACCACCAACCTGCCGGCCACGGTCACCAGTGTGACCATGGGTACCAACGGCGCAGAAATGACGCTCAACCTCGCCGGGCTGGGCAGCGTTGCGCTGTCCAAAGTTCAAACCATTGGCATCTAGGGCCTAAGCTAACGACAGGAGTAGCACATGTCTTTCAATACCGGCCTTAGCGGCCTCAATGCAGCAAACAAGGCCCTGAACGTCACTGGCAACAACATTGCCAACGTCGCCACTACCGGCTTCAAAGCTTCGCGCGCCGAGTTCGCGGATCAGTACTCCAACTCCATTCGCGGCACCAGTGGCGGCAAGACGGTCGTCGGCACTGGTGTGAGAACCGCATCGGTGTCGCAGATGTTCACGCCGGGCAATATCAACGGCACCGGCCAAGCCCTGGACATGGCGATTGACGGCAACGGCTTCTTCGCCCTGAATGACAATGGCTCGAAGATCTACACCCGTGCCGGCATGTTCTACAGCGACAAGGAAGGCAATGTCATCAGCTCGTCGGGCGCCAAGCTGCAAGGGTATGGTGTAGATGGCAATGGCAATGTCGTCCCAGGCGCGCTGACTGACCTGAAGATCGACACGTCCAACCTGACGCCCAACCCTACCGGGCGCATCACGGAGACGCTCAACCTCAAGTCCAGCGATACCGCCCCGGCCGAGTCGCCGTTCGACCCGGGTAACGTCAAGACCTACAACTACACCTTCAACACCGATGTGTATGACAGCCAGGGCAACCTGCACCAGATGAACCAGTACTTCATGAAGGATGAGGGTACTAACTCCTGGACCATGTACACCACCATCGACGGCCGCAACCCAGCCGACCCGGCGTCGACCACCCCGCTGGCAAACACGCTGCCATTCAAGAGTGACGGCACCTTGGACACGGCGCTCATGAACGAGGGTGCAGTGGCAGGTGGGCTCAGCATCAACGCAGACAAGACCTTCAACTTGGACGGCTGGGTGCCGGCGCAGAAGACAGTTGCAGGTGTGTGGGCGGCCAACGGCGCCAACGCGCATGCCTCCGGGGTCAAGCTGGACATGATCGCCACCACGCAATACAACGCCGCGTCCGCGACTACCGCCAAGAGCGGGGATGGCTTTGCGACGGGTGAGTTGTCTGGCCTGGGCATCGATGCCAGCGGCAACATGTTCGCCAACTTCACCAACGGTGAGAACAAGGTGATCGGCCAGGTCGCGCTGGTCAACTTCGCCAACCTCCAAGGCCTGACGCCGGTGGGCGGCACTGCCTGGAAAGAGTCCTACACATCGGGCGTGCCTGTTGTCGGTCAGCCGGATACCGGGACGCTGGGGCAGATCACCGGCGGCGCGCTGGAAGACTCGAACGTCGACCTGACCGGCGAGCTGGTCAACCTGATCAAGGCGCAGAGCAACTACCAGGCAAACGCCAAGACCATTTCCACTCAAAGCACCATCATGCAGACCATCATCCAGATGAGCTGATGGTGGTTGGTTTGGTGGAGTGTTGTCTGCAATAGGGGGCGCTTCGCGCCCCTTTCGCGACGCAAGGCCGCTCCTACAGGTCGACGCGATCCCTGTAGGAGCGGCCTTGCGTCGCGAAAGGGCCGCAAAGCGGCCCCAAAATCCCAAAGGTTTACCCCATGAAAAGGCTGCTGCTACTCGCGATTCTCCCCATCCTCGCCATGGCCCCCTTGCTCGCCGCCGCCCCCGCCCCCTTCTACCAATGGCAAAGCCTGACCACCGGCCGTTTCATGTGCTCGGCCACCAACCCAGGCGAAGGCTGGATGCGCTTTTCCGGCCCCTACAACAACGCCGGTTGCCGGACGTACTGAACACTGCCTTGCCGCTCGCGGCAAACATCCGCCGACAAACTGACGGTTTTTGCCTCTCGGCGCGCTGCAACCCCTGAATTCATTGGTTTGCGGACCTGGTTCGATTATTGCTTATCCCTGCTCAGTGACAGCGCGGCAGGTACGCGCATAGGAGATGCTGTGGACAAGATGCTTTACGTGGCCATGACCGGCGCCAGCCAGAACGCGCTGGCGCAGAAGGCCCATGCCAACAACCTGGCGAACATTTCCACCAACGGCTTCCAGCGCGACCTGGAGCAGGCGCGCTCGATGCCGGTGTTTGGCGACAGCTTTCCGGCGCGCGCCTTTGCCATGACCGAGCGCCCGGCCACCGACTTCAGCGAAGGCCCGATGGTCGAGACCGGCCGCGAGCTGGACGTGACCGTAACCGGCAAGGGTTTCATCGCTGTGCAGGCACCGGATGGCAGCGAAGCCTACGTGCGCACCGGCAGCCTGAACATCGACGCCCTGGGCGTGCTGCGTGCCGGCAACGGCATGCCGGTGATCGGCAACGGCGGCCCGATTGCCATTCCGCCAGAGCAAAAAGTGGAAGTGGGTGAAGACGGCACCATCAGCATCCGCGCCATGGGCGAAGACCCGCGCATGATGGCCGAAGTCGACCGCATCAAGCTGGTCAACCCCGACATTAAAAGCCTGACCAAGGGCCTGGACGGCATGATCCACACCACCAATGGCCAACCGGCAGATGCCGACGTCAACGTGCGCGTGGTGTCGGGTTTCCTGGAAGGCAGCAACGTCAACGCCGTCGAGGAAATGACCTCGGTGCTGGCGTTGTCCCGTCAGTTCGAACTGCACGTCAAGATGATGAACACGGCCAAGGAAGGCGACGAAGCCATGGCTCGGGTTTTGCAAATCGGCTAATCACATTTGAACGGGTGCCGTAAAACAGGCGCACGAGGAGAACAGCATGCTTCCGGCTCTTTGGGTCGCTAAAACCGGCCTGTCCGCCCAGGACACCAACCTGACGGTCATTTCCAACAACCTGGCCAACGTCTCGACCACCGGCTTCAAACGTGATCGCGCCGAATTCCAGGACCTGCTCTACCAGATCAAGCGTCAACCCGGCGCCCAGTCGACCCAAGACAGCGAGCTGCCCTCGGGCCTGCAAGTGGGTACCGGTGTGCGCATTGTCGGCACCCAGAAGAACTTCACCGCCGGCAGCTTGCAGACCACCGAAAATCCATTGGATATGGCGGTCAATGGGCGTGGCTTCTTCCAGATTCTGCAGCCGGATGGCACTGTTTCCTATACCCGTGACGGCACCTTCCACCTGAACTCCGATGGCCAGATCGTCAATGCCGATGGCTTGGCGCTGGAGCCTGCGATCGTCGTGCCGAATGATGCACAGACGTTCACCGTTGGCCAGGACGGTACCGTGTCGATCACCACTGCCGGTAACCCGGCTGCTCAGGTCATTGGTAACCTCCAGACTGCCGACTTCATCAACCCTGCCGGCCTTCAGGCAATGGGCAACAACCTGTTCCTGGAGACCGCTGCCAGCGGCGCGCCGCAAGTCGGCACTCCAGGCCTGAACGGCTTCGGCACCACCCTGCAGCAGACCTTGGAGAACTCCAACGTCAGCACCGTGGAAGAGCTGGTGAACATGATCACCACCCAGCGTGCCTACGAGATGAACTCGAAAGTCATCTCTACCGCCGACCAGATGCTGTCGTTCGTCACCCAGCAGCTGTAAGCCCCTGATCCCGGCCCCGTAGCCCAGATACACCGTGAGGTAAGCGTCATGAATCGTCTGTTGTCCGTCTTCGCCCTGGGGGGAGCGGTGTTGTTGGCAGGTTGCGTCGGGCCGACGCCCAAGCCCAACGACCCGTACTATGCGCCGGTGTTGCCGCGCACCCCGTTGCCGGCGGCGGCCAACAACGGTTCGATCTACCAGGCCGGGTTCGAGCAAAACCTGTACAGCGACCGCAAGGCCTTCCGGGTCGGTGACATCATCACCATCACCCTTAACGAGAAGACCTCGGCCAGCAAGAACGCCGGTTCGCAGATCCAGAAGAACAGCAAGGCCGACATCGGCTTGACCTCGCTGTTCGGCAGCACGCCCAACACCAACAACCCGTTCGGCGGCGGTGACCTGTCGCTGGAGGCCGGTTACAACGGCGAGCGCGCCACCAAGGGCGACAGCAAGGCCACCCAGGGTAACACCCTGACCGGCTCGATCACCGTGACCGTGGCCGAAGTGCTGCCCAACGGCATCATCGCCGTGCGCGGCGAGAAGTGGCTGACCCTGAACACCGGTGAAGAGCTGGTGCGCATTGCCGGCATGATCCGCGCCGATGACATCGCCACCGACAACACCGTGCCGTCCACCCGCGTGGCCGATGCGCGCATCACCTATTCGGGCACCGGCTCGTTTGCCGATGCCAGCCAGCCCGGGTGGCTGGACCGCTTCTTTATCAGCCCGCTTTGGCCTTTCTGAGTACAGATGACCATGTTCAACGTGAGGCAGCTGATTGCCGCAACCCTGCTACTGTCCTGCGCCTTCGCGGCCCAGGCCGAGCGCTTGAAGGACATCGCCAGCATCTCTGGCGTGCGTTCCAACCAGTTGATCGGCTATGGCCTGGTGGTGGGGCTCAACGGCACGGGTGACCAGACCACCCAGACGCCGTTCACCCTGCAGACCTTCAACAACATGCTGTCGCAGTTCGGCATCAAGGTGCCGGCCGGTTCCGGCAACGTGCAGTTGAAGAACGTTGCGGCGGTGTCGGTGCATGCCGAACTGCCGGCGTTCGCCAAGCCGGGCCAGGTGGTAGACATCACCGTCTCGTCGATCGGTAACTCCAAGAGCCTGCGCGGCGGCAGCCTGCTGCTGACCCCGCTCAAGGGTATCGACGGCAACGTGTACGCCATCGCCCAGGGCAACCTGGTGGTGGGCGGCTTCGATGCAGAAGGCCGTGACGGTTCGAAGATCACCGTCAACGTTCCGTCGGCCGGTCGCATTCCCGGTGGTGCCAGCGTCGAGCGGGCGGTGCCGAGCGGGTTCAACCAGGGCAACAGCCTGACCCTGAACCTCAATCGCCCGGACTTCACCACGGCCAAGCGTATCGTCGACAAGGTCAATGAACTGCTCGGCCCAGGTGTTGCTCAGGCCGTGGATGGCGGGTCGGTACGCGTCAGTGCGCCGATGGACCCGAGCCAGCGCGTGGACTACCTGTCGATTCTGGAAAACCTCGAAATCGACCCGGGCCAGGCCGTGGCGAAAGTCATCATCAACTCGCGTACCGGCACCATCGTCATCGGCCAGAACGTCAAGGTGTCGCCGGCGGCTGTCACCCACGGCAGCCTGACCGTGACCATCACCGAAGACCCGATCGTCAGCCAGCCGGGCGCGTTCTCCAACGGCCAGACCGCCGTGGTGCCGCGTTCGCGGGTCAACGCCGAGCAGGAAGCCAAGCCGATGTTCAAGTTCGGCCCGGGTACCACGCTGGATGAAATCGTCCGCGCGGTGAACCAGGTCGGCGCGGCACCCGGCGACCTGATGGCGATCCTTGAAGCCCTGAAACAGGCCGGCGCCTTGCAGGCCGACCTGATCGTGATCTGAGGACGCCGCGCATGAACAGCAAAAGCCTGGTGTCTGGCAGTGCCGACAGCGGCGCCTACACCGACCTCAACCGCCTGAGTTCGCTCAAGCACGGCGACCGCGACAGCGAAGCCAACGTGCGCAAGGTGGCCCAGGAATTCGAGTCGCTGTTCATCAGCGAAATGCTCAAGGCCTCGCGCAAGGCCAGCGATGTGCTGGCCGACGACAACCCGATGAACACCGAGACGGTCAAGCAATACCGCGACATGTATGACCAGCAGTTGGCCGTGAGCATGTCCCGCGAGGGGGGCGGTATCGGCCTGCAGGACGTACTGGTGCGCCAGTTGACCAAGAGCAAGAGCACGGCTGGTGCCACCAGCCCGTTTCCGCGCAGCGAGGGCAGTGGCCCGGCGCTGTGGGGCAACAAGGTGGCCGAACCCGCGCATGCCGCCCAGGCCAGTGCAACGCGCAATGACGTCGCGGCCCTCAATGCGCGGCGCCTGGCCTTGCCAAGCAAGCTCACCGACCGCCTGCTGGCAGGCATCGTGCCGTCGGCTGCGACCACCAACACCGCCAGTGTGCCGGCCCGTGACGGCCAGCAAGTGGCCAAGGCCTTCGCCGTGCCAGAAAACGGCCTGCGCATTGTCGGGCGTGCCGTGGCCCAGCCGCCGCTGGCGCCGAACAAGGCCTTCGCCGACAGCGACGCCTTTGTCGCCACCATGCTGCCGATGGCCGAGCAGGCCGCCAAGCGCATCGGTATCGACCCGCGTTACCTGGTCGCCCAGGCGGCCCTGGAAACGGGCTGGGGCAAGTCGGTCATGCGCAACACCGATGGCAGCAGCAGCCACAACTTGTTCGGCATCAAGGCCAGTGGCAACTGGCAGGGCGAGCAGGCGAGGGCGATCACCAGCGAGTTCCGCGATGGCCAGTTCGTCAAGGAAACCGCAGCGTTCCGCTCGTACGATTCCTACCAGGACAGCTTCCATGACCTGGTGAACCTGTTACAGGGCAATTCTCGCTATCAAGGTGCGCTGGACGCGGCCGATAACCCTGAGCAGTTTGCAAGAGAGCTGCAAAAAGCAGGTTATGCGACCGACCCGGGCTATGCGAAGAAGATCATCAGCATCGCCCAGCAAATGCAAGCAACCCCGCAATACGCCATGGCTGGCAGAACTACGAATCTATAAGGACTAAAACATGTCGAGTCTGATTTCGATCGGTCTGAGTGGCCTGGGTGCCAGCCAGGCGGCACTGTCGGTAACCAGTAACAACATTGCCAACGCCGCCACCAGTGGCTATTCGCGCCAGCAAGCGGTTCAGGTTGCGGGCCCCTCGCACAATATGGGCGCGGGCTTTCTGGGTACGGGCACCACGCTTTCGGATGTGCGCCGGATCTACAGCGCCTACCTGGACAATCAGTTGCAGACCGCGACCTCGTTGCAGGCCGACTCGCTGGCGTTCCAGGACCAGATCACCAGTGTCGACAAATTGCTGGCCGACCGTGATACCGGCATCAGCTCGGTGCTGACCGCGTTCTTCTCGGCGTTGCAGACCGCTTCGGCCACACCGGGTGATGTCGCCTCGCGGCAGTTGCTGCTGACCCAGGCGCAAACCCTGAGCAACCGCTTCAATGCGGTGGGCACGCAGCTGACCCAGCAGAACGAAACGATCAACTCTCAGCTCGGCACGCTCGCAGGCCAGGTCAACAAGCTCACCAGCAACATCGCCGAGTACAACAAGCAGATTGTCGCGGCCACCGCCACCGGCAATACCCCTAACAGCCTGCTGGATGCGCGCAGCGAAGCCGTGCGCCAGCTCAACGAGCTGGTCGGGGTCACGGTGCAGGAGCGCGACGGCAACTACGACGTCTACTTGGGCAGTGGCCAGTCACTGGTCACCGGGGTCAAGGCCAACACCTTGTCGGTGCAGCCGGGTGTGGCTGACAAAAGCCAAGCCAGCCTGCGCATCAACTACGAGTCGTTCAGCTCCGACGTGACCTCGGTGGTGACCGGTGGCACGATCGGCGGCCTGCTGCGCTACCGCCAGGACGTGCTGATGCCGTCGATGAACGAGCTCGGCCGTGTGGCCCTGGTGGTTGCTGACAGTATCAACAGCCAGCTGGGCCAAGGCCTGGATGCCAACGCCCAATTCGGTAGCGCGCTGTTCTCCAGCATCAACAGCGCCAGTGCATTGGCCCAGCGCAGCCTGGCTTCGTCGAGCAACAGTGCTGGGTCCGGCAACCTCGATGTGACCATTGCCGACAGCGGCGCGCTGACCACCTACGACTACGAAGTGAAGTTCACCAGCGCCAACCAGTACAGCGTGCGCCGCTCCGACGGCACCGACATGGGCAGCTTCGACCTGAACGCCGACCCGGCCCCGGTGATCGACGGCTTCAGCCTGGCGCTCAAGGGCGGTGGCCTGGCAGCGGGGGACAGCTTCAAGGTGATCCCGACCCGCTCCGCGGCGGGCAACATCTCGACCATCATGACCGATGCCAACAAACTGGCCTTTGCCGGGCCGATCAGCGCCACGGCGGGCAGCGGCAACGGTGGCACCGGCACCATCACCCAGCCGGTGCTGGGCGACTCGCTGGACATCTACGGCGGTGCCGATACAGCGCTGGTGCAGCAGGCGATTCGTGACTCGATGCCGGTGCGCGTGGTGTTCGACGCCGCCAACGGCGGTTCCCAGGGCTACAAGCTGTTCGATGCCAAGGGCACGCAGATCGGCACCGGCAGCGTGGTGCCTGGCCAGGACAACAAATTGTCCATCGCCGTGCCAATGCTCGATGCCGCTGGCCAGCCGATCCTTGATGGCGACGGCAAGCCGCGCAGTTTCAACGTCGAGACCACCATCGGCGGCAGCCCGTCTGCCAACGACAGCTTTACCCTGTCGTTCAATGCCGACGGCAAGGCCGATAACCGCAACGCTACCTCGCTGCTGGAGCTGCAGACCAAATCGACCGTGGCCACCGGCTCTGGCGGTGGCACCAGTTTCACTTCGGCCTATGCCTCGCTGGTCGAGCGCGTGGGGGCCAAGGCCAGCCAGGCCGCCATCGACACCACCGCAACCCAGGCCGTGTTCAAGTCCGCCGCCGAAAGCCGCAGTGCGGTGTCGGGGGTCAACCTCGATGACGAGGCGGCCAGCCTGGTGAAGTTCCAGCATTACTACACCGCGTCGTCGCAGATCATCAAGGCGGCGCAAGAAACCTTTTCGACCTTGATCAACGCCCTTTAAGGAGTAGCTGGCCGTGCGTATTTCTACTGCTCAGTTTTATGAGACCAGCGCCAACACCTACTCGAAGAACTTCTCGGACACGGCCAAGACCACCGAGCAGATCACGTCCAAGTCGCGTATCCAGACGGCGGGCGATGACCCGGTCGGTGCCGCGCGCCTGCTGTTGCTGCAGCAGCAGAGCGCGCTGCTGGACCAGTACAACGGCAACATGACCACGGTCAAGAATGCCCTGCTGCAGGAAGAGAGCGTGCTCTCGACCATCAACGATGCCCTGCAGCGTGCTAGCGAGCTGGCGATCCAGGCGGGTAACGGCGGCCTGAGCGATGCTGACCGCACGTCGATCAGCAGCGAGATCAAGGAGATCGAAGCCAACGTCTTCGGCCTGCTGAATTCGCGCGACGCCAATGGCGATTACATGTTCGGCGGCTCCAAATCGTCGACTCCCCCCTACGAGCGCAACGCTGACGGCACCTACAGCTACCGGGGTGACCAGACCCAGCTGAGCCTGCAGGTGTCCGACACCCTGCGCCTGGCGACCAACGACAGCGGTTACAGCGTCTTCGACCAGGCGACCAACAACAGCCGTACCCAGTCGAGCCTGCAGGCGCCGACCCCGGATGACGGTAAGGTACTGTTGTCGGGTGGCCTGATGACGTCTAACAACACATACAACAACCAGTTTGCCGGTGGCCAGCCGTATACCATCACGTTCGCCAGCGCCACCGATTACAGCGTCAAGGACGCGGCGGGCAACGATATCACCAGCGAAACGGCCGGCAAGGGCAAGTTCGATGTCAACACCGAAGGCGGCAAGATGATCTCGCTGCGCGGCGTGGATTTCGAGATCAACTTGAACCTGCAGGAAGGTGACGATGCCAACGCAGTGGTCGCCGGCCATGTGTTCACCCTCGAAACCAAACCCGACACCCTGACGGCCACGCGCAGCGCGGGCAACCCGTCGACGGCGCTGGTGACCGGTACCAGCATCACTGATGCCGAAGCCTACCGCAGCACTTTCCCAAGCGACGGCGCGGTCATCAGGTTTACCAGCGACACCGAGTACGCTTTGTATGCGCAGCCCTACACGGCTGACAGCAAGCCGGTAGCCACCGGTTCGGTTGGCGCGGGCAACGCAGTGACGGTGGCGGGGGTTACCTACCAGTTCGACAGCGCGCCGGCGGAGGGTGACCAGTTCTCGGTAACCGCCAACACCCACCGCACACAGAACGTGCTGGACACCCTGGGTCAGTTGCGCAGCGTGCTGGAGAAACCGCTCGACTCGCCAGAGGCGCAGGCGGCGCTCAAGGCCGCCACCGACTCGGCGATCTCCAACCTGTCCAGCGCTCGCGATCGTATCGACATTACCCGCGGCTCGATTGGTGCACGTGGGAACTCGCTGGAGATCCAGTCGCAGGAGAACGAAAGCCTGGGCCTGGCCAACAAGAGCACCCAGAGCGCCATTGGCGATACCGACATGGCGTCGGCGACCATCCAGCTGACCCTGCAGCAAGCTATGCTCGAGGCCTCGCAGCTGGCGTTTGCGCGGATTTCGCAGTTGAGCCTGTTCAACAAGCTTTGATTCTATTGTGAGATTTTGGGGCTGCTTTGCAGCCCCAAAATCCCTCAATCCCCCCGCAAAACCCTCCAGTCTCCACACCCCCCGCCAGGCTTTCGTAGCATTTCAATGTGACCAATGAGTCAAAACGGTCATCTTCCCTGTATTCTATGCAGCAGCTGTTGCAGCATTTTGTTACCGGTTTGCATTCGAGCGAGGCTGCCAGGCCCTGCTCGCCCCCTGTGGGGTGACGCTCCGGTATTTGGCGCCCTCAATTCATCGAGTGGTGGTCTTTGGCTGTTTTCATTGGGAAGCCAGAATGATTGGCATCAAAAGCATCGCGAGTTACGTGCCCACCGCTGGCCTGGACAACTACGTCCAGGGTGCGAAGTTCGGCAAGGACGAAGAGTTCATGTTCGGCAAGATCGGCGCGTCCTTCCTGCCGCGCAAGGCCGAAGACCAAGAAACCTCGGACCTGTGCGTCGAAGCGGCCCAGGCCCTGTTCGCCGCCAACCCTGACCTTGATCCGCAATCGATCGATGCGTTGATCGTGGTCACCCAGAACGGTGACGAAGAAGGCCTGCCGCACACCGCCGCCATCGTCCAGAGCAAGCTCGGCCTGTCGACCCGCGTGGCGGCGTTCGACGTGTCGTTGGGCTGCTCGGGTTACGTGTATGGCCTGTATGCGATCAAGGGCTTCATGGAAGCGGCAGGGCTGAAGAATGGCCTGCTGATCACCGCCGACCCGTACTCGAAAATCGTCGACCCGGAAGACCGCAACACCACCATGTTGTTCGGTGATGCCGCCACGGCCACCTGGATGGGCGAAAATGCGGTGTGGAACCTGGGCCAGGCGCGTTTTGGCACCGACGGTTCCGGCGCGGAGCACCTGAAGGTCAACGACGGCAAGTTCTTCATGAACGGCCGCCAAGTGTTCAACTTTGCCCTGATCAAAGTGCCGGCGCACCTGCATGAGCTGCTCGATGCCAGCGGGCTGACCTCGAAGGATATCGACGCCTTCTGCATTCACCAGGGCAGCGCGGCGATTGTCGATGCTGTGGCGCGCCGCTTCGAGGAAGAAAACCCGGAGAAGTTCGTCAAGGACATGCTGGAGACCGGCAATACCGTATCGTCCAGCGTGCCGCTGCTGCTGCAAAAGCACATGCTCGACGGTAACTGGAAGCGTGTGGCGATCAGCGGGTTCGGTGTGGGCCTGTCGTGGGGCTCGGCGATTCTCTATCGCGACTGACCTTCAGCAGCCTCAAAAAAAAGCGCCCGGCGGCCACCGCCCGGCGCTTTTTTTGTGCCTGCCGGGTGTGGGTCCATGGATGATTCAAAATCCTTGTAGATCCAGCTGTAGGAACCAATTTTTGAAGCCTGTGCCTTCTTTGTGGGAGCGGGCTTGCCCCGCGAACACCGGCAAAGCCGGTGCCATCCTCCGTGTCGCCTGTTTCGCGGGGCAAGCCCGCTCCCACAGGTTGGCAGTGCCATCGGGTTTTTTCTGCACAGTTTTTGACGTCAAAAATTCGCCCTTAACCCCCTGATTTCACTGGGCTGGCAGCGTGCCACCATTTTTTTTTTGAAAAACCCCTCAAGCAACCCGCGCACCCGACGATAACCATTACGAAGGTTCTCTAGGCCACACCCGGCGGTTGCCAGGGCCGGAAGCCGCTGTATCCATTCAACGAGGAATTCGTCATGGCTTTGACCGTTAACACTAACATCACCTCCTTGGGCGTTCAGAAGAACCTGAACCGTGCTTCCGACGCGCTGGGTACTTCGATGTCCCGCCTGTCTTCCGGCCTGAAAATCAACAGCGCCAAAGACGACGCCGCCGGCCTGCAGATCGCCAACCGTCTGACCAGCCAAGTCAAAGGCCTGGCCGTCGGCGTGAAAAACGCCAACGACGGTATCTCCATCGCCCAGACCGCTGAAGGCGCGATGCAAGAATCGACCAACATCCTGCAGCGTATGCGTGAACTGGCCCTGCAATCGGCCAACGGCTCGAACAGCGATGACGACCGTGCTTCCCTGCAGCAAGAATTCACCGCCCTGACCGGCGAACTGAACCGTATTGCCAGCACCACCACCTTCGGTGGCCGTAACCTGCTGGACGGCTCGTTCGGCAGCACCTCGTTCCAGGTCGGCGCCAACGCCAACGAAACCATCTCGTTCGGCATGAGCAACCTGAGCGCTACTGGCCTGAAAGGTACTTACAGCGAAGCTAGCGTTGCTGGCGTTGCTACTCAGATGAAAGCTTCGGTCACCGGTTCTCTGAACTACCAGGCTGGTGGTCTCTACACCGCCGATGCTGCCAACGACCAGACTCTGACCGTAGCTGGCACCGACATCACCATCGCTTCCGGTTCGACCGCTGCCCAGGCAATTTCGGCCATCAACGCCAAAACTGCTGACACCGGTGTTACTGCCAAGCTGGATGACGCCGGTACTGGCATCATCATGAGCTCGAAGAAGGCGTTCACCACATCTGCAACTGCAGGTGGCCTGATCGCTGGCGTCGGTACCACTGAAACTACCGCTGCCAAAACTACCGCGCTGAACAACGACGCCGAAATCACCATCAACGGTACTTCCATTGCCCTGGCCGCAGGTGACGCAATGGGCGGCGCTACCAGCGTCGTCTCGAAGATCAACGCTGAAACTGCGAATACCGGTGTTACTGCCAGCCTGACTAGCGATGGTCGACTGCAACTGGATTCTGTGACTGCTGCTGGCGTCGCTACCGGCAAGGCAATCACCCTGGGTGACGGTTCCACTGCTGATGGTCCTGGCTCCCTGGCTGCCCTGGGCCTCTCGGCTGGCACCACCGAAACCAAGCTGACTGCCAATACCTCGCTGAACATCAACGGTGTTGAAGTCAAGTTCAACCAAGGCTCGACCATGGACGAAATCATCTCGTCCATCAACAGCGCCAGCACCGGTGTTACCGCTTCGAAAGTGACCACCGCCGGCGCCGACAAGATCTCCCTGTTCTCCGACAAGGACATCAAAATCGCTGAAGGCAGCGCGGGTACTGGCCTGGCCATGCTGGGCCTGACTGCAGGTTCCACCACTGCAGCTGCTCAGAACACCACCATGTCCGACCTGAGCATCCTGACTGCCGATTCGTCGCAGCAAGCTGTCCAGGCGCTTGACTCGGCTATTCAGCAAGTAGACAGCCAGCGCGCTCAGTTGGGTGCCGTGCAGAACCGCTTCAACAGCACCGTTTCCAACCTGCAAAGCATCTCGGAAAACTCCACCGCTGCCCGCAGCCGTGTGCAGGACGCCGACTTCGCTTCGGAAACCGCCGAGCTGACCAAGCAGCAAACCCTGCAACAGGCGTCCACCGCGATCCTGTCCCAGGCTAACCAGCTGCCGTCGTCGGTGCTGAAACTGCTGGGCTGATCCTGATCGCTAAGTAGTTTGACGAAGGGTACGGTGACGTACCCTTTCGTCTTTCCGAGAACAAGAGGTGCCAGAAATGGATATGAGCGTGAAACTGGGCCTGTCCTATCCCGCCTCCGCTGCTCCCGAAGCAACAGCGAGCAAGCGGCAAGAGAACGAGCTGGCGGCCAACGAGCCTGCCAAGCCAGAATCCCAGCCTGTAGCCCGAGAAACCCTGGAAACCGCAGTCAATGCCATCCAGGACTTCGTCAAGGCTTCAGAGCGACAACTCGATTTTTCGATCGATGACTCCACCGGCCAGGTGGTTGTCAAGGTCATCGCCCGCCAGAGCGGCGAAGTCATCCGTCAACTGCCCTCCGAAGTGGCACTGAAACTGGCGGAAAACCTGAAGGATGCCAACAGCCTGTTGTTCGATACCCAGGCCTGAGTTGGCACGGCTTTTGTTGTAAAGCCGCACGGACGCGTTTTCGTCGGATTTCCGACGGTTACCGGATAAGGAGTGTGAGATGGCGAGTTCAACTATTACCGGCCTGGGTTCGGGTCTTAAAATCGACGAGCTCGTCGCAGCCTTGGCCGCGGCCGAGAAGGCGCCGAAGCAGTCCCAAATCAATACCCAGACCCAGAAAGCGACCACGTCATTGTCGGCTATCGGCTCGATCAAGAGCGCACTCGACACGTATCGCGCCGCTATCGCCAAGCTCAACACTGCTACCAGCTTCAATGGTTTGAGTGCCACGTCGTCAGACAAGACGGTGGCCGGCATCACCATCTCTGACGGTGTTTCTTCGGGTACCTACGGGCTTGAAGTGACGCAGCTGGCTACCGCCTCGAAGATCTCCACCAAGGTCTACGCTGATGCCAAGGCGGTGATCAACAGCTCTGGTCAGGCGCAGACGCTGACCATTGGCCAGGCCGAAACTACCTATAGCGTCAACATTGCCGCTGGTGCGACGCTGCAGCAGGCCCGGGACAGCATCAACGGGCAATTGCAATCCAAGGGCATCACCGCCAACGTCGTGACAGACGCCAGTGGATCTCGGCTGGTATTTTCCTCGACCAAGATGGGGGAGGGTACTGAGTTGACGCTGGGCGGTAGCTCGGAGCTAGCGACCGGTGCTACTACCATTGCCGTTCCGCAGAACGCCAAGTACAAGCTCGATGGTCTGGAGCTGGAATCTGCCTCCAATTCGGTGACCGATGCGGTCAGCGGCCTGAACATCGAGCTGATCAAAGAGGGCAAGACTTCGCTCTCCGTGGCCAGTAACACCGATACGCTGAAGACCTCCGTGCAGTCCTTCATCACGGCTTATAACGCGTTGATGACGTCCATCAATAGCGTGACTAAAGTCACTGCGGGTGCTGACGACAGCAGTGCAACGGGTGCAGCGCTGACCGGTGATGCCACCATGCGTTCATTGGTCAACTCCATTCGGGGTGAGCTGACCCGTTCTGCGGGTGAGGGGGGCTTGCGAACCCTGTCCCAGTTGGGCATCAACACCGTTCAGAAGACCGGCTTGCTAGAGTTGAACGAGACCAAGTGGAACACTGCAGTCAAAACCTATGGTGCTGACATCAGCGGGCTGTTCACCGGCAAGGAAGGCTTGCTGACTCGCATGACCGAGGTCACCGAGGGGTATGCCAAGTCAGGGGGAATCCTTGCTTCGCGTCAGTCCAGCCTGAGTGCGCAGCTTAAAGAGCTGGAGTCTTCCCAGGAGGCGCTCGATCGGCGCATCACCAGCCTGACCGAGACCCTGACCAAGAAGTACAACGCGATGGATAGCCTGGTAGCCCAGCTCAAGGCCTCCAGCGACAGCGTAATGACCACGCTAAACGCGCTGAACAAGTCCAACAGCGACGATTGATCGCCTAAAGAAATCCAGCTCAGGGCCGATTACCTAGGTATACGGCCACTGTTCTGCCCCGTTCACTGAGGATCCCCCATGCACCCGATGAGAGCCCTTCGCCAGTACCAGAAGGTCAATTCCCACGCCCAGATCTCCGAAGCGACCCCGCACCGCCTGGTGCAGATGCTGATGGAGGGTTCGCTGGACCGTATGGCCCAGGCCAAGGGCGCGATCAGCCGCGGCGACGTGGCGCAGAAGGGTGTGATGCTGGGCAAGGCGATCGACATCATCGGTGGCCTGCGTGAAGGGCTGGACAAGGACAAGACCGACAACCCAGACGAGCTGGACCGTCTCGACAGCCTGTATGCCTACATGGCCACCCGTCTGATCCAGGCCAACCTGGACAGCGACCCCGCCATCATCGACGAAGTCGCCCAGCTGATGATCACCGTGAAAAGCGGTTGGGATGCCATCGCCACAGCCGAGCAGTGACACGCCAGGAGGCCACATGAACGCGTTGCAGCGAATCGAAGACACCCGTCAGGCCCTGAACGAGGCACTGCAAGCGCGCGACTGGGCCGCCATTGGCGAGCTAGACCTGGCCTGCAGGGCGCAGATGGACGAATTGCTGCAAGGGGCGGTGGAGGATGAGGCGGCGGTTCGGGTGAACCTCGAAGCGCTGATGGACGTTTATCGCCAACTAATCGACGTTGCAAGTGACGAACGTCAATCTTTAGTCCAGCAAATGTCCAATATCAATCAAGCGAAACAGGCCACAAAGGTATACCATCTGTTCAGCTGACGCTGAGCAGAACGCAAAGCTCGGCGCCATAAATTTGACTGCTTCTAAGTTTTTGACTTTACTAGTGGCTGTTTTCGAATTTCAGACGTCCGAACACTGACCATTCAGTCGGAATGATGTCGAGCACGCCCCGCAGGGCGCCGATATGACTAGGGAAGTTGCTATTGCATGTGGCGTGAAACCAAGATTCTTCTGATCGATGACGACAGCGCCCGCCGCCGCGATCTGGCGGTGGTCCTGAATTTTCTAGGCGAAGAAAACCTCGCGTGCTCGAGCCAGGACTGGCAGCAGGCGGTGGAATCGTTGTCTTCGAGCCGGGAAGTGCTGTGCGTACTTGTCGGTGCCGTGAATGCTCCGGGCAATCTCCTTGGGCTCCTTAAGACAGTGGCCGGGTGGGATGAGTTCCTTCCGGTGCTGCTTTTAGGTGAAATTTCTTCTGCAGAGTTGCCGGAAGAGCTTCGCCGTCGGGTCCTCTCCAACCTCGAAATGCCGCCGAGCTACAGCCAGTTGCTCGATTCGCTGCACCGTGCCCAGGTCTATCGCGAGATGTACGACCAAGCACGCGAGCGCGGGCGCCAGCGCGAGCCGAACCTGTTCCGCAGCTTGGTCGGCACCAGCCGCGCCATCCAGCATGTGCGGCAGATGATGCAGCAAGTGGCGGACACCGATGCCAGCGTGTTGATCCTCGGCGAGTCGGGTACCGGCAAAGAGGTGGTGGCGCGCAACCTGCACTACCACTCCAAGCGCCGCGATGCGCCGTTCGTGCCGGTCAACTGCGGCGCGATCCCGGCCGAGCTGCTGGAAAGCGAACTGTTCGGCCACGAGAAGGGCGCCTTTACCGGTGCCATCACCAGCCGTGCCGGGCGTTTCGAGCTGGCCAACGGCGGCACCCTGTTCCTCGACGAGATCGGCGACATGCCGCTGCCGATGCAGGTCAAGCTGCTGCGCGTGTTGCAGGAGCGCACCTTCGAGCGCGTGGGCAGTAACAAGACCCAGAGCATTGACGTGCGCATCATCGCCGCGACCCACAAAAACCTCGAAAGCATGATCGAGGATGGGACGTTCCGCGAAGACCTGTACTACCGCCTGAACGTCTTCCCCATCGAGATGGCGCCCCTGCGTGAGCGGGTGGAAGACATCCCGCTGCTGATGAACGAGCTGATCTCGCGCATGGAGCACGAGAAGCGCGGTTCGATTCGGTTCAACTCTGCCTCGATCATGTCGCTGTGCCGGCATGGCTGGCCGGGCAACGTGCGCGAGCTGGCCAACCTGGTCGAGCGCATGGCGATCATGCACCCGTACGGGGTGATCGGCGTGTCCGAACTGCCGAAAAAATTCCGCTACGTCGATGATGAAGACGAGCAGATGGTCGACCACCTGCGCAGTGATCTCGAAGAGCGCGTGGCCATCAACGGCCATGCACCCAACTTCGCCAACCCCGCGATGCTGCCGCCCGAAGGTCTTGACCTCAAGGACTACCTGGGCAGCCTGGAGCAGGGCCTGATCCAGCAGGCACTGGACGATGCCAACGGTATCGTTGCGCGCGCGGCTGAACGTTTGCGTATCCGCCGTACCACGCTGGTCGAGAAGATGCGCAAGTACGGTATGAGCCGTCAGGGTGGCGAGGAACAGGCGGAGGATTGACCCCTTTGCGCCTGTTTCAGGCAGTCGGTAAACCCTTGTAGGAGCAGCCTTGTGCTGCGAAGAGGCCGGTGGCAGCACAGAAAGGCTCTGTGCATGCGCCGGCCTCTTCGCAGCACAAGGCTGCTCCTACACAGGTTGCACAATACGCATCGCAGTTTGGTAAAACCCCATCTTCGGCACGGCTATTGCTACACCGCTGGCACCACACCGTTTTTATGACGGTCAGCCACGCGAGAGAGCACGATGCCCCAGGCCGCCCACGTTTCCCGAGCCCCCGATCTGCAGGGGCATACCCCGGTCGAGCAGGAAAGCCGACAGGGTGTCGAGCAGGCTTTCGCCTTGTTCAATCAGGTCTCCAGCCAGCTAAGCCAATCCTACAGCCTGCTCGAAGCCCGCGTCAGTGAGCTCAAGGGCGAACTGGCCGTGGTCAGTGCCCAGCGCATGGACGAACTGAACGAAAAGGAACGCCTGGCCAATCGCCTGCAGAACCTACTGGACTTGTTGCCGGGCGGGGTGATCGTGATCGACGGCCAGGGCAGGGTGCGCGAAGCCAACCCGGCCGCCTGCGAACTGCTCGGCGAGCCGCTGATCGGTGAGCTGTGGCGCCAGGTCATTGCCCGCAGCTTCGCCCCGCGCAAGGATGACGGCCATGAAGTGTCGCTGCGCGACGGCCGCCGCTTGTCCATCGCCACCCGTTCGCTGGATGCCGAACCCGGCCAACTGGTGCTGCTCAACGACCTGACTGAAACCCGTCGCCTGCAAGACCAGCTGGCGCGCCATGAGCGCTTGTCGTCGCTGGGGCGCATGGTCGCTTCGTTGGCCCATCAGATTCGCACGCCACTGTCGGCAGCCATGCTCTACGCCAGCCACCTGGCCGACAGCGAGCAAGACCTGAGCGCCGAAACCCGCCAGCGCTTCGCCGGTACCTTGAAGGAACGCCTGCACGAGCTGGAGCACCAGGTGCGCGACATGCTGGTGTTCGCCCGTGGCGAGCTGCCGCTGGGTGATCGTGTGACCCCGAAAGCATTGTTCCAGGCCCTGCAGCAGGCGGCGCAGTCGCACGTGCAAGGGCATGCCGTGCGCTGGCAGTGCGACAGCCACCTGGGCGAGCTGCTGTGCAACCGCGACACCCTGGTTGGCGCCTTGCTCAACCTGATCGAGAACGCCCTGCAAGCCAGCGAAGAACCGGCTCGGCTCAAGGTGCACGTGTTCCGTCGTGAGCAGGTGTTGCACCTGTGCGTGAGTGATGCCGGCAGCGGTATCGACGCCGATTTGCTGGGCCGCCTGGGTGAGCCGTTCTTGACCACAAAGGCCACCGGCACCGGGCTGGGCCTGGCCGTGGTCAAGGCCGTGGTGCGGGCGCACCAGGGCACCCTCAGCCTGCGTTCGAAGGTTGGGCGCGGCACCTGCGTGCGGGTCGAACTGCCGCTGATCGATGGGCAACTGGCGGAGGCGGGCTGATGGCGATCAAGGTGCTGCTGGTCGAGGATGACCGCGTTTTGCGCCAGGCGCTTGGCGACACCCTGGAAATCGGCGGCTTCGACTACCGGGCCGTGGGCAGTGCCGAAGAGGCGCTGGAGGCGGTGCTGGCCGAGGCGTTCAGCCTGGTGGTCAGCGACGTGAACATGCCCGGCATGGATGGGCATCAGCTGCTGGCGCAATTGCGTCGCCAGCAGCCACAACTGCCGGTGCTGCTGATGACGGCGCATGCCGCAGTCGAGCGTGCCGTGGAGGCGATGCGCCAAGGCGCTGCCGATTACCTGGTCAAGCCCTTCGAACCCAAGGCGCTGTTGAGCCTGGTGGAGCGCCACGCCGCAGGCCGTGTCAGTGCAGCGGAAGAAGAAGGGCCGGTGGCCTGCGAGCCTGCCAGCCGGCAGTTGCTCGAGCTGGCTGCGCGGGTAGCGCGCAGTGACTCGACCGTGTTGATCTCTGGCGAGTCGGGTACCGGCAAGGAAGTGCTGGCGCGCTACATTCACCAGCAGTCCCCGCGGGCGGCCGAGCCTTTTGTGGCGATCAACTGCGCGGCCATCCCCGACAACATGCTCGAAGCCACGCTGTTCGGCCACGAGAAAGGCGCCTTCACCGGCGCCATCGCGGCCCAGGCCGGCAAGTTCGAGCAGGCGGAGGGCGGCACCTTGCTGCTCGACGAGATTTCCGAGATGCCGCTGGCCTTGCAGGCCAAGCTGTTGCGGGTGCTGCAGGAGCGCGAGGTGGAGCGGGTAGGTGGGCGTAAGCCGATCAGCCTGGACATCCGTGTACTGGCCACCACCAACCGCGACCTGGCAGGCGAAGTGGCGGCTGGCCGCTTCCGTGAAGACCTGTATTACCGGCTGTCGGTGTTCCCCCTGGCCTGGTGCGCGCTGCGCGAGCGCAAGGGCGATATCCTGCCGCTGGCCGAGCGTTTGCTGGCACGCCATGTCAGCAAGATGAAGCACGCACCCGTGCGCCTGTCTGCCGATGCGCGGGCCTGCCTGCAGGCGCATGCCTGGCCCGGCAACGTGCGCGAACTGGACAACGCCTTGCAGCGCGCCTTGATTCTGCAGCAGGGCGGGGTGATCGAAGCGGCGGATTTCTGTCTGGCGGGCGCCATTCCATTGTCGGCCGGCGCGGCGCCGTCAGTGGCAGTCGTGGTTGCCGAAGCCAGTGGCCTGGGCGATGACCTGCGCCGCCATGAGTACCAGACCATCATCGACACCTTGCGCGCCGAACGCGGCCGCCGCAAGGAAGCCGCCGAGCGCCTGGGCATCAGCCCGCGCACCCTGCGTTACAAGCTGGCGCAGATGCGCGATGCCGGGTTCGACGTCGAGGCCAGCCTCTTCGGCTGATGCATCGCACCCACAGGCACCCGCTAAATCAACAGGTTATGGGTTTTTCTGTAGGAGCTGGCTTGCCTGCGATGGGCTGCGAAGCAGCCCCTGGATTTCAGCTCCATAGCAAACATCACCAAGCCTGCTTTGCAGGGATCGCGCTAAACCAAATGGACAGGGTGGCAAGGCTGGCACCTTTGTTGCTTTACACGAGCTATCCGCCGCATGAGTGTCAAAAAAATGCGGCCGCCGGAGAGAGAAGGTCATGAGCCAAGGTGTTGAATTCAATCGTCTGATGCTGGACATGCGCGCGATGCAGGCTGATGCCATGTCGCTGCCCAAGGTGTCCGCTGCCCCCGAACTGGCCCCGGGCCAGAGCAGCTTTGCCGACATGCTCGGCCAGGCCATCGGCAAGGTGCATGAGACGCAGCAGGCTTCCACCCAGCTGGCCAACGCCTTCGAAATTGGCAAGACCGGCGTCGACCTGACCGATGTCATGGTCGCCTCGCAAAAGGCCAGCGTCTCCATGCAGGCACTCACCCAGGTACGCAACAAGCTGGTCCAGGCGTATCAAGACATCATGCAGATGCCGGTTTGAGGACGGACGTAACCCATGGCTGAAGCAGTCGTCGATAACGCCCCCGCCAAGAGCGGCCAGCCAGCGGCCAAACCGCCGCTGTTCGGCATGGCGTTTCTGGAAAACATTTCGCAGATGCCCATGCTGCGTCAAGTCGGCCTCATGGTCGGGTTGGCGGCGAGCGTGGCGATCGGCTTCGCCGTGGTGCTGTGGTCGCAACAGCCGGACTATCGGCCGCTGTATGGCAGCCTGTCGGGCATGGACACCAAGCAGGTCATGGAAACCCTGGCCGCCGCAGACATTCCCTACAACGTCGAGCCCAATTCCGGCGCGCTGCTGGTCAAGGCCGACGACCTCTCCCGTGCGCGCCTGAAGCTGGCGGCCGCAGGCGTGGCGCCGAGCGATGGCAACGTCGGTTTCGAGCTGCTCGACAAGGAGCAGGGCCTGGGCACCAGCCAGTTCATGGAGGCCACCCGTTATCGCCGCAGCCTGGAAGGCGAACTGGCCCGTACTGTTTCCAGCCTGAACAACGTCAAGGCTGCGCGCGTGCACCTGGCCATCCCGAAAAGTTCGGTGTTCGTGCGTGACGAACGCAAGCCCAGCGCCTCGGTACTGGTCGAGTTGTACCCAGGCCGTGGGTTGGAAGCCGGGCAGGTGATGGCGATTGTCAACCTGGTCGCCACCAGCGTGCCAGAGCTGGACAAGTCGCAAGTCACTGTCGTCGACCAGAAGGGCAACCTGCTCTCCGAACAGCTGCAGGACACCGCCCTGACCATGGCGGGCAAACAGTTCGACTACAGCCGCCGCATGGAAAGCATGCTTACCCAGCGTGTGCACAATATTTTGCAGCCGGTGTTGGGTAACGATCGCTACAAGGCCGAAGTCTCCGCCGACCTGGATTTCAGTGCGGTCGAATCGACCTCCGAGCAGTTCAACCCCGACCAGCCGGCGCTGCGCAGCGAACAGTCGGTCGACGAACAGCGCGCCAGCAGCCAGGGCCCGCAAGGCGTGCCCGGCGCGCTGAGCAACCAGCCACCGGGTGCGGCGTCTGCGCCGCAAACCACGGGCGCTGCCGCTACCCCGGCCGCTGCCATCCAGCCCGGCCAGCCGCTGGTGGATGCCAACGGGCAGCAGATCATGGACCCGGCCACCGGCCAGCCGATGCTTGCGCCGTACCCGGCAGACAAACGCCAGCAAAGCACCAAGAACTTCGAGCTAGACCGCTCCATCAGCCACACCCGTCAGCAGCAGGGCCGCATGACCCGCCTGTCGGTGGCGGTGGTGGTCGACGACCAGCTCAAGATCGACCCCACCAGTGGCGAGACCACGCGTGCCCCTTGGGGTACCGAGGACCTGGCGCGCTTTACCCGCCTGGTGCAGAACGCGGTCGGCTTCGACGCCAGCCGTGGCGACAGCGTGACGGTGATCAACGTGCCGTTTGCCGCCGACCGCGGCGAAGAAATCGCCGATATCGCCTTCTATCAGCAGCCGTGGTTCTGGGACATCGTCAAGCAAGTGCTGGGCGTGGTGTTCATCCTGGTGCTGGTGTTCGGCGTGCTGCGCCCGGTGCTCAACAACATCACAGGGGGCGGCAAGCAGGCTGCCTCGGACAGCGACATGGAGCTGGGCGGCATGATCGGTCTGGATGGCGAACTGGCCAACGACCGCGTCAGTCTGGGTGGCCCGACAAGCATTCTGTTGCCAAGCCCGAGCGAGGGCTACGAGGCACAGCTCAACGCAATCAAAGGCCTGGTGGCCGAAGACCCGGGCCGCGTGGCCCAGGTCGTGAAAGACTGGATCAACGCCGATGAGTGATAACCGAGCCGTTACCGCCAAGCTGAGCCGCGTCGACAAAGCGGCGATCCTCCTGCTCTCGCTGGGTGAAACCGATGCGGCCCAGGTACTGCGGCACATGGGCCCTAAGGAAGTGCAACGTGTGGGCGTGGCCATGGCGCAGATGGGCAACGTGCACCGCGACCAGGTAGAGCAGGTGATGAGCGAGTTCGTCGACATCGTCGGCGACCAGACCAGCCTGGGCGTGGGCTCTGACGGTTACATCCGCAAGATGCTCAACCAGGCCTTGGGCGAGGACAAGGCCAACGGCCTGATCGACCGCATCCTGCTGGGGGGCAACACCAGCGGCCTGGACAGCCTCAAGTGGATGGAGCCGCGTGCCGTGGCCGATGTGATCCGCTACGAGCACCCGCAGATCCAAGCCATCGTGGTCGCCTACCTGGACCCTGACCAGGCCGGTGAAGTGCTGAGCAACTTCGACCACAAGGTGCGCCTGGACATCATCCTGCGCGTGTCGTCGCTGAACACCGTGCAACCGGCGGCGCTGAAAGAGCTGAACCAGATCCTCGAGAAGCAGTTCTCGGGCAACTCCAATGCTGCGCGGACCACCTTGGGCGGTATCAAGCGGGCTGCTGACATCATGAACTTCCTCGACAGTTCGGTGGAAGGTGCGCTGATGGACTCGATCCGCGAAGTCGACAACGACCTCTCGGAGCAGATCGAAGACCTCATGTTCGTCTTCAACAACCTGGCCGATGTCGACGACCGTGGCATCCAGGCGTTGCTGCGCGAGGTGTCTTCGGACGTGCTGGTGGTGTCGCTCAAAGGCGCCGACGAGCGGGTCAAGGACAAGATCTTCAAGAACATGTCCAAACGTGCGTCGGAACTGCTGCGCGACGACCTGGAGGCCAAAGGGCCGGTACGGGTCAGCGACGTGGAAACGGCACAGAAAGAAATCCTCACCATCGCCCGACGCATGGCCGAGGCCGGCGAGATCGTGCTCGGCGGCAAGGGTGCCGAGGAAATGATCTAACGTTGCCGGATTCTGCCGACTGGCGCAGCCCACTGTGGGAGCGGGCTTGCCCGCGAAGGCGCCAGATCGGGTGATGAGGTTGTCCCTGCCGACGCATTCGCGGGCAAGCCCGCTCCCACAGGGATCGCGTTGGCTGAACGTGGTTTGAGAACATCACAGCATGTCCAGCAAAGAACATCACCCCAGCGACCTGATCCGCGCCCGCGACCTCGAGGGCGTCGATGTCTGGGCGCTGCCCAGCTTCGACCCGGAACCCGAGCCGCAACCCGAGCCTGAACCGGAACCCGAAGTCATCGAGGAAGAAGTCGAGGAAGTGCCGCTGGAAGAAGTCCAGCCGCTGACCCTCGAAGAACTCGAAGCCATTCGCCAGGACGCTTACAACGAAGGCTTTGCCACCGGCGAGCGCGAGGGCTTTCACAGCACCCAGCTGAAGGTGCGCCAAGAGGCTGAGCAGGCCCTGGCGGCCAAGGTCGGCAGCCTCGAGCGGCTGATGGTCAACCTGATGGCGCCCATCGCCGAGCAAGACACACAGATCGAGAAAACCCTGGTGCACCTGGTCGCGCACATGACCCGCCAGGTGATCGGCCGCGAGCTGCGCAGCGATTCCAGCCAGATTACCCAGGTGCTGCGCGAAGCCCTCAAGCTGCTGCCAATGGGCGCGGACAACATCCGCATTCACCTCAACCCCCAGGACTTCGAACTCGCCAAGTCCCTGCGCGAGCGCCACGAAGAAAATTGGCGGCTGCTCGAAGACGAAGCCTTGCTGCCGGGTGGCTGCCGCATCGAGACCGCCCACAGCCGTATCGACGCCAGCATGGAAACGCGCATCGAGAAGGCCGTGGCGCAGCTGTTCGACCAGCTTCACGACCATTCCCTGCACCCTGCGCCGGCCGATGTGTCGATCGACCTGGACCGCCCCGATGCGCCTTGACCGCACCAGTTTCGGCAAACGCCTGGGCAGTTACGCCGAGGCGATCGAGCTGCCGGTGCAGCCGATCGTCGAAGGCCGCCTGCTGCGCATGGTTGGCCTCACCCTCGAAGCCGAAGGCCTGCGTGCCGCAGTGGGTAGCCGCTGCCTGGTGATCAATGACGACAGCTACCACCCGGTGCAGGTCGAGGCCGAAGTCATGGGCTTTGCCGGGTCCAAGGTATTCCTCATGCCGGTTGGCAGCATCGTCGGCATCGCCCCTGGTGCGCGGGTGGTACCGCTGGACGACGGCGGCCGCCTGCCCATGGGCATGAGCATGCTCGGGCGGGTGCTGGATGGCGCCGGGCGCGCCCTCGATGGCAAAGGCGGCATGAAGGCCGAAGACTGGGTGCCGATGGATGGCCCGGTGATCAACCCGCTCAACCGCGACCCCATCAGCGTGCCGCTGGACGTAGGCATCCGCAGCATCAATGGCCTGCTCACCGTCGGCCGTGGCCAGCGCCTGGGCCTGTTCGCCGGTACCGGTGTGGGTAAGTCGGTGTTGCTGGGCATGATGACGCGCTTCACCGAAGCCGAGATCATCGTCGTTGGGCTGATCGGCGAGCGGGGCCGCGAGGTGAAGGAGTTCATCGAGCACATCCTCGGTGAAGAGGGCCTCAAGCGCTCGGTAGTGGTCGCCTCGCCCGCCGATGACGCGCCGTTGATGCGCCTGCGCGCGGCCATGTATTGCACGCGCATTGCCGAATACTTCCGCGACAAGGGCAAGAATGTCCTGTTGCTGATGGATTCGCTGACCCGTTTTGCCCAGGCTCAGCGTGAGATCGCCTTGGCGATCGGCGAGCCGCCGGCCACCCGGGGTTACCCGCCGTCGGTGTTCGCCAAGCTGCCGAAGCTGGTGGAGCGGGCGGGCAATGGCGAGCCTGGTGGCGGCTCGATCACTGCGTTCTACACGGTATTGTCGGAGGGCGACGACCAGCAGGACCCGATCGCCGACTCGGCGCGGGGGGTGCTCGACGGCCACTTCGTGTTGTCCCGGCGCTTGGCCGAAGAAGGCCACTACCCCGCGATCGACATCGAAGCGTCGATCAGCCGGGTAATGCCGCAGGTGGTCGATGCTGATCATCTGCGCCAGGCGCAAAAATTCAAGCAGTTGTGGTCGCGCCTGTCGCAGAGCCGCGACCTGATCAGCGTCGGTGCCTATGTGGCCGGTGGCGACCCGGAGACCGACCTGGCGATCGCCTTGCAGTCCCGCTTGGTGGATTTTCTGCGTCAAGGCCTGGACGAGAACGTCGGCATGGCGCAGAGCCGCGATCAGCTGGGGGCGATATTCACGCCTCCGGCGGGCGGTTGATAGGCCATGGCACTGCCCGGACGTGCCGCGCGCCTGGCGCCGGTGGTGGACATGGCCGAAGAGGCCGAGCGCAAGGCCGCCCAGCGCCTTGGGCATTTTCAGCAACTGGTGACCCAGGCGCAGGTCAAGTTGGCTGAGCTGGAGCGTTTTCGCGAGGACTACCAGCTGCAGTGGATCAACCGCGGCGGGCAGGGCGTCAATGGCAGCTGGCTGGTCAATTACCAGCGTTTTCTCGGGCAACTGGAAACAGCCATGACCCAGCAGCGTCAGAGCCTGACCTGGCACCAGAACAACCTGAACAACGCTCGCGGCACCTGGCAGCAGGCCTATGCCCGGGTCGAGGGGTTGCGCAAGTTGGTACAGCGTTACCTGGATGAAGCGCGGCGCGCCGAAGACAAGCGCGAGCAGCGCTTGCTGGATGAGCTGTCGCAGCGCTTGCCCAGACAAAGTCACCCCTGATTTTTAATCGCCGGCGCGCGCCGCTGAGGGCGATCTGTTGGCCGTCTCGCTTGCACTCCCACCCCAGGCTGCTAAACCTTAAAAGGTTGCATCCGCCATCATCGAAGGAATCGCTAGCATGGCAGTCGAGACTGATTTTTCGCAGGACGGGAAAAAGCTGACGATCACGGTCAAGGGTCGTTTCGATTTCGGCAAGCACCAGGAGTTTCGCGAAGCCTACGAGCGCCAGCCGGGTCGGCCGGACTCGGTGGTCGTGGACCTGAAAGACACCACCTACCTCGATAGCTCCGCGCTCGGCATGTTGTTGCTGCTGCGCGATCACGCGGGCGGCGACGATTCGGACGTGCGTGTGGTGCACGCCAGCTCCGATGTGCGCAAGATCCTCGCCATCTCCAATTTCGAAAAACTGTTCGATATCAGTTGAGCCGCGTGATGGCTGCCGAACAGGCGTTGACCGTGCTGGTCGCCGAAGACGGGGCCGCCGACCGCTTGTTGCTGGCGCAAATCGTCCGGCGCCAGGGGCATCAGGTGTTCACCGCAGAAAACGGCGAGCAGGCGGTGGCGCTGTTTGTCGAACGGCGCCCGCACCTGGTGCTGCTTGATGCGCTGATGCCGGTGATGGATGGTTTCGAAGCGGCCCGGCAGATCAAGGCCCTGGCCGGAGAAGCGTTGGTGCCGATCATATTCCTCACCTCGTTGAACGAGGAGGATGCCTTGGTGCGCTGCCTGGAGGCCGGCGGCGATGACTTCATGGCCAAGCCCTATAGCCCGGTGATTCTCGCCGCCAAGATACGCGCCATGGGCCGCCTGCGCAGGCTGCAGGCCACCGTGCTCGCCCAGCGCGACGAAATCACCCGCCACCATCACCACCTGCTCAACGAGCAGCGGGTGGCCAAGGCGGTATTTGACAAGGTGGCCCATGCGGGCTGCCTGGCTGCGCCCAACATTCGCTACCTGCAATCGCCCTACGCACTGTTCAATGGTGACTTGCTACTGGCCGCGTTCACGCCCTCGGGGGACATGCAGGTGCTGCTGGGGGATTTCACCGGCCACGGCCTGCCCGCCGCCGTTGGCGCCATGCCCCTGGCAGAAGTGTTCTACGGCATGACAGCCAAGGGGTATGGCCTGGCGCAGACCCTGCGCGAAATGAACGCCAAGCTCAAACGCATCCTGCCGGTGGACATGTTTTGCTGTGCAGTGATGCTCAACCTGAGCGTGCAGCGTGGCTCGGTGGAGGTGTGGAACGGCGGCATGCCAGACGGCTATCGCTTGTCTGCAGGCGGCGAGGTGCTGTCGGCGCTGGCTTCGCGGCATTTGCCGCTGGGTATTCTTGCCCCTGAGCGCTTCGACGACAGCACGCAAGTGCTGCCGCTGGCGGCGGGGGAGCGCTTGTTGCTGTTGTCAGACGGCGTGCTGGACACGGCCGATGACCAGGAACGCTTGTTTGGCGTCGAGCGCCTGCAAGGGGTGCTGGCTGGCAACCGAGACCCGGCCCACTTGTTTGATGAGGTGATGCAGGCCTTGGAACATTTCGGCGGGCAGCCTCGGGACGACATCAGCCTGTGCGATATCCGCATGTTCGCGGCCGATGAGCGGGTGCCGGCGCCGATGATCTACGCTGAACGCGGTCGCCCCAGCCCGCTGGATTGGTCGCTTGGGTTCGAACTGCGCGGCGAAAGCCTGAAGCAGTCCAACCCAGTGCCGTACCTGGTGCAGCTGTTGCAGGAAATCCACCCGCTGCGCGCGCGCACTGGCAACCTGCACAGTGTGCTCAGCGAGCTGTTCTCCAATGCCTTGGAGCATGGGGTGTTGGGCCTGGATTCGCGGCTCAAGCGCGATGTGCAGGGCTTTGCCGATTACTACCGGGAGCGTGCCCGGCGCTTGGCGGCATTGGCTGACGGTTTTGTGCGCATCGACTTGAAGGTTGAACCCCTCGCCGATGGCGGGCGTCTGATGATCGAGGTGCGTGACAGCGGCGCAGGGTTTGATGTGCAGCGGGTGCTGTCGCAGCCGCCCTCGGAGCAGGGGTTGAGTGGCCGTGGCCTGCAGCTGGTAACGCGGCTGGGCAGTAATGCGCAATGGTGCGAAGGCGGCCGCTGCGCCCGGGTAGAGTTTGTATGGTGAGCCCGCCTGTGACCCTGGGGCTGGCTCGGGCATAATCTGGCTTGATCAAGGAGTGAACAAGTGACTGAGATTCATATCGACCACAAGGTGCTCAACGACCTGCGTGAGGTCATGGAGGATGGCTACCTGCATCTGGTGCAGACATTCCTGGATGACTCCGAGCGGCGCTTGAGCGAGTTGCACGCTGCCAAAAACGCCGATGAGCTGGGCTCAGCGGCCCATAGCTTCAAGGGCAGCAGCAGCAACATGGGGGCTGTCGCGCTGGCTGGCCTGTGCCAGCAACTGGAAGACCGGGTGCGCCAGCCGCCGCTGTATGGCATCGAGGACCTGATCAACCGTATCGACCTGGAATATGTAGAGGTTCGGCGCTTCTACCGCGGTGAGGAGCACCGTATCTCGGCGGGCTGATGCGCGACTTGGCGCGAGTCTTGCCTGTCTTTGCCCGGATGACTTTTCAGTTTCTGGCGCGGAGACCGCTCAATGCCTGTCGCACCCAATCCTTTGTTGCAAGCAAACGCTGTTGGCAAGTCGTCGCGAGCGACCAGCTCGATGGTGGACAAGCCCTCGCAGGCGCTGGGTGACGCGGGCGGTGGCTTCGACCAGGTCATGGCCAAGCAGAAAACGTTTGGGCAGGACGACAAGGTCGCCCAGGCCAAGCCCAAGGACAAGCCAGAAGTGGCACACGGCGGCAAGAAAGATGCTGCCGACAAGCCATCGGTTGCCGATGACGGCAACAAATTGCCAGCCGACGACCATGCCTCAGACCCCGCTGACACAGGGTTGCGCGACGCCAGCCTGGTGGCCGGCCAGGTCACCGATGCGCAGCCCGGCGCGCAACTGATTCAAGCCCAGGCTGAGGCCGTGGCGCCCGTGCTTCAGGCTGCCACTGCACAGTCGCAAGCCAGCGCAGCGCTGACGGAGGAGCCTGCCGCCGAAGAGGCGTTCGACCCCGACGCCGACCCCTTGGCCAACCTGCCAACCTTGCGCCTGGCACTGGAACAGAGCGCCCAGGCCAAAGGCACCACCTCGGCACACGCCGTGGACCCCTCGCAGGCTCAGGGTGATGAAGGCCGAGGAGCCGTCAATACCTTGGCGAATCTGGTCGATACCGCTGAGGGTGAGGCGGGCGAGCCAGGCGACAAGGCCTTCGGTGCACTGCTTGAAGAGGGCCTGAAGGACACCAAGAGCGCCAGCAGCGACACACGCGTCGACGATTTCGCCGATCGCCTGGCCAGCCTGACCCAGGCGGCCACGGCGAAAACCGCCAATGCCGTGCCGGCGAATGCCAGCCCTTTGCACCAACCCTTGCCGATGAACCAGAACGCCTGGACCGAAGGCCTGGTGAATCGGGTCATGTACCTGTCCAGCCAGAACCTCAAGTCGGCAGACATCCAGCTGGAGCCCGCCGAGTTGGGGCGGCTGGACATTCGCGTCAATGTAGCGGCGGATCAGTCGACCCAGGTGACCTTCATCAGCGGCCACGCCGGTGTGCGTGATGCCCTCGACAGCCAGGTGCACCGCTTGCGCGAGCTATTTACCCAGCAGGGCCTGGCGCAGCCAGACGTCAATGTTGCTGACCAGTCACGCGGGCAACAGCATCAGCAGGCGCAGGAGCAGGGCAGCAATCTGTCGGGCGTCGCGGCGCGGCAACAGGCCGGGCAGGGCGGCTCCGAGCAGGTCGATAGCAGCAGGCCGGTTGAGCAGCAGGTGGTGATTGGCGACAGTGCGGTTGATTATTACGCGTGAGGGCGGGGTGCCTGTCTTTAGGTTGTTGGTGCCGTTGAGAACGAGCGCCGCCCGCGCGGCGCATCGCGAGCAACGCTCGCTCCTACGTTTGTTTTCGGCCAATAACGCCTGTGACAGGTGCGCGCGACTGCCTTGTTTGTTCGACGCGATATCGCGCCATGCGTCAGAGGCGGTCGCGCGCGTATGCCCCAGGAATAATTGGCCCGAAACAAACGTAGGAGCGAGCGTTGCTCGCGATGCGCCGCGCGGGCGGCGCTCGATCTCCCAGGCGCTGCCCCCCTAACGCCAAACCCACCCAAACCTCATTCCATCCCCCACCCAAAACCTGGCATAACACTTGCTCAAGCCACGTCATCCTCCTTTGAACCCCCGATGGACGACGGATTATTGGCATGGCGAAAACCGAAGCAGTAAAAGACCCCGCCACAAAAGGCAAACTCAAGCTGATCCTGCTGTTGGTGCTGGGCCTGGTGCTGGCGATCGGCCTTTCGGTGGGCGCTACCTGGTTCATCATGCACAAGAGCGACTCCGCGCCGGCCACCGACCCGGCCGCCGCCAACGTCAAGCCTGTGGCCATCTACGAAGCGCTCACCCCGGCCTTCGTGGTCAACTTCAACCAGAACGGCCGCCAGCGCTACATGCAACTGAGCATCACCCTGCAAGCGCGCAACCAGGCTGACCTGGATGCCCTCAAGGTGCACATGCCGGTGATTCGCAACAACCTGGTGATGATGTTCTCCGGGCAGGGCTTCGACACCCTGGCCGGCAGCCCGGTAGGGCAAGAGATGCTGCGCCAGAAAGCCACCGCCGTGGTGCAGGAAGTCGCCCAGAAGGAAGTCGGCAAGCCGGTCATCGACCAGTTGCTGTTCACCAATTTCGTATTGCAGTAGGAGTCCGCAATGGCCGTACAGGACCTGCTGTCCCAGGATGAAATCGATGCGCTGTTGCACGGTGTCGACGATGGTCTGGTGCAGACCGAGAGCGCTTCCGAGCCAGGCAGTATCAAAAGCTACGACCTGACCAGCCAGGATCGTATCGTCCGCGGTCGTATGCCGACCCTGGAAATGATCAACGAACGCTTTGCCCGCTACACCCGCATCAGCATGTTCAACCTGCTGCGCCGCTCGGCGGACGTGGCGGTGGGTGGCGTGCAGGTGATGAAGTTCGGCGAGTACGTGCATTCGCTGTATGTGCCGACCAGCCTCAACCTGGTCAAGATCAAGCCACTGCGCGGCACCTCGCTGTTCATCCTCGACGCCAAGCTGGTGTTCAAGCTGGTGGACAACTTCTTTGGCGGTGACGGCCGTCACGCCAAGATCGAAGGCCGCGAGTTCACCCCGACCGAGTTGCGCGTGGTGCGCATGGTCCTCGACCAATGCTTCGTCGACCTCAAGGAAGCCTGGCAAGCCATCATGCCGGTCAACTTCGAGTACATGAACTCCGAGGTCAACCCGGCCATGGCCAACATCGTCGGCCCCAGCGAGGCGGTGGTGGTGTCGACCTTCCACATCGAGCTGGACGGCGGTGGCGGCGACCTGCACGTGACCATGCCGTACTCGATGATCGAGCCGGTGCGCGAGATGCTCGATGCGGGCTTCCAGTCCGACCTGGACGACCAGGACGAGCGCTGGGTCAAGGCCCTGCGCGAAGACGTGCTGGACGTGGCCGTGCCACTGACCGCCACGGTTGCCCGCCGCCAGCTGAAGCTGCGCGACATCCTGCACATGCAGCCTGGCGATGTGATCCCGGTGGAGCTGCCCGAGCACTTGGTGCTGCGCGCCAACGGCGTGCCCTCGTTCAAGGCGCGGCTGGGTTCGCACAAGGGCAACCTGGCCCTGCAGATCATCGACCCGATCGAACGCCGCTGACGGCGTGCCGGTCGCTCACTACGAATTGAATGCCTGTCGAGGAAATCATGGCTAACGAAAACGAGATCACGTCCGCGGAAGACCAGGCCCTGGCCGACGAATGGGCGGCGGCGCTGGAGGAAACCGGTGATGCCGGCCAGGCCGATATCGACGCGCTGCTGGGCGGCGACACCGGTAACAGCGGCGCTGGCCGCCTGCCGATGGAAGAGTTCGCCAGCTCGCCGCGGCCGAACGAGAATGTCAGTCTCGAAGGCCCTAACCTGGACGTGATCCTGGACATTCCGGTGAACATTTCCATGGAAGTGGGCAGCACCGAGATCAACATCCGCAACCTGCTGCAGCTCAACCAGGGGTCGGTGATCGAGCTCGACCGCCTGGCCGGCGAGCCGCTCGACGTGCTGGTCAATGGCACGCTGATC